>NZ_JAUSYQ010000002.1:1906666-2260000 GCF_030816965.1 Streptomyces canus
GGTCACGAAGGAGAACTCCTTCGTGTTCCAGATGATGATCTCCTCGGCGATCCGGGAGAGGTTGACGCCGATCATCGCGGTGATGAAGGCGAACTCGGCGACGAAGTCACGGGAGGCCGTGCCGTCGATGGAGTTGCCGACGCTGCCGTGTTCGAAGCCGAGGTCCTTCGCGACCGCCTCCGGGTCCAGACCCAGGGAGGAACCGGCCAGGGCGCCCGAGCCGTACGGCGAGACGGCCGTGCGCTCGTCCCACTGGCGCAGCCGCTCGGCGTCCCGGGACAGGGACTGGACGTGGGCCAGGACGTGGTGGGCGAACAGGACCGGCTGGGCGTGCTGGAGGTGGGTGCGGCCGGGCATCGCCACGTCCGGGTGGGCCTCGGCCAGGCCGATCAGCGCGTCCTGGAGTTCGGCGATCAGGCCGCCGATGATGCGGGCGTGGTCCCGCAGGTACATGCGGAAGAGGGTCGCGATCTGGTCGTTGCGCGAGCGGCCGGCGCGCAGCTTGCCGCCGAGGTCGGGGCCGACCCGCTCCAGCAGGCCCCGCTCCAGGGCCGTGTGGCAGTCCTCGTCGGCGATCGTGCCCACGAAGGAACCGTCGGCCACGTCGGCTTCGAGCTGGTCGAGCCCCGCGTGCATGCGCTGGAGCTCGTCCTCGGTCAGCAGTCCCGCGTTGTGCAGCACGCGCGCGTGGGCACGCGAACCGGCGATGTCGTACGGCGCGAGCCGCCAGTCGAAGTGGACGGACGCGGACAGCTTGGCCAGGGCCTCGGCGGGACCGTCGGCGAAACGGCCGCCCCAGAGCCGGACGTCACCGCTGTTGCTGCTCACTTGCGTTGCTCCTCACGGCTGCACTCAACGTTATGCATGATTATGCAGAGTCCTGCATGATTCGTCAATCTGGGGTCCGGGCGGCAAGGAATTTGCGCTCCCTTTGAACACGGGAAACCGCTTGCCCGTACTTCCCGCCGAACGCAGGCGCCGCGTTTGTCAACGAAGACCACTCCCGACCCCGAGTGAGGCATCCGCATGTCCAGGGCTCTTCCTAAGTACAACAAGCGCCGCGTGGCGATCATCGGCGGCGCCGCCGCCGTGGCACTGACCGGGGCGATCGTCGCCGGCACCGCCCTCGCCGGGGAGACCTCCAAGAGCGGCACCCCCACCGCCCGCACACTGGCCGACGTCGGCAGCATCACGTGCCCGGACGTGGCCTCCCAGCTGCCGGAGATCCCGGCCACCGCGCAGGCCGAGGTCGACCGCAACCTGACCCTGCTCCAGACCCAGATCGACGAGGCCAACAAGCGGCTCGTCGACACCGTCGGCCAGGGCGGTCCCAACTTCGTCCAGAACGCCATCCTCGGCCCGCTGGAGGACAAGCGGATCGCCACGGTCAACCGCATCGCCACCGCCATCGGCCGTACGGCCGACAAGCCGCAGGGCCTCGACGCCCTGGCTCCCTGCACCCTCAACGCCGGCGGTGCCGCCGGCACGGGCGAGGAGGCGGGCGCGGGTGCGGAGGCCGGAGCCGGCGCGGATGCGGGGGCGACACCGAGCGAGGCGGCCTCGGAGCCGGCCGGCGGCGCCGAGGACACCGGGAACGCGGAGGGCGCGGGCGACACGGGTGAGGCAGCCGGAACCGGCGCCATCTCCTGCCCGGACGTGGCCTCGCAGCTGCCGGCGATCCCCGCCACCGCGCAGGCCGAGGTCGACCGCAACCTGACCCTGCTCCAGACCCAGATCGACGAGGCCAACAAGCGGCTCGTCGACACCGTCGGCCAGGGCGGTCCCAACTTCGTCCAGAACGCCATCCTCGGCCCGCTGGCCGACAAGCGGAAGTCGACCATCGACCGCATCGCCATCTCCATCGGCCGTACTGCGGAGAAGCCGCAGGGCCTCGACTCCCTGGCCGCCTGCACGCTCACCAAGTGACGTGACAGGCGCTGTGGCCGCCCCGTGTGAGCGCCGGCCGGGGCGGCCACGGACGTCGTGGCACGAGGGATGTCCGTATTCGTTAGACGAACGAAATATCTGCGCCCATAATGCGTGGACATGGGAAAGACTTTTGAGCGCATAGACGGCCGGCTCCGCTCCTTCATCGAGGCGCAGCCCCTCTTCTTCACCGCGACCGCGCCCCTGTCAGGCGACGGCACGGTCAACCTCTCCCCCAAGGGTCTGCGCGGCTCCTTCGCGGTCCTCGACGAACTCACCGTGGCCTACCTCGACTTCGCCGGTTCCACCGCCGAGACGGTCGCGCATCTGCGGGAGAACGGCCGGATCACCCTCATGTGGTGCGCGTTCCAGGGGCCGCCCAACATCGTCCGCGTGCACGGGCGCGGTGAGCCGGTCTTCCGGGACGACCCGCGCTTCAAGGAACTGCTCGCCCGCTTCCCGGACATCGACCCGACCGCGCACGGACTGCGGGCGATCGTCGTCGTGACGGCCGAACTGGTCCGCGACTCCTGCGGTTACGCGGTGCCGTACATGGCGTACGAGGGCGACCGCGAGCTGCACGGCAAGCGGTTCGCGCGCGAGGACGACGCCTCGCTCAGCGCGTACTTCACCAAGAAGGAGCACATCGCCACGAGCCTGGACGGCCTGCCGGGGCTGCCGTTGCCGTTGCCGCCGTCCGCGGTCTGATTCACGCCTTGCCGATCCGGACGGTGAAGGTCGTCGAACCCGGCTCGCTCTCCACCGTCACGCTGCCCCCGTGCGCCTCCACCACCGCCGCCACGATCGACAGTCCCAGGCCCGCGCCGCCGGTCTCCGCCTTGGTGCTGCGGTCGGCGCGGGTGAAGCGTTCGAAGACGCCCGGCTGGATGTCCTCGGGGATGCCGGGGCCGTCGTCGTGGACCTTCAACGACGCTGTGCTGCCGTCGGTCTCCAGGGTCACCGTCACCTTGGTGCCGGCGGGGGTGTGCAGCCTGGCGTTGGACAGCAGGTTGGCCAGGACCTGCTGGAGGCGGTGTGCGTCGCCCGTCACCGTGACCGGGTCCTCGGGGAGGTCCAGTTCCCAGCGATGACCGGACCCCGTGGCCCGCGCGTCCGTGAGGGCGTCGAGGACCAGGCGGGTGAGGTCGACGGGAGCCGCTTCCAGGGGCCGGCCCGCGTCCAGGCGGGCCAGCAGGAGCAGGTCGTCGACCATCGCGCCCATGCGGGTCGACTCGGCGGCGATGCGTTGCAGGGCCCGGGTGATCTCCGGCGGCAGCGGGCCGGGGTGCAGCAGGGCGAGTTCGGCGTGGCCGCGTACCGAGGCGACCGGGGTGCGCAGTTCGTGGCTGGCGTCGGCGGCGAAGCTGCGCAGCCGTTCCTCGCTGGCATGGCGTTTGGTCAGGGCGTCCTCGACATGGCCGAGCATGCGGTTGAAGGCGCCGGCGACCCGGCCCACCTCACCGCGCGGGTCGGACTCGGGGGCGCGGGGCGGAAGGGCCACCTCGCCGCTGGCCAGCGGGAGTTCGCTGACCCGGGTGGCGGTGGCGGCGACCCGGCTGAGCGGGCGCAGGGACCAGCGCACCCACAGGGCGCCCGCGACACCGGCGGCGGTGAGGGCGGCGCCGAAGACGATCGCCGAGACCAGCTCCAGGCGGTGAACGGCGGCTTCGACGGGCTCCAGGGGCATCCCCGTGATCAGGACGTCGCGGTCCAGCCCCCGGGTGGCGATCACCCGGTAGTCGTCCAGGGCGGAGAGGCCGATGCTGTGGCCCCTGCCGTCGGCCGGGACCGCGGCGAGCCGCTTGCGGTCGTCCGCGGTGAGGCCGACGTTCAGGGTGCCGGCTGAGCGGACCACCGCGGCGTTGGTCACCGTGCCGTTCATGAGCCGGGCTCCGAAGGTGCCGGTGGCCTGCCTGCGGGTGTCGGCGCGCTCGTCACCGTCGTGGTCGTCCTTCTGCGGCTCTCCCTTGTGCTCCAGGCTCACCGCGAACCTGTTCCCGGCCTCGGTCAGCTGCTCGTCGAGCCGGCTGGTGAGAAAGCCGTTCAGCTCCACCACGGCGGCCAGCCCGACGGCGGCACAGCTCACCGCGAGGAGCACCAGGAGGCCGAGGGTGAGCCGGGCCCGCAGCGTGTGGGGCCGCAGGCTTCTCATGGCGTCACCGGTTTGATCACGTACCCGGCCCCGCGCACGGTGTGGATCATCGGCTCGCGGCCCGCGTCCACCTTCTTGCGCAGGTAGGAGATGTACAGCTCGACGACATGGGCGCGGCCGCCGAAGTCGTAGGACCACACCCGGTCGAGGATCTGCGCCTTGCTGAGCACGCGGCGCGGGTTGCGCATGAGGAAGCGCAGCAGCTCGAACTCGGTCGGGGAGAGTTCGATCAGCTCGCCGCCACGGGCGACCTCGCGGGCCTCCTCGTCCATGACCAGGTCGCCGACGGTCAGCCGGGGGCCCTCGTCGAGCTGCCGGGCCATGCCCGCGCGGCGGAGCAGTCCGCGCAGCCGGGCGACGACCTCCTCCAGGCTGAAGGGCTTGGTGACGTAGTCGTCGCCGCCCGCCGTGATGCCCTTGATGCGGTCCTCGACCGCGTCCCGGGCGGTCAGGAAGAGGACGCACACGTCCGACTTCACGGTGTGCAGGGCGCGCAGCACGGCGAAGCCGTCGGTGTCCGGGAGCATCACGTCCAGGACGACGGCGTCGGGCAGCAGCTCCCGGGCCGCGGCCACCGCCGAGGCGCCGTCGCCGGCCGTGCGGATCTGCCAGCCCTCGTAGCGCAGGGCGCCGGAGAGGACCTCGGCGAGGTCCGGGTCGTCGTCGACGACGAGGACCCGCAGCGGGGTGCCGTCGGGGCGGGTGAGGGCGGGGCGGCCGGAGCGTGCGGTGTTCATGACCTCTCCAGGATCACCCCTGGCCGGGGCGGCGGGGGCCCCGGGAAGCTCTGAGTTTCCTCTGAGTGCGCTCTGCGGGGTGGCCGTTCAGAGGGTCCTGAGAGGTTCCCCTCGCACAGTGGTGGCCCGGACAGGCGAAAGGACGCATCCATGACCACCGTGTACGAGCAGCGGGCCGCACCGGCCGTGGCGCCGCCCGCGCGACGCTCCCCCGCGGGTGCCGTGCTGGCCCTGCTGTGGGCCGGGGCGGCGGCCGTGATCGCCCTGTGGTGGGCGGACACCGGTTCCGTGGTCGGTACGGCCGGGTGGCTGACCGGCGCCGGGCGGATCGCCGGGCTGCTGTGCGGGTACGCCTGCGCGGTGCTGGTGGGGCTGATGGCGAGGGTGCCGCTGCTGGAGCGACGGGTCGGCTCGGACCGGGTGGCGCGCTGGCACGCGATGGCCGGCCGCTACACCGTCTGCCTGCTGCTCGCGCACATCGGGCTGATCCTCGCCGGGTACGCCGCCCAGGACGGTGCCTCGCTGTGGCACGAGACCGTCACCGTGGTCCTGGACTATCCGGAGATGCTCAAGGCGACCGCGGGGACGGTGATCCTCCTCGCCGTCGGCGTCACCTCGGCGCGCGCGGTACGCCGCCGCACCGGCCACGAGTTCTGGTACTACGTCCATCTCCTCACGTACGCGGCCGTGTTCCTCGCCTTCGGCCACCAGCTCGCCCTCGGCAACGACCTGAGCGGAAACGCGGGGGCCACGGCCGCCTGGTACGCGCTGTACCTGGGCGTGGCGGCCCTGGTGCTGTGGTTCCGGATCCTCGCGCCGGTGCGGCTGAACCTGCGGCACCGGCTGCGGGTGGAGTCGGTGCACCAGGAGGCGCCGGGCGTGTGGTCCGTCGTCGTGCGCGGACGGGATCTGGATCGGCTGGGCGCGCGGGCGGGGCAGTTCTTCCGCTGGCGGTTCCTGGCCGAGGGCCTGCGGTGGACCTCGACGCCGTACTCCCTGTCGGCGCCGCCCCGTCCCGACCGCATGCGGATCACGGTCAAGGCGCTCGGCGGCCACAGCGCGGCCGTGGCGCTGCTGCGGCCCGGCACGCGCGTGTGGGCTGAGGGGCCGTACGGATCGCTGACCGGCGACCGGCAGACCTCGTCCAAGTCGCTGCTGATCGGGGGCGGAGTCGGTATCACCCCGCTGCGGGCGCTGTTCGAGACCCTGCCGGGCGAGGTCACCCTCCTCTACCGGGCGCGCACGGTCGAAGACCTCGCGCTGGGCGGGGAGTTGGAGGCCGTCGCGCGGTGGCGCGGAGCGAAGGTGCACTACCTGCTCAACGGGCCCCAGGGGCAACGGCCGCGGATCACCGCGGCGTCGCTGCGGTCGGCCTTCCCCGACCTGGCCGGCCACGACGTCTACCTCTGCGGCCCTCACGGCTTCGCCCGGGAGCTGTACGAGGAGCTGCGCGCCGCCGGGGTACCGGACCGCCGTATCCACCACGAATCCTTCGAGCTCTGAGAACTGTGAGGCCGCACACGTGCACGCGTTGAAGAAGAACCGTCCGCTGCGCCGCATCGTGCTGGCGAGCGCTGCCACCGTCTCCGGGATGGTGATGCTGCTGTCGCTGAAGCCGCACGCGTCGCAGGCCGCCCTGGCGCTGCCCGCGCCCTCCAGCAGCGCGAGCGCGTCGGGCGGCACCGGATCGGCCGCCACCGGCACGAAGACCGTCACCGGCGACACCGTGCAGACGCGGTGGGGCCCGGTCCAGGTCCGCATCACCATCAAGGACGGCAAGCTCACCGAGGTCACGGCGGTCACCTACCCGACGGACAACCCCCGGGACCAGGAGATCAACAGCTACGCGATCCCCCGGCTGCGGAGCGAGGCCCTCCAGGCCCAGAGCGCGGAGATCGACACGGTCTCGGGAGCCACCTACACGAGCGACGGTTACCGCCAGTCACTCCAGTCCGCACTGGACTCCGCGGGCAGCTGAACACACCGGCGTCACGGCACGTATCTGAGGACCAAGGGACCACGCCCACCCCCCTTGCCCCCGTCCCCGGAGGAAACGTGACCACGACGCTCGCAGGCGGCCGCGCCGCCCGCCGCCAGACGATGCGCCGCATCCGCCCGCGCCGTTCCCCGGCGACCGTTCTGCTGCTCGCCGTATGGGCGGGCGCGGCCGGTGTGCTGTGGCTGTGGTGGCACAACACACCGTCCGTCGCCGACGACAACAGCAAGATCCTCAACGCGGGCCGGATCACCGGTCTGCTGGCCGGATATCTGATGGCGCTCGTGGTGCTGCAAATGGCCCGGGTACCCGCGCTGGAACGCCGGGTGGGCTCCGACCGGGTCGCCCGCTGGCACGCGATGACCGGCCGCTACACCCTCTGCCTGGTCGTCGCCCACGTCTTCCTGATCATGTGGGGTTACGCCCTGCAGGCCGGCAAGGGGCTCGGCGACATCGTCCAGCAGACGATGGACTCCATCAACCAGCTGCCGGACATGGGCAAGGCGGCCATCGGCACGGGTCTGCTGTTCCTCATCGGGCTGATGTCGATCGGCGGGGTGCGCCGCCGGATCCCGTACGACACCTGGTACCACGTGCACCTGCTGACGTACGCGGCGGTCTTCCTGACCTTCTGGCACCAGCTGACCACCGGCAACGACTTCGCGGTCGAGCCGGTCGCCAAGACCGTCTGGTACGCGCTGTACGGCTCGGTCACCGCGCTGGTGCTCTGGTACCGGATCCTCACCCCGATCCGGCTGAACCTGCGGCACCGGATGTACGTCGAGGCGGTCGTCGAGGAGACGCCGGGCGTCGTGTCGGTGCTCATCGGCGGGCGCAAGCTGCACCGGATGGGCGCGGAGGCGGGCCAGTTCTTCCGCTGGCGCTTCCTCGCGCCGGGCATGCGGTTCAGCTCCCACCCGTACTCGCTGTCCGCGGCGCCCCGACCGGGCATGCTGCGGATCACGGTGAAGGCGATCGGCGACCACAGCGAGCGGCTGCGCGAGCTGGTGCCCGGCACCAAGGTGTGGGCCGAGGGGCCGTACGGCGCCCTGACCGCCCAGCGCCGCAGCCGCGGCAAGGTGCTGCTGGTGGCCGGCGGTGTCGGCATCACGCCGATGCGGGCCCTGTTCGAGACGCTGCCGGGCGCAGCCGGTGACATCACCCTGCTGTACCGGGCCAACACCACCCAGGACCTGGCCCTGTGGGACGAGCTCGCCGCCATCGCGGACGAGCGCGGCGCCCGGCTGATGTACGCGGTCAACAGTCCGGACGGGGAGCGCCCGGACATCTCCGCGGAGTCCCTCCAGCGCAAGCTCCCCGACATCGACAAGCACGACGTGTTCATGTGCGGGCCGAACGGTTTCGCGCAGTCCGTGTACGAAGCACTGCGCGGCGCGGGTGTGCCCGCCCGCCGCATCCATCACGAGTCGTTCGAGATGTGACGACGGGAATTCAGGAGCTGTTGAAGCGATGAGGAAGAGTCACCCCGTCCGTCGAGTCGTGCTCGCGACCGCCGCCACCGTCTCCGGTGTCGTGCTGATGCTGTCGCTGAAGCCGTCCTCGGACCCGGCGTCCGCCCAGGCAGGCGGAACGATCCCGCAGCAGACGGCGGCGGCGCAGGAGTCCGCCCAGGGCGGCACCGGGGCGGCCGCCGGCGGCGCGGTCACCGGGGACGTGGTCCAGACCCAGTACGGTCCCGTCCAGGTCCGTATCACCGTCAGCGGCAACAAGATCACCAAGGCCGAGGCGGTCCAGGCGCCCAAGGGCGGGGAGAGCGACGCGAAGACCGCTCTGTCCATTCCGAAGCTCACCCAGGACACGCTCGCCAAGCAGACCTCGCAGGTCGACACGGTCTCCGGGGCGACCTACACGAGCGAGGGCTACAAGAAGGCGCTCCAGTCGGCGATCGACAAGGCGAACGAGGCGGCCTCCCAGGCGCAGCCGTCGGCTCAGCCGTCCCAGACGGCGGGCGGCAGCGCCGGTACGGCCGCCAAGACGGTGACCGGTGCCGTGTCGCAGACCCAGTACGGCCCGGTGCAGGTCCGGATCACGGTCAGCGGCGGCAAGATCACCAACGCCGAGGCGGTGCAGGCGCCGAAGGGCGGGACGAGCGACCAGAAGACGGCGCAGTCCATCCCGAAGCTCAACCAGGAGGCCGTGGCGGCCGGCAGCGCGGACATCGACTCGGTCTCCGGAGCCACCTACACCAGCGAGGGCTACAAGAAGTCGCTGCAGTCGGCGCTGGACCAGGCCGGTGGCTGACACGGTGGCCGAGCCGGCACAAGCTCCCGCCGCGGTGCGTCACGCAGAGGAGGTCATGGGGACGGTCTTCTCCTTCGACGTCCGCGGCGGGGAACCCCTTGCCGTACAGACGGCACTGCGGGAGGCGGTGGCCCAACTGCACTGTGTTAACGAGGTGTTCAGCACCTACCGCGACGACAGCCAGGTCTCCCGCCTGGCCCGCGGCGAGCTGACGGTCGCCGAGTGCGACCCGGAGGTGGCCGAGATACTCGAACTCGGCGCCGAGGCCGAGCGGTTGAGCGACGGCTGGTTCAGTCTGCGCTACGGGGGCCGTCTCGACCCCACCGGCATCGTCAAGGGCTGGGCGGTGGAACGAGCGGCCCGTCGGATGGCTCTCGCGGGGGCGACCGGGGTGAGCGTCAACGGCGGCGGCGACGTGCAGCTGCTGGGCGTACCGGGCCCGGAACGCCCGTGGCGGGTAGGGGTCTCGGACCCCCTGCGCCCGGGCGGCCTGGCGGCGGTGGTCTCGGCGGCGGGTGCGGCCGAGCTGGCCGTGGCGACGTCCGGCACGGCGGAACGCGGCGCCCACATCATCGACCCCCGCACCGGCCGCTCCGCGGTCACGGACCTCGTCGCGGTGACGGTCGTGGCCCCCACGGTGACCTGGGCGGACTGCTGGGCGACGGCAGCGTTCGCGATGGGGTCGCGGGAGGGCCTGGCGTGGCTGGAGAGCCTGCCGGACGTGGAGGCGCTGCTGATCACGGCGGGCGACGAGGTCAGGTGTACCGGGGGCTTGGCAGCCCGGCTCGGGTAAGCGCTTTTAGGGGCGCGGGGCTGTGTCGATGTGCCGCTCCGCCGCGTGGGCGCGACCAGCCCCCACCAAGCCGCACCCGACAGACGACCACTAGTGCCCGTTCTGAGCCAACCGCAGCAGATGCTCGGCCAGCGCCTGACCCCCCGTAGGGTTCCGGCTGATCAGCATCAGCGTGTCGTCACCGGCGATGGTCCCCAGGATGTCGTGCAGCTCGGCCTGATCAATGGCCGACGCGAGGAACTGCGCAGCCCCCGGAGGGGTCCGGAGCACCACGAGATTCGCCGAGGCCTCCGCAGAAATCAGCAGCTCCTGAGAGAGCCGCCGCATCCGCTCCTCCTTGGCGGACTCCCCCAACGGCGCCCGAGGGGTCCGAAAACCCCCCTCACTGGGCACCGCGTAGATGAGATCCCCGTCGGTGTTACGGATCTTCACCGCGTTCAGCTCGTCGAGGTCCCGGGAGAGCGTCGCCTGTGTGACGCTCAGCCCGTCGTCGGACAGCAGCTTGGCCAACTGGCTCTGTGACCGCACCGGTTGCCGGTTGAGGATGTCCACGATCCGGCGGTGGCGCGCGGTACGCGTCTGCGGCACGGCAGGCCCCGCGGCCCCGTTGTGCTCGTGATCCTGCGCATGACTCATCGTCGTCTCATTCTCCGGATCATCCGTCTCCCTCGGCGACACCCAGGATGCCGGGGAGAGCCTGAACAAGCGCGTCCACTTCGTTGTCGCCGAGGTTCAGCGGCGGCATCAGCCGTACGACATCGGGGGCGGGCGCGTTCACCAGGAATCCGGCCTCCTGAGCCGCCTGCTGCACCTTCGGCGCGAGCGGCTCGGTGAGCACGATACCCAGCAGGAGCCCCGCACCCCGGACCTGGGAGATCAAGGGGTGTCCGAGTGACTCGATTCCGTCCCGCAGCCTCTCGCTCTGCTGCTTGACGTTCTCCAGCAACCCGTCGTTCGCGATGGTGTCGAGGACGGCGAGACCGGCGGCGCACGCGACCGGGTTCCCGCCGAACGTCGTCCCGTGCTGCCCCGGCTGCAGCAGGTCCGCGGCCCGCCCGAAGGCGACGGTCGCGCCGAGCGGCAGTCCGCCGCCGAGCTGCTTGGCGAGGGTGACCACGTCCGGGAGGACGCCCTCGTGGGCCTGGTACTCGAACCAGTGTCCGGTACGCCCGATGCCGGTCTGCACCTCGTCGAGGACCAGCAGCGCGCCCTTGGCCGCCGTGATCGCCCGGGCCGCCTTGAGGTAGCCGGCCGGCGGTACCACGACGCCGTTCTCGCCCTGGATCGGCTCGATGACGACGAGAGCGGTGTCCTCAGTGACGGCGGCGGCCAGCGCCTGCGCGTCGCCGTACGGCACATGCGTGACGTCACCCGGCAGCGGCAGGAAGGGGTCCCGCTTGGCGGGCTGGCCGGTGAGCGCGAGGGCGCCCATGGTCCGGCCGTGGAAGCCGCCCTCGGTCGCGACCATGTGGGTGCGCCCGGTCAGCCGGCCGATCTTGAAGGCCGCCTCGACCGACTCGGCGCCGGAGTTGCAGAAGAAGACCTTGCCGTCCCGGCCGAAGAGCTGGAGCAGCCGTTCGGCGAGGGTGACGGTCGGCTCGGCCATGAAGAAGTTGGAGATGTGGCCGAGGGAGGCGATCTGCTTGCTGACGGCCTCGACGATCGCCGGGTGGGCATGGCCGAGCGCGTTGGTGGCGATGCCGCCGACGAAGTCGAGGTACTCCTTGCCCTCGGCGTCCCAGACCTTGAGTCCCGCACCGCGGACGAGCGGGAGGCGAGGGGTGCCGTAGTTGTTCATGAGCGAGCCCTGCCACCGCTGGGTCAGCTCCTGATTGTCGGTCATACGTCATCCCCCTCTTGCGCGTCCGGCACGACCATCGTGCCGATCCCCTCGTCGGTGAAGATCTCCAGCAGGATCGAGTGCTGGACCCGCCCGTCGATGACCCGGGCCGTGGTCACGCCGTTGCGCACGGCATGCAGACAGCCCTCCATCTTCGGGACCATGCCGGAGCTCAACTCCGGCAGCAGCTTCTCCAGTTGGGAAGCCGTGAGGCGGCTGATCACCTCGTCGCTGTGCGGCCAGTCCTCGTAGAGGCCCTCGACGTCCGTGAGGACCATGAGGGTTTCGGCGTCAAGAGCAGCAGCGAGTGCCGCAGCCGCCGTATCAGCATTGACGTTGTAGACATGGTGGTCGTCCTGGCTCCGGGCGATCGACGAGACGACCGGGATCCGGCCGTCGGCGAGCAGTGCCTCGATCGCGCCCGTGTCGATCTCGGTGATCTCGCCCACCCGCCCGATGTCGACCAACTCGCCGTCGATCTCGGGCTGGTGCTTGATGGCGGTGATGGTGTGCGCGTCCTCGCCGGTCAGTCCGACGGCGAGCGGCCCGTGTTCGTTGAGCAGATTGACCAGCTCGCGCTGCACCTGCCCGGCCAGCACCATCCGTACGACGTCCATGGCATCCTCGGTGGTGACCCGCAGGCCGGCCTTGAACTCGCTGACGATGCCGTGCTTGTCGAGGGCCGCGCTGATCTGCGGGCCGCCGCCGTGCACGACGACCGGCTTGAGCCCCGCGTGGTGCAGGAAGACGACGTCCTGGGCGAAGGCGGCCTTCAGGTCCTCGTCGATCATGGCGTTGCCGCCGAACTTGATGACGACGGTCTTGCCGTTGTGGCGGACCAGCCAGGGCAGCGCCTCGATGAGGATCTGGGCCTTGGGGAGCGCGGTGTGCTTTCGCGTGGTGCTCATGAGGAGTAGGCGCTGTTCTCGTGGACGTAGTCGGCGGTGAGGTCGTTGGTCCAGATGGTGGCGGTCTCGGAGCCGGCCGCGAGGTCGGCGACGATGTGCACCTCGCGGTAGCGCATGTCGACCTTGTCGCGGTCCTCCCCGACGCCGCCGTTCTTGCAGACCCAGACGCCGTTGATGGCGACGTTGAGCCGGTCGGGCTCGAAAGCGGCCTTCGTGGTGCCGATGGCACTCAGGACGCGGCCCCAGTTGGGGTCCTCGCCGTGGATCGCGCACTTGAGGAGGTTGTTGCGGGCGATGGAACGGCCGACCTCGACCGCGTCGTCCTCGCTGGCGGCGCCCACCACCTCGACCTTGATGTCCTTGCTGGCGCCCTCGGCGTCCCGGATCAGCTGCTGGCCTAGGTCGTCGCAGACGGTCCGTACCGCCTCGGCGAACTCCGCGTATTCCGGGGTGACGTCGGAGGCGCCGGAGGCGAGCAGCAGCACGGTGTCGTTGGTGGACATGCAGCCGTCGGAGTCGACACGGTCGAAGGTGGTCCGGGTGGCGGCCCGCAGGGCCCTGTCCAGGGCCTCGCTCTCCAGGTCCGCGTCGGTGGTGAGGACGACCAGCATGGTGGCGAGGCCGGGGGCGAGCATGCCCGCGCCCTTGGCCATGCCGCCGACGGTCCAGCCGTCCTTGGTCACGACGGACGTCTTGTGGACGGTGTCGGTGGTCTTGATGGCGATGGCGGCCTTCTCACCGCCGTGCTCGGACAGTTGAGCCGCGGCGGCCTCGACTCCCGGCAGGAGCTTGTCCATCGGGAGCAGCAGGCCGATGAGCCCGGTGGAGGCGACGGCCACCTCACCCGCGCCGATGTCCAGCACCTCGGCGACCTTCTCGGCGGTGGCGTGCGTGTCCTGGAAGCCCTTGGGGCCCGTACAGGCGTTGGCGCCACCGGAGTTGAGGACCACGGCCGACAGCTGGCCGCTCTTGAGGACCTGCTCGGACCACAGCACCGGCGCGGCCTTCACACGGTTGGAGGTGAAGACGCCGGCGGCGGCGCGGCGGGGCCCGGTGTTGACCACGAGGGCCAGGTCCGGGTTGCCGTTCTCCTTGATTCCGGCGGCGATGCCCGCCGCCTGGAATCCCTTGGCTGCCGTGACGCTCACGGTGCGACTCCGATCGTGGAAAGACCGAGCTCCTCGGGGAGACCGAGGGCGATGTTCATGCTCTGGACGGCACCGCCCGCGGTGCCCTTGGCCAGGTTGTCGATGGCGCTGATCGCGATGATGCGGCCCACGGACTCGTCGAGGGCGACCTGCACCTGAACGCCGTTCGAACCGTAGACGGACGCCGTGGCGGGCCACTGGCCCTCGGGGAGCAGATGGACGAAGGGCTCGTCGGCGAAAGCCTTCTCGTACGCGGCGCGGACGGACTCGGCGGTGACGCCGGGCTTCGCCTTGGCGCTGCACGTGGCGAGGATGCCGCGAGGCATCGGCGCCAGGGTCGGCGTGAAGGAGACACTCACCCTGGAACCGGCCGCCGCGCTGAGGTTCTGGACGATCTCGGGCGTGTGCCGGTGGCCGCCGCCGACGCCGTACGGCGACATGGAGCCCATGACCTCGCTGCCCAGCAGGTTCGGCTTGGGCGCCTTGCCCGCGCCGGAGGTGCCGGAGGCGGCGACGATCACGGCCTCGTCCTCGGCGATTTTGGCGGCGTAGGCCGGGAAGAGGGCGAGCGTGACGGCGGTCGGGTAGCAACCGGGCACCGCGATGCGCCTGGTCCCGGTGAGCCGGGCGCGGGCACCCGGCAGTTCGGGAAGGCCGTAGGGCCAGGTGCCGGCGTGCGCGGAGCCGTAGAACTTCTCCCAGTCGGCCGCGTCCTCGAGCCGGAAGTCGGCGCCCATGTCCACGACGAGGACGTCCGGGCCGAGCTGGTCGGCGACGGCGGCGGACTGCCCGTGGGGCAGGGCGAGGAAGACGACGTCATGTCCGGCGAGGACGTCGGCCGTGGTCTCCTGGAGTACCCGGTCGGCCAGCGGCAGCAGATGCGGCTGCAGCGTGCCGAGCCGCTGTCCGGCGTTGGAGTTGCCGGTCAGGGCGCCGATCTCGACCTCGGGGTGCGCCAGGAGCAGCCGCAGGACCTCACCGCCCGCGTATCCGCTCGCTCCGGCCACCGCCGCACGTACCGCCATGTCATCCTCCTCCTGGATGGCATGACTATACGTTTCGCTGCACGTTTATGCAACCGAATGCATACTCACGCCCTCCGCCGACGCAGGGCCCCGAACGCGCCGAACCCGACGAGAGCGACCAGCGCACCGCCTCCGACCGCCGCCCCCAGCCGCAGACCGGGCGGACGGAAGCCGCAGGTGACACTGGACGAGGTGCCGTCGAGCGGCACGGCGATCAGCCCGTGGTACGCCTTCGCGGGTACGGCGGCCGCGTCACCGGCGGCGCAGCGCCAGCCGGCGATCCGGGGCGCGGCCACGACGGCGACGCCCTTGCTGCCCGCAGGGAGCCGGGCCCGGATCGTGCCGCCGGAGCCGGAGACGGTCACCTCGGTGGCGCCGGTGGCCTTGAGCTGTCGTACGGCGGTGTGCAGGCGGCCGGTGTCCAGGCAGCCGACCGCCTGGTCCGGCACGACGCCCATCCGGTTCGGCGACAGCTCGATCGTGAGACGCCCGGAGTCCGGGACCGTGCCGAGCCGCTGCATGGCGGCGATCTTGGTGAGGGGCCGCCAGTCGGCCCGGAACCGGCCGGTCAGCCCCTGGGCCGAGGGTCCGACGAGCCGTGCGGTGCCCGCGAAGTACGGCGCCCAGAGGTAGACCTCGTCCCCCGCGGCGCACCTGGCGGTGATCGTCGCCTTCCCTCCTGTGCGCACCCCCTGCCGCCGGTCGGTACTGCGGTCCGGCCGCTTCCCGGCACCGTTGAGGACGGTGATGCGGGGCAGGGTGTAGACGCGGGCGCCCAGCAGCAGCTCCTGGTTGCGGTACGGCGACGGCCCGAAGGCACCGGTCGCGGCGGACGGCCGTACCGTCACCAGGGGCGGGACGTCCTCGCGGGTCACGGTCTCCCCGGTGCCGTCCTGGGGGAACCAGTTCTGATGCGGGTCCGGCGGGGAGTGCACCCGGGCGCCGACGGAGAAGAGGACGTCCGTCACCGCGTTGTCCAGGCTCTGGAGGCTGCGGCCGCCGGAGGTCCAGCCGCCGCCGAGGGCGGTGAGCGTGCTGCTGAGCACGGCGGAGGTGTGGCTGCTGTAGTACTGGGCGCCCTGCCCGCCGACCTCCAGCGGGTCGTTGCCGACGGTCTGTTCCCGGCCCGGGTCGGTGCGGTAGCGGGGCCAGCCGTCGGCCTGCGCGACCGCGTCGGCCTGGTCCTGCTGCCGGGCGCCCCAGGGGGCGTAGTCGTCCATGTGCCCGAACCGCATCCGGGTGGCCACGGCGTCGGTGGCGGTGGCCTCGCCCAGCTGCGCTCCGACGAGCAGTACGGCGGCGAGCGCCGCCGGGGCCATGCGCAGTACCGGTCGCTCACGGCCGAGCAGGATCAGCCCGGCCAGCGCGACCAGCGACGCCGTCACGAAAACCGGCCAGGCGAAGGAACGGACCAGCTGACTGCCGCTCGCGACGACCGCGATCAGCGCGAGCAGTCCGGCCGCCGCGCCCAGGGCCCGCCGGTCGAGGGGGCCGTAGGAGAGCGTGTGCCAGGCGGCGATCACCAGCAGCGCGCACACCACGAAGGTCTGCCGGTACGAACTGCCCTGCGGCGCGGCGAAGGCGTGCCAGAGCAGATGGGTCGGGCCCCACTGCATCGACAGGGTCACGACGAGCACCAGCAGCGTCCACCCCGCGCGCACCCGGCGGGGTGCCGCGCGGTGGAAGGGCAGGGCCAGGGCGAGCAGGAGGGCCGTGGTGCCGACGAAGAGGGCCGGGGAGCCGAAGCTGTACGTCGTCGGCAGCAGCCGGGCCAGCAGGTCGTCCGCGCCCACCGGAGCGAACCGGGTGAACCGGCCCTCGGAGGCGTGCGCGCTCCCGAAGTACACGACCGTCACCAGGGGTGCGGCCAGGCCCATGCCCAGCGCGGAGGTCAGGGCGGCCCGGCCCGCGGCGGTGAGCCTGCGTCGGCGGGGCAGGTCGGCCAGCCACAGCCGGACCAGGAACACGAGAGCGGCGGCGAGGGTGGCCATGTACGCGGTGTAGAAGTTGGCGATCCAGGCGGCCGTCACGACCAGCACCCCGACCAGCGGGCGCCTGCCGCTCAGGATCCACTCGCCGACCAGGCACAGCAGCGGCAGGGCGATCAGCCCGTCGAGCCACATGAGGTTGTACGAGGCGGTCGCCACGGTCCATCCGCACAGGGCGTAGGACGCGCCCAGCAGGCCGGCCGCCCACCAGCGCCCGGGACGCAGCCTCAGCAGCAGCCAGGCCATGGCGGCACCGGCGCACGCGATCTTCAGCACGGTGATCACGTACACCGCGAGATCGATCTCGTCCCTCGGGAACACCGCCACGAGCAGGGCGAACGGGCTGGTGAGGTAGGTGCCGAGGTCGGGCAGGAAGCTGGTGCCGAATCCCGACTGCCAGTTGACCAGGAGCCCGCCGGTGCCCCGCCCGTGCAGCAGGTCCCACAGGTGGGCGTGGAACGGCACGTACTGGTTTCCCAGGTCGTTGACGTTCCGGGTGCGCGGTCCGAAGGGGTAGCTGCGCGCGACGGCGTCGGCCGCGCAGAGCACGACGGCGGTGATGGTCGCCGCCAGCAGAGCGGCCTGCCCCGGTCCGGGCGGCGGCCGCTCCCCCGTGCGGTCGTTCGCTGTCTTCGGTTCGGGCGGGACGGTCGGTCGCACACCCTGTTGACTGGTCAATTCAGGCCCCCGTCCGGGGCGTTCACCCCGTGCGTTGTTGCTACGCCGATTTAGACCAGGGGTGCATACGGTTGGTTGTCCGACCGCCGATGGCGGTGAAGTGAACTCCGTACGACCCGGAAGCCAACGGCGGCCGAGGGGGACGTACGGGCGGAGGGAGCCGACATGAGCGAGAGCACCACCCGCGAGGAGCGTTTCGCGCGCGGCCTGGAGATGCTGGGGAGCGTCAATCCCGAGGTGGGACAGCTGGTCGTCGACTCACTCGCCGACATCAGCCCGGAGATGGGCCACCAGGTCATCGCCTGGGGATTCGGCGAGATCTACTCTCGACCACAACTCGCGCCCCGTGACCGCCAGTTGGTCACGCTGGGCATGCTCACCGCGCTCGGTGGCTGCGAGACCCAGCTGGAGGTGCACATCAACACGGCCCTCAACGTGGGCCTCACCCCCGAGCAGATCGTCGAGGCACTGTTGCAGTCGGCCGGCTACTGCGGGTTCCCCAGGGCCCTGAACGCCACGGCCGTGGCGAAGAAGGTGTTCGGCGAGCGGGGGCTGCTGCCCGTCGGACAGCAGCCCGCCGACCCGTCGGCTACCTCTGCCTGATCCTCAGGAAGGTGACCGAGTTCGCCGGGAAGGTGTACGAGAACTTCCCGGCGACCCCGTCGAAGGTGGACTTCACCGGGGCGACCGCGGTCGACGTCTCACTGTTCACGGCGTCCGGGCCGGCCGCGAGCGTGGTCACCCGGGCCTTGGAGGCCACCTTGGCGCCGCCCAGGTCGATGGCCGTACGCGCGGCCGCGTTCTGGGCGTTGACGACCTTGACGATCAGGTCACCGGTCTTCTTGTCGTGGGTGACGACCTGACGGAACGGCTCGGCCGGCTTGTCGTCGGTGAAGCTGCCCCACTCCTGTCCGTCGAGGTAGAGGGTCACCTGACGGCCGCGCACCTTGACGTCGATGTCGTAGGTACGGCCGGTCTCGACCGATCCGGCCTTGGAGATCAGCGTCGACTTGCCGCCGTCCACGGCCTGTTCGACGGCGCTCTGGGTGTTGTTCCAGCCGCCGATGTTCCACCAGTAGTAGTTGCCGGTGTCCTTGACGCCGAAGGCGACGAGGAAGCCCTCCTTGCCGGCCTTCTTGGTGGCCTTCGCCTTCAGGTCGTAGTCGTGCCAGGACGGGTCACCGGCCGAGACCATGGTGTTCTCTGCGTTCACGTCCGTCTGTACGTACTGCCCGTCCTGGACGCTCCAGCTGCCGCCACCGGTGTGGGTCCACTGCGAGGCATCCCCGCTGAAGTCGTCGGTGAGCAGGGTGCTCCCGTCGGCACCGGTGACCCGCACATCGTCGTACGCCGCCGTCGTCGCCCACGTCGAAAGGCCCACGGCTCCGGTGATCGGGGCGAGCAGTGAGGGCGTTCCGGTGGCCGTCGAGGGCACCACGCGGTCGCCGACGTTGGTCATGAACAGCTTCTGGACCTCGTAGTTGGCGGAGTTCCAGGAGGCGTGGTTGTTGAACCAGATCAGGTCCGGGCGCCACTGGACGTAGTCCTCGTTGGCGAACAGCGGGGCGTAGGAGGCGAGTTTGACGACGTCGGCGTTGCGCTCCAGGCCCGTCATGAACGCCGCCTCGGTCAGGGCGTTCATGAAGGTGTTGCCCTGGGAGGCGTACTCGCCGAGGAAGACCTTCGGGCCGCTGTGGTCGTAGGAGTCGTAGCGGTCGTTGTTCTGCAGGAACCACTGCGGGCTGTTGTAGTAGTGCTCGTCGACCATGTCGACCTTGGCGTCCTTGTTGAGCTGCCAGGCCGTGTCGAAGGTCGTACCGGAGTCGTCCGGGCCGGAGTTGGAGATCACCTGGATGTCCGGGTACTTCGCCTGGATGGCGGCGCGGAACTCCTTGAACCGGGCGAAGAACTCGTTCGGCAGGTTCTCCTCGTTGCCGACCTCGATGTGGGTGAGGTGGAAGGGCTTGGCGTGGCCCATCTTCGCCCGCGCCTTGCCCCACGTGGAGCTCGCCGGGCCGTTGGCGAACTCGATGAGGTCGAGGGTGTCCTGGATGTGCCGCTTGAGCAGTGCCTCGTCGACGACGGCCTTGTTCTGACCGCAGCCGGTCACCAGCGCGGGGACCACGGGCAGCGGCATGGCGCCGATGTCCTCGGAGAGGCGGAAGTACTCGTAGTAGCCGAGGCCGTAACTCTGGTTGTAGCCCCAGAAGTTGGCGTTGGTCGCGCGCTGCTCGACCGGGCCGATGGTGTCCTTCCACTGGTACGAGCGCTTGCGCTGCCAGCCGGAGGCCGTGCTGTAGTCCTCCATGGACCCCGTGTTCACCAGGCAGCCGCCGGGGAAGCGCACGAAGCCCGGGTGCAGGGCGGCGATCTTCTCGGCGAGGTCCTTGCGCAGCCCGTTGGGTTCACCGCGGTAGGTGTCGCGCGGGAAGAGGGACACCATGTCGAGGGCGGCCGCGGCGGAGGAGGCCACGGTGAGGCGGCCGTCGGAGCTGGTCCGGGTCGCGGTGAAGGTTGCCTTGTACTGGGCCCAGCCGCTCTTCGTCACGGCCACCTGGCGCGCGGTGGCGAGTGCCCCGTCGGCGTCCTGCAAGGAGACCGCGAGAGCCGTACCGGCCTCTGCGCGGGCCCACACCGAGAAGTCGTACTTCTTGCCCTCGTCCACGTGGATGCCGGTGTTGTATCCGGCGTTGGTGACGGACGAACCGGCGCCCAGCAAGAGGTAGTTGCGGTTGCGCTCGCCCAGCCGTCCGTCGTCGTTCACCACCTGGCCGGCGCCGGAGACCGTCCACGAGGTCAGCGGGGTGTACGAGGAGTTGTCGGCGGTGGAGTACTCGAAGGACCGGTTCTGCACGAGTTCGGCGTACAGACCGCCGTCGGCGGCCCGGTTGATGTCCTCGAAGAAGACGCCGTACATCGTGTCGTCGATCTTCGCGCCCCGGGCGGCCGGGTCGACGGTGATCGCGTAGTCGGTGACGTCCTCGGCATGGGCGGGGGCGGGGACCAGACCGGCGGCCACCAGGAAGGCGGTGGCGCCGAGACCGAGTCTCCAGCGGGTGCGTGACATGAATACTCCGCGGCTCTCTGTCGAAAGTGACGTTCGAAATACCAAACGATGATCAGCACTTCGAACGGCAAGATAGGGAGGGTGTAAGAGAGCGTCAACGGGTCGCGCGAGACCGAAAGTGTCGGAAGTGAGGGACGGATGAGCGAGTTCTGGCCAGTGACGGATGTGCTGACGTATCTGGCCGGGGACTGGCGGACCGAGCGAACCGTGCGGGATCTGGCCGACGGAGACGAAGGGGAGTTCTCCGGTACGACCGCTTTCGGCCGAGTGGAAGCCGGTGGACTGGTGTCCCAGGAGTCGGGCATCTTCGTCTGGCAGGGCGTCCCGCGCCCCGCGGAACGCACACTCCGCTTCCTGCCGGGCAGGACTCCGGGCACGGCCGACGTCCGCTTCTCCGACGGGCGCCCCTTCCACGACCTGGACCTGACGTCCGGCCACCATGTCGCCGACCACCCCTGCGCGGCGGACCTCTACCGCGGCGACTTCAGCGTCCTGGACGTGGACCACTGGCGCACGGTGTGGCGGGTCGGCGGCCCGGCGAAGGACCTGGTCCTGACGACCGACTACACGCGCGAGGGCTGAGCCGGGGCGCCCTCGAAACGGAGATTCCACCGGCCGGCCCTGCCGGTCACGGTGGTCGCCGACAGCGGACGTACGTCGATGTTCCAGTAGGTCGACGGCGGGGCCTTCAGCGCGTAGACCAGGGCTGCGCGGATCACGGCCGGTTCGGCGACGGCGACGATACGGCCGCCGTCGCCGACGGGCCGGGTGTCGAGCCAGCCGCCGACGCGGGTGATGAAGTCGAGCAGTGACTCGCCGCCGTGCGGGGTCGCCCGCGGGTCGGCGAGCCAGGCGTCCACGGACTCCGGCTCGCGGGCCATCGCCTCGCCGAGGGTCAGCCCGCGCCAGCGCCCCATGTCGCAGTCGCGCAGAGCGAGTTGGACCAGCGGGGAGTAACCGAGGGCGTCCCCGGTGGCACGGCTGCGCGGAGTGGGCGAGCAGTACCGCAACTCGGCCGCCGCGAGCGGCAGCAGGTCGTGCGCCACGCCCAGCACCTCGTCCCAGCCGGCCTGGTCGAGCGGACGGTCGTCCTCGAACCGCTCCGCGAGCAGTGAGGAGCTGCGCGCGGCGGCGACGAACGTGACCCGTAGTTGCATGCGGCGATCGTGAGCTGTGAAAGTGCGCAGGTCAAGAGGCGTTACCGGGGAGTTATCCAGGGTGCGCCGGGGCTCACTGCCCGAAGACGAGCGCCATCCAGTGATCCGGCTTCGCGAGCGGCGCGAAGCCGAGCTTCTCGTACACCCCGTGGGCGTCGTGGGTGGCGAGCAGAATGCGTTTGAGGCCGTAGGGCCGCAGGTGCTCGCGCACGGCACCGACCAACGCCGTACCGATCCCCTCGCCCCGCACGGACCGGTCCACGTACACGTCGCACAGCCAGGCGAAACTGGCCAGGTCGGTGATCACGCGGGCATAAGCCACCTGATCCCCCGATTCCATCGCGTACACGCCGAAGTTGAGCGACCCGGCGATCGCCCGGTCCTGCTTCTCCCGCGGCCGGCCGATCGCCCAGTACGCGTCGGTCGACAGCCAGTGGTGCACCCGCCCGGCGTCGATGCGGTCGGGGTCGGTGGAGATCTCGTAGCCCTCGGCGAGGGGTGGGGTGTCGGTCATGGACGTGACGTTGGCAGTCACGGACGGCGGAGTCGAGCGTTTTTCGCCGGGAGCACCTCGTCACAGGCCGTGCGGAGGCGCCGTACCCCTTCCGCGATCTCCCCCACCCCGGCCACGGCCGCGAAGCTCAGCCTCACATGGCCCGCCGGGGGTTCCGCGCTGAAGTACGGGCGGCCGGGGGTGATCGCGACGCCCGCGCGCAGGGCCGCGGTGGTCAGGGCGGCCTCGTCCGTGCCGTCCGGGAGGCGCAGCCAGAGGTGGTAGCCGCCCGACGGGATGTGCGGCAGGGCGAGTTCGGGCAGTTCGAGGCGGAGGGTGGCGGTCATGGCGTCCCGGCGGGCCTTCAACTCCGCCGAGATCGTGCGCAGATGACGGGGCCAGGCCGGGGAGCCGACGAGTTCCAGGGCCGCTTCCTGGAGCGGGCGGGGGACGAAGAAGGTGTCGACGATCTGGATCGCGCGGAGCCGCTCCAGCACCGGGCCGCGAGCGGCGAGCGCGCTCACCCGGAAGCTGGGCGAGGTCGCCTTGGTCAGGGAGCCGACATGGACGACGACCCCGTCGGGATCGTCGGCGGCCAGCGGTCGCGGCAGCGGGCCGGCGTCCTCGTGCACGAGCCGTCGTACGAAATCGTCCTCGACGACGAAGGCCCCGGCCTCGCGGGCGATGCGCAGCACCTCGCCCCGGCGCTCGGGGGCCAGCACAGCGCCGGTCGGGTTCTGGAACAGCGGCTGGCAGACGAACACCCGGGCGCCGGTCGCCCGGAAGGCGTCGGCGAGCAGGGCCGGTTTCACACCGTCCGCGTCCACCGGGACGGGGACGGGGCGAAGGCCGGCGGAGCGCGCGATCGCCAGCATGCCGGGATAGGTGGGCGACTCGACGAGCACGGGTGCGCCGGGCGGGGCCAGCGCGCGCAACGCCGTCGTGAGCGCCGACTGGCCGCCCGCGGTGATCAGCACCTCCGCTGCCGTGACGGCACCGCCGATGTTCCGCGCGAACCACTCGCGCAGTTCCGGCAGACCCTCCGTCGGCGGTCGGCCCCAGGCTCCGGGTCGGCGGCCGGCGCGCGCCAGGGCCGCGGACATGGCGCGCTCCGGCTGCAGGGAGGGGTGCAGATAGCCGCCGTTGAACTCGACCACTCCGGGCGGCGGGGCGGCCAGCGAGACCAGGACACCGGACGCGTCCACCGAGCGCGGTACGAGGTCTGCGGCGCCGTCCGCGCTGAGCGCGACCTCCTGCCAGGAGGTGTCCCCGGCCGGAGCGGCGGAAGTACGCGCCGCCGCCCGGTAGGCACCCGCGCCCGGCCGGGTGACCACAAGCCCCTCGGCGGCGAGCTGGGCGAGGGCACGCGAGACGGTCACCGGGCTGACTCTGAACCGGTCGACCAGGGCCCGGCTCGATGGGAGCTTTCCACCAGGAGAGTATCGGTCAAGCTCTTGCCGCAGCTGTTTTGCGAGGTCGGTGACGCTGCTACGCTCTTGCATGAGAGTACAGAGTAGCGCTATCGCATCGACCGGGATAGCGGTCCCCGCTCCCACCAAGAGCTTCGGCACCCTCCAGGCCGCCCTCGGCGTCGCCGCCTTCTCCCTCACCTTCCCCGCCACGGCGTGGGGTCTTGAGGGCTTCGGGCCCTGGTCCCTCGTCGCCGTGCGCAGCGTCCTCGCGGCCCTCATCGCCGCGGGCTGTCTGTCGGCGCTGCGGGTCCCGATGCCGAGCCGCCGTGACCGGCCGGGACTCGCGGTCGTCGCCCTCGGGGTGGTGGTCGGCTTCCCGCTGCTGACCACGCTCGCCCTGCAGACGTCCACCACCGCGCACGCCGCCGTCGTGGTGGGTCTGCTGCCCCTGACGACCGCGCTGCTGTCGGCCCTGCGCATGGGCACCCGCCCCTCGCGCACCTTCTGGACGGCCGCCCTCGCGGGCGCGGCCGCGGTGGTCGCCTTCACGGTGCAGCAGAGCGGGGGCGCCCTGACCACCGCCGACCTGTATCTCTTCGCCGCGCTCCTGGTGTGCGCCGCCGGCTACACCGAGGGCGGCCGGCTGGCCCGGGTGATGCCCGGCTGGCAGGTCATCGCCTGGGCGCTGGTGCTGTGCCTGCCGATCGGCGTGCCGGCGGCGGCGCTCGCGCTGTCGTACGAACCGGTGCACCTCACCGTGCACAGCGTCGCCGGGCTGCTGTGGGTGGCGGCGGGCTCGCAGTTCCTCGGCCTGGTCGTCTGGTACCGGGGCATGGCGGCGATCGGGATCCCCAAGGCCAGCCAGTTGCAGTTGGCCCAGCCCCTGCTCACACTGGTGTGGTCGGTGCTGCTGCTCGGCGAGCACCTGACGGTGGCCGCCCCGCTGACGGCCGCGGCGGTGCTCGTGTGCATCGCCGTCACCCAGCGGGCGCGGGGCTGAGCGGCGCGCACGCGCCGGTCTCAATCGGGCTCCCGCGCCGTAAAATCGGGGCCACGGACCGCTGCTCCCGCACTTGGTGAGGAGACCCAGACGATGCGTGCAACCGTGGGCGACCAGCTTGTCCAGCACGGCAGGGTGGTCGGACAGCAGGACAAGGTCGGCGAGATCGTCGAAGTGCTGGGTCAGGAGGGCAACCCCCCGTACCGCGTCCGCTTCGAGGACGGGCACGAGGGCGTGTGCTCACCCGGCCCCGACACCGAGATCAGGCACCGGTTCCAGCAGACCGGCCGGTGACACGGCGCGGGGGAGCCGCCGGCGCCTGGTAGTGGTCGGCGACCACCCGCGCCATCGCCCCGATCGGGTCCGAGGCGAGCTCCCGCGCGGCGAAGAAGACATGCCCGCGCACCTGCTTGCAGTCGCGCGCGAGCGTGAGGTGCCGGGACAGTTCCGCGGGGTCCTGCCAGGCCGCGGGCTGCGCCGGGTCCCCCGCCTTGTAGAGGGCCTCGCCCAGGTACAGCTTGGTCCTGCTCCCCTGCGCCTGCTTCGCCCACCAGGGCACCAGTTTCGCGTAGTCGGCGGCGGCGAAGCCGATGTTCCAGTAGAGCTGCGGCACGAGGTAGTCGATCCAGCCCTCGCGCACCCACTTGCGGGTGTCCGCGAAGTTGTCGTCGTACGACTGCACCCCCGCGCGTGTGTCCGAGCCGAGCGGGTCGGTGGCGGCGTTGCGCCACACCCCGAAGGGGCTGATGCCGAACTGTGCGGTGGGCCGGATCCGTTTGATGCGGGCCGCGGTCTCCAGGACCAGCTTGTCGATGTTGTCCCGCCGCCAGTCGGCCCGGTTCGGGAAGGCGCCGCCGTACGCGTCGTAGGCCGCGTCGTCGTCGAAGGTCTGGCCGGCCACCGGGTACGGGTAGAAGTAGTCGTCGAAGTGGACCGCGTCCACCGGGTACCTGTGCAGCGCGTCGAGGATCGCGTCCTGGACGAAGGCGCGGACCTCGGGCAGCCCGGGGTTGTAGTAGAGCTTCCCGCCGTACGTCACCACCCAGTCCGGGTGCCGGCGGGCGGGGTGGGAGGCGACCAGCCGGGTCGGGTCCGCGTGGTTGGCGATGCGGTACGGGTTGAACCAGGCGTGCAGTTGCAGGCCCCGCCGGTGCGCCTCGGCCACGGCCGTGCCGAGCGGGTCCCAGCCGGGGTTCTCGCCCTGGGTCCCGGTGAGGTACTGCGACCAGGGCTCGTACGGCGAGGGCCACAGGGCGTCGGCGGTGGGCCGTACCTGGAACATCACCGCGTTCAGGCGGTCCGCCGCCGCCCGGTCGAGGTGGGCGATCAGCTCCGCGCGCTGCTGTGCGGCGGTCAGCCCCGGCTTGGACGGCCAGTCCCGGTTGGACACGGTGGCGAGCCACACGCCCCGCATCCCGGTCGCCGCCCGCCTCGGATGCCGCGGTGCCGCCGCCGCTCCCGAGGCCGAGGCCGAGGTCATGGTCGACAGCGCAGCCAACGCGAAGGCCCGGCGCGACAGACGCCCCATGTGCACACTCCCCCAACACCATGGATCCGCTCGGTCACGGATCGTCTCCGCGCCCCAGAATGCCCGACGGATGACGGACCCCGGCGATCGATCATCGATACTTGAGAGTAACGTGCACGAACGGAGCAGGAACCGGACAACGGCCGACCTGCCACCAGGTGAAGATCAGCGAAAGGGACGAAGTGACGGACTTCCCGGCGGGAGACATCGCGCGCGTCGGAGTGGTGGGCTGCGGCCAGATGGGGGCGGGCATCGCCGAGGTGTGCGCCCGCGCCGGCCTGGACGTGAAGGTCGCCGAGACCACCGGCGAGGCCCTGGAGATCGGCCGCACCCGGCTGTTCAACTCCCTGACCAAGGCCGCCGAACGGGGCAAGATCACGGAAGACGAGCTGGCGGCGACGCAGGCACGTCTGAGCTTCACCACCGACCTCGGCGAGTTCGCCGACCGCGACCTGGTCATCGAGGCCGTCGTGGAGAACGAGCAGGTCAAGACCGAGATCTTCCAGGTGCTCGACCAGGTGGTGACCCGCCCGGACGCGATCCTGGCCTCCAACACCTCGTCCATCCCGCTGGTGAGGCTGGCGGTCGCCACCTCGCGGCCCGACCAGGTCGTCGGCATCCACTTCTTCAACCCGGCCCCGGTGCAGAAGCTCGTCGAGCTGATCCCGGCGCTCACGACGTCGGAGGGCACGCTGGCCCGCGCCCAGCAGTTCGCCGAGAAGCTGCTCGGCAAGCACGCGATCCGCGCCCAGGACCGCTCCGGCTTCGTGGTCAACGCGCTGCTGATCCCGTATCTCCTGTCCGCGATCCGGATGTTCGAGTCGGGCATCGCGAGCCGCGAGGACATCGACAACGGCATGGAGCTGGGCTGCGCCCACCCGATGGGCCCGCTGAAGCTGTCCGACCTGATCGGCCTGGACACCGTCGCCTCGGTGGCCTTCTCGATGTACGAGGAGTACAAGGAGCCGCTGTACGCCGCTCCCCCGCTGCTCCAGCGCATGGTCGACGCCGGCCGGCTCGGCCGGAAGTCCGGCTCCGGCTTCTACACCTACGACTGACCCGCACCCTGTCCGTTCCAGGGTGCTGATGACACAGTGCTACGAACGCGGGCCCGGCACTCTTCCGAGTGCCGGGCCCGTGGCATTCACACACCGTGTGCGCGCCGGGCCCGCATATGCCCGTCGCACACTCTCCCCACGCGCCCACCAGGCGAGTTGACTCTTCATGCGCATGCAAGGGATGTGACGACTACGGAAAGGAGCGGACCAGTGACCGCCGAACCGGAGCATCCCGTGATCCATGGAGAACTCGCAGAGTTACGACGCCGCCTCGATGTCGCGTACGCCCGCGTCGAGGGAGGCCTCGCACTGCTCAGTCACCGTACGGAGGAGACGGACAAGGAGATCGACGATCTGAGCGCACGGATCATCGCCCTGGAGCACGCCCGCTGGCCGCTTCCCGCGGTTGCGGCGATCACCGCCGTGGGCGCGCTCGTCGTGGCGATCTGGCAGGCCCTCGGTCACTGAGGCTTCGGGACGCTCGGGTGGGGGATCAGGGCCAGGGTCTGTCCGGCGGATCAGGCCGGCTGAAAGCAGTGCGGACCGGCCGAGCCGAGCCCGCGACGCCGGGATGATCCGCCGGACAGGCCCTAAGTGTCCTGACCGAGCCTCAGATGGTGCAACAGGAGTAACGCGGCCGCCATGTTGGCGGCCGGGACCTCCCCACGGGCGACCATGTCGGGAACGAGCTTCAGGGGGACCCATTCCCGGCGGTCCGACTCGAAGTCGTCCACGGGGTGCCCGACGTACTCGCCCTCGTCGGCCCAGTAGATGTGGTGCCGGGCGTCGGTGAGCCCGTTGGAGGGCTCCACGCTCATGAGGTGCTGGAGCGGGCCCGGTCGCCAGCCGGTCTCTTCCTCGAGTTCCCTGGCGGCCGCGACGGCGATGTCCTCGCCGTCCTCGACCACACCCGCGGCGAGTTCCCAACCCCAGCTGTCGGTGATGAAACGGTGACGCCACAGCAGGAGGACCTCGTTGGCCTCGTTCACCACCGTGGCGACGGCGACGGGCCGCAGTCGTATCAGGAAGTGGTCGAGATGCCGACCGTCCGGCAACTCGACATCGGCCAGATTGACGCTGAACCAGCGATTTTCATACACAGTTTGTTCGTTCTGTTTCGTCCACTGCACAGTTCTGCCACCTTCCGTCGAGTAAGTGGCAATATCGCAGCAGGGACTGTGGCTGTCGGCGTACGCGTGCCCTCCTACAGCGGTACGCGCAGTGCGCCGTCGATCAGTTCGGCTGCCTCGGCGGTGCCCGCGCAGCCGCTGCGGACCAGGTGCTCGCGGACCGCTCTGAGTCTGTCGCGCAGCCGCTGGGACTCCATTCCCCGCGCCTGTTCCGCCATCTGTACGGCGGTGGCCACCGCCTTGTCGGCGTTGCCCTGACGCAGTTCGATCGTGCTGAGCATGGCGAGGCGGTGCACCCGGCCCCGGTCATGGGCCGGGTTGTCGACGGCGGCCGCGGCGTGAGCGGCCGCCGCCGCGAGCTCGCCGAGGCTGAGGAGCGCCTCCGCCACCTGGACGTTGACGAGGCCCGGCTGGACATAGCCGGTCTCATCGGGCTCGTAACCCCGCCGGATGCGTTCGGCGGCCTGCTCGGCCCGCCGGATGCAGGACAGCGCGGTCGTACCGTCGCCGAGGTGGGCGTACGCCTTGGCCTGCATCGCGTAGAGATCACAGGCGAGCGCCGGGGTGATGTGCTTGCCGGCGGCCCGCAGCGCGGCCTCCGCGAAGGCGACGGCCTGGCGGTACTCCCGCATGAACAGGGCCTGGTTGACCAGCAGCGCGATGACATACGCGCCGAGTCCGCGGTCGCCGCTGGCCTTGGCGAGCCTGAGGGCCTGGTGGAAGTAGCGCTGGGCGAGGCCGTGGGCATCGGAGTCGTAGGCGCAGATCCCGGCGACGGCGACCAACCCGCCGGTGGCGCGGTGCAGTTGGCGGCCCGTCTCGTCGGTGTAGCTGCCGCGCAGCAGCGGGGCGGCCTCGGCGTTGAGGAAGCCGACGATCCGGGTGCGGGTCGCTATGCCGCCGGCCTTGCGGTACATCTGCTCGTAGTGGGTGCGGGCCGCGCGGAGCATCGCGATGTCGGAGTGGGTGACCCGGTGCCGGCCGCCTCGGGAGACGTCGACGTCCTCGGGCGGGTTCTCCCACTCCCACACGGGCATGACGGCCGGCGTGCCGGTGACCGCGGGGGCGCCCAGGATGTGCGGGCGCTGCTGTTCGTCGGAGCGCCACAGCGCGGTGGCCCGCTCGACGAAACCGGACAGCGAGGTGCCGTGCGGGGCCGAGGGTTCGCCGGGCACGCCGAGGCCGATGTCGTCGAGGGTGACGGGACGTTGGAGCCGGCCCGCGAGCACCTCGCAGATCAGGTCGGGCACCTGACCGCGCGGGCGCTGGCCCTTCAACCACCGCGCCACGGCGGTGTGTTCGTACCTGAGCGCGAGGCCGCGTGCCCTCCCGGCCTGATTCACATGTGCGGCAAGCCCGGCGTGCGAGATCCCGGCTTCGTCGAGGATCGCGTCGAGCAGAGTGTTGGGCTGCATCTGTGCCCCCCGGGTGGCTCGGTGCCGACAGATTAGTGGGTTCGTCTTCACACGGGGTGTGAACGGAGTGCTCGAATCCGCAGGGTGTGCGCACTGTCGCGGAGAGTTTCCACCCGGTTGACTGAAATACCTCGTAAGAGGCCGGCCGGGCCGCCTGCTCCCCCTCGTACAGTGCGGTGGCCCGGCCGTGGGCTGAACCGTGCCGCTAGAGGTGCGTTGTCGGCTGCGGGTGCATCGTGGCTGGTGGCGCGGTTCCCCGCGCCCCTGAGGTAGACGGGTGTTGCCGTTCGTTTCTCAGCACCAGTAGGGCGACGTCGTCCGTTGGGGTACCGCCCGTGTGGTGCCGTAGGGAGTCGAAAACAGCACCTAGTACACCGTTGGGTGCGCTCCGCGATGCTTCACGAAGTACCTCCGGCAAAGAAAAGAACCGGCCATGAGCATCCCTGGCGTCCTCGGCACCGTCCGTGTGCAGGACCAGGGTTTCGTCCGGCAGCAGATGGCCGCGGTGGAGTCCCGACAAGTCGCAGGGCAGCGGGAACGGGCCGAGGGGTGGCAGGGGGTCCGCAGAGGAAAGTGATTCGACCCTTGATCCACTGAGCAAGTACGGCCAAGGATGACCGCAGTTCAGTGCGCGCAGCTCACCGTCCCCACCGATCTCGAGCAGCAGTACGGTGACGAACTCCTCGGCGGCCGTACCGTCACGTTCGGTGCGCTCCCTCAGGTGCCGGGCGAACGCACGGTCCAGTCTGCGCAGCACCCCGGCGAGTTCGGGCTCGTCGTGGACGGCCTCACGAAAGCTGCCGAGGACCGCGGCGGCCGTACCGATGGCGGCGAGGCCGTGGCCGCGGACATCGCCCATGACGACCCGTACACCGTGTTCCGTGGCGACGGCCTCGTACAGGTCGCCGCCGATGGTGGCGCCCCGGTCGGCGGACATCTGGGCCGCGGCCACGGTGAGCCCGCCGATGCGCGGGGGCAACGGGCGCAGCAGCGCTCTCTGGGCGGCGCCCGCGACCTGGCGGGCCTGTCTGAGCTCCCGCAGCAGGGCGCGCCGGACATGGACGATCAGTCCGGTGCCCACCGCGAAGAACACGGCGCTGCTGGCGACCCGCGCGCCCAGGCCGTTCTGCTGCGCGAGCGGGCAGGTCAGCTTGTACGTGATCGCGGCGGCGCCCCACACCGTGGGCAGCCCGAACGTCAGCACACGGCGCGACTTCCGGTGACCTCTGCGGACGGCGAGGCGAACGGCACGCCCGACACGAGGCACCGCAGCCCTCAAGCACTTCATGCCGATGGCCCCCCAACTAGGCCCTGCACACGCAATCGGACCGACCTCGAAAGGCCGGTCCGATTCTGTCGACCACATGGGCCAAAAGGGCCAGATCACTGGGGGGACTCACCCTATCGAGTGAGGTGACCGCACTCCCCGCACGCTCAACCTCGGAGCACAGCCCCCGTACGCTCCCCGGCGAGGGCGACCGCCGCGTCCCGGGCCGCGGAAGCCTCGTCCACGGTCAGGGTCCGATCCCCCGCACGGAATCGCAGCGCATAGGCCAGGGACTTCTTGCCGTCCCCCAGCTGCTCCTCGTTCTCGTACACGTCGAACAGCCGGATCCCTTCGAGGAGTTCACCCGCGCCCTCACGCAGCGCGGTCTCGACCTCGGCGTGCGGCACGAACTTGTCGACGACCAGGGCGACATCCTGGGTGGCCACCGGGAACGTGGAGATGGCCGGCGCCTGCGGGGTGTCGTCGCCGACCGCCTCGAGGACATCCAGGTCCAGCTCCATCGCGGAGGTGCGCGTCGGCAGCCCGAACGCCTTCACCACCCGCGGATGCAGCTCACCGGCGTGACCGACGACCGTCTCGGCCCCGTCCACGACGACCACGAACTCGGCACAGCGGCCCGGGTGCCACGGCCCGTACTGACCGCCCCGCACGACCAGCTCGGCGCCTGCCTCACGCGCGACCAGGCGCCCGGCCTCGACCGCGTCGGCCCAGTCGGCCGGACGGCCCTTGCCCCACCAGCCGGCCTGCTCCCGCGCACCGGCGAGCACCACGGCCACGTGCCGCGGCTGTTCCGGCAGCGCGGCGTCCAGTTCGGCGATCTCCGCGTCCGTGGGACGCCGGTCCACCGGCAGCACCGCGGCGACGCGCTGCTCCGAGCGCGGCAGGAAGACCAGCCCGGTCTCGAACAGCGCCAGATCGTGCGAACCCCGCCCGTCGTTGCGCCGCAGGGCACCGAGCAGCCCCGGCAGCAGCGACGTACGCAGTGCGGGCTCCTCGTCGTTCAGCGGGTTGGTCAGCCTGACGACACGGCGAGCCGGGTCGCCGGCCTCCAGGCCCAGCTGGTCGAAGACCTGCTCGGAGACGAAGGGGTAGTTCGGCGCCTCGACGTACCCGGCACCCGCCAGCGCCCGCCCGGCCCGGCGGTGCAGCCGCTGGCGGTGGGTCAGGCCACGGCCGGCCGGCGGCCTGGGCAGCGTGGAGGGCAGGTTCTCGTAGCCCTCCAGCCGGATGACCTCTTCGGCCAGGTCGTTGATCTCCTGGAGGTCGGGACGCCAGGACGGCACCGTGACGATCAGCTCGTCCTGCCCGTACACGTCGCAGCCGACCTCCTGGAGACGGCGTACGACGGTCTCGCGGCCGTAGGAGACACCCGCGACCTTGTCCGGGTGGTTCGCCGGGACGCTGATCGTGTGCGGGGCCGACGGGGCGACGACCTCGGTGACACCGGCCTCGGCGGTGCCGCCCGCGAGCAGCACCAGCAGGTCGACCGTGCGCTGCGCGGCAGCGGCGGCGGCCTGCGGGTCGACGCCGCGCTCGAAGCGCCGGGACGCCTCGGAGGACAGCTTGTGGCGCCGGGCCGTACGCGCGATGGAGACCGCGTCGAAGTGGGCAGCCTCGATGACCACGTCGGTGGTGCCTTCGCCCTCGGCGTGGTCCGCGATCTCCGTGTTGGCGCCGCCCATGACGCCGGCGAGGCCGATGGGGCCACGGTCGTCGGTGATCACCAGGTCCTCGGCGTGCAGCTTCCGCTCGACGCCGTCGAGGGTCTTGATCTGCTCGCCCTCCGCGGCCCGGCGGACGCCGATGGTGCCCTGGACCAGCGTGCGGTCGTAGGCGTGCAGCGGCTGGCCGAGCTCCATCATCACGTAGTTGGTGACGTCGACGGCGAGCGAGATCGGGCGCATGCCGACCTTCTGCAGACGGCGCTGGAGCCAGAGCGGGGAGCGCGCCTCGGGGCTGAGACCGGTCACCGTACGGGCCGTGAAGCGGTCGCAGCCGAACGGGTCGGAGACCTGCACCGGGTAGCCGAAGGCGTTCGGGCCCGGGACGTCGAGCAGGGCCGGGTCGCGCAGCGGCAGACCGTAGGCGATCGCGGCCTCGCGGGCCACGCCCCGGATGGACAGGCAGTCGCCGCGGTTGGCGGTGACGGCGATGTCCAGGACCTCGTCGACCAGCTCCAGGAGCTCGATGGCGTCCTTGCCGACCTCGGTCTCCGGCGGCAGCACGATGATGCCGTGGCTGCCGTCGTCGCCCATGCCCAGCTCGTCGCCGGAGCAGATCATGCCGTGGGAGGTCTTGCCGTAGGTCTTGCGGGCCGAGATCGAGAAACCGCCGGGCAGCGTGGCACCCGGGAGCACGACCACGACCTTGTCGCCGACGACGAAGTTCCGGGCGCCGCAGACGATCTCCTGCGGCTCGCCCGTGCCGTTGGCCTGACCGACGTCGACCGTGCAGAAGCGGATCGGCTTCTTGAAGCCCTCCAGCTCCTCGATGGTCAGCACCTGGCCGACGACCAGGGGGCCCTTGAGGTCGGCGCCGAGGTGCTCGACGGTCTCGACCTCGAGCCCTGCGGAAACGAGCTTGGCCTGGACGTCACGGCCGGTTTCGGTCGCCGGCAGGTCGACGTACTCCCGCAGCCAAGAAAGCGGGACCCGCATCAGATCTCCATCCCGAACGGCCGGGTGAACCGGACGTCACCCTCGACCATGTCTCGCATGTCCTCGACGTTGTGGCGGAACATCAGCATCCGCTCGATGCCGAACCCGAAGGCGAAGCCGCTGTACTTCTGCGGGTCGACGCCACAGGCGGTCAGCACCTTGGGGTTGACCATTCCGCAGCCGCCCAGCTCGATCCAGCCCTCCGAGGAGCAGGTGCGGCAGGGGCGGTCGGGGTTGCCGACGGACTCGCCGCGGCAGACGTAGCACACCATGTCCATCTCGGCGGACGGCTCGGTGAAGGGGAAGAAGTTCGGGCGCAGCCGGGTCTTCATGCCCTCGCCGAACAGGGCCTGGACCATGTGGTCCATGGTGCCCTTGAGGTCGGCCATGGTCAGGCCCTCGTCGACGGCCAGCAGTTCGACCTGGCGGAAGACGGGGGTGTGCGTGGCGTCCAGCTCGTCGGTGCGGTAGACGACACCGGGGCAGATCACGTACACCGGCAGCTCACGGCTGAGCAGCGAGCGGATCTGCACGGGCGAGGTGTGGGTGCGCAGCACGACACCGGACTCGGTGCCGCCCTGGGGGCCCTCGACGAAGAAGGTGTCCTGCTCGCCGCGGGCCGGGTGGTCCGGGCCGATGTTGAGCGCGTCGAAGTTGAACCACTCGGCCTCGACCTGCGGGCCCTCGGCGACCTCGTAGCCCATGGCCACGAAGACGTCCTCGATGCGCTCGGAGAGCGTGGTGAGCGGGTGGCGGGCGCCGGCCGGTACGCGGTCGTACGGCAGCGTGACGTCCACCGCCTCCTCGACCAGCACGCGCTGGTCGCGCTCGGCCTCCAGCTCGGCCTGACGGCCGGCGAGGGCCTTGTTCACCGCGCCCCGGGCCTGGCCGACGAGCTTGCCTGCGGCGGCCTTGGCGTGCGGGGGCAGGGCGCCGATCTCGCGGTTGGCGAGGGCCAGCGGGGAGGTGCCCCCGGTGTGGGCGACCTTGGCCTCCTGGAGCGCGTCGAGGGAGCTCGCTGCGGCGAAGGCGGCGAGCGCCTCGTCCCGCATGCGCTCGATCTCTTCCGGTTTCAGGGCCTCGACCTCTACAGGGTCGTACGACTTGTTCGGTGCCGACATCTCTTCCCGTGCTTCCGATTGGCTGGCTGAAGGTCCCCGTCACCGACTCACTCAGAGGTCAGAGGGCCGTCCATGGGACACATGGGTGCCAAGGGCCGAGTCTAACGGGGTGGAGGTGTACGGATACGCCCGCGGGCTGCTCAGGCCGGTCTCAGGTCAGGTAGGCCGGAGCGCTCACGGGCAACGTAAATCGGAACTCGGCGCCGCCCTGGGGGGCGCGGCCGACCGTGATGGTGCCGCCGTGGGCTTCGACGATGCCCTTGACGATGTAGAGCCCGAGGCCGGTGCCACCGCGCTTGCTGCCCCGCCAGAAGCGGGTGAAGACGCGGTTCATGGACTCCTCCGGGATGCCGGGACCCTCGTCGCTCACCGTGACCGACGTGCCGGTGTCCTCCCCTTCGCGGGGCGACTCCGTGGGCGTGATGTCAATCGTGACGGTTCCCTCGCCGTGGCGCACCGCATTTTCCAGCAGGTTGCTGAGCACCTGGTCGATCTTGTCGGGGTCGGCCCACAGGGCGGGCAGCGGCTGCTCGAGGCGGAGCAGGAACCGGTCGGCGGCGAGGCCCGCGGCGACGTAGGCCTGGATGTGGCGTCCGACGGCGGCGCCGATGTCGACGGGCTGGCGCCTGACCTCCAGGCGCCCGGAGTCGATGCGGGAGATGTCGAGGAGCTCGGCGATGAGCCGGGTGACCCGGTCGGCGTCGGCGTCGACGGTCTCCAGCATCAGCCGTTTCTGGTCGTCGGTGAACCTCTCCCACTTGGCGAGGAGGGTCGCGGTGAAGCCCTTGACGGAGGTGAGCGGGGACCTGAGTTCGTGGGCCACGGTGGCGATCAGCTCGGCGTGGCTGCGCTCGGTGCGGCGGCGGGCCTCGGTGTCCCGGAGGGCGACGACGACACGGTGGACGGGCCCGGTCGGCCGGGTGCGCACGTACTGCGCGGAGACGAGGACCTCACGGCCGCCCGGCAGCAGCAGATTCCGTTCGGGCTGCCGCCTGCGGATGGCGAGGCCGCCGTACGGATCGGTCAGCTGCCACCAGCGCCGTCCCTCGAGGTCCTCTAACGGGAGGGCCTTCTCCAGCCGCTGTCCGAGGGCGTCCTCGGCGGGGAGGGCGGTGATCCGGGCCGCGGCTGCGTTGAAGCAGATCACGCGGCCCTGCTCGTCCGCGACGACGAGACCGTCGGGCAGCTGGTCGGGATCGATGCCGAGCTCGGCGGCACCACCGGCACAGGCTCCGGACACGTCCTGGGCGCTCCTCGTGCCGACACTCATCCCCGTACCCCACCTCTCCGACGGCGCAGGGCCCCCGAGCTGGTCACCCTACTGGTTCTCGGTGACGGAGCGGCACCCTCCGGGGGCGCGCTGTGCACGGGCTGACGCATAGAGACATACGGCGGCCGCGGTGGCGAGGTTCAGGCTCTCGGCCTTCCCGTGGATCGGAACGCGCACCACGGCGTCCGCGAGTGCGCGGGTCTCCTCCGGAAGCCCCCAGGCCTCGTTGCCGAACACCCAGGCGGTCGGCCCGCCCATGGTGCCCTGGTCGAGCTCGGCGTCGAGGTCGTCCGTCCCGGCCCCGTCGGCGGCGAGGATCCGCACACCGGCCCGCCGGAGACCCTCGACGGCCTCCTCCACGGGCACACCGACGGCGACGGGCAGGTGGAAGAGGGAGCCCACGGAGGCCCGTACGGCCTTGGGGTTGTAGAGATCGACGGACGCGTCGGTCAGTACGACGGCCTCGGCACCGGCCGCGTCGGCGCACCGCAGCACGGTGCCGGCGTTCCCGGGGTCCCGCACGTTCGCGAGCACCGCGACGAGTCGGGGCCGGGCGGCGAGGATCTCCTCGAAGGGGGTGTCGAGGAACCGGCAGATCCCGACGAGGCCCTGCGGGGTGACGGTCGTCGAGATGTCGGCGATGACGTCCTCGGCGGCGAGGTGCACACGGGCTCCGACGGCCCGGGCCGCTGCGATGATGTCGGCGTACCGTTCCGCCGCCTCCACGGTGGCGAACAGCTCCACCAGTCCATGCCCGGAGGCCTCCCGCACCGCCTGCGGCCCCTCGGCCAGGAACAGCCGCTCCTTCCCCCGGAAGTTCCGCTTGGCCAGCCGCCGCGCGGCGGAGACCCGGGGGGAACGGGGGGAGATCAGCTCGGGGGTGACGGGGGGCATGCTCTTCACCTTTGGATGTGTTCCGGGAAACAGCGGACCCGCAGGCATCACTGCCTGCGGGTCCACACAGTCACGTCGGCCTAGGGCCGGCGCAGCGTCACGCGGCCTTCGGCGCGTTCACGTCCGCCGGCAGAGCCTTCTGCGCGACCTCGACGAGCGCGGCGAACGCCGTCGCGTCGTTGACGGCCAGCTCGGCCAGGATCTTGCGGTCGACCTCGATGTTCGCCGCGTTCAGACCCTGGATGAAGCGGTTGTACGTGATGCCGTTGGCGCGGGCAGCGGCGTTGATGCGCTGGATCCACAGCCGCCGGAAGTCGCCCTTGCGCTTCTTGCGGTCGTTGTAGTTGTAGACCAGCGAGTGGGTGACCTGCTCCTTGGCCTTGCGGTACAGGCGCGAACGCTGACCGCGGTAGCCGGAGGCCGCCTCGAGGATCGCCCGGCGCTTCTTGTGGGCGTTGACTGCCCGCTTGACGCGTGCCACTTGTTAACTCCTTGTAGCGGGGCCGTGGTTGGACTCACACGGCCCGGTATCGATGGGGTCCCGGTCCAGACGTACGGCGCTCGGTGAAGGCGCCGCGTACGTCACTTGCCGAGAAGCTTCTTGATCTTCTTGGCGTCGCCCGGGGCCATCTCGGCGTTGCCGGTGAGGCGACGCGTCAGGCGCGACGTCTTGTGCTCGAGGTAGTGGCGCTTGCCGGCGCGCTCGCGGAGCACCTTGCCGGAGCCGGTGATCTTGAAGCGCTTGCTGGAACCGCTGTGCGTCTTGTTCTTCGGCATAGCGCCGTTCTCTCCTCGTCGGTGGCGCTCCGGTGCCCGGTCCTGAAACCGGGCACGGTGAGCGTCGCTCTTGTATCGGTTTGTGTCCTGGGGACTCGCGTCCCCCGGGGTCACGCCTCGGCGGAAGCCTCTGCCGGGGCCTCGGCCTCGACCTCGGCCTCGTCCTCGACGTGGTCGCCCTCCGCGGCGTTCTGCGACTTGCCGGGGTTGGCCTTCGCGTCTGCCTTGCGGGCTTCCTGCGCCTGGCGGGCCTCGGCCATCGCCTCGGTCTTCTTCTTGTGCGGACCGAGAACCATGATCATGTTTCGGCCGTCCTGCTTCGGGTTCGACTCGATGAAGCCGAGGTCCTGGACGTCCTCCGCGAGACGCTGCAGCAGTCGGTAGCCCAGCTCGGGCCGGGACTGCTCGCGACCACGGAACATGATCGTGATCTTGACCTTGTCGCCCTGCTTGAGGAACCGGACGACGTGACCCTTCTTGGTGTCATAGTCGTGCGGGTCGATCTTCGGCCGGAGCTTCATCTCCTTGATGACCGTGTGCGCCTGGTTCTTGCGCGCCTCACGGGCCTTCATGGCCGACTCGTACTTGAACTTCCCGTAGTCCATGAGCTTGCACACGGGCGGACGGGCGTTCGCCGCGACCTCGACCAGGTCCAGGTCGTACTCCTGCGCAAGCTCCAGTGCCTTGGCCAGGGGGACGATGCCCACCTGCTCGCCACTGGGACCGACAAGTCGCACCTCGGGAACGCGAATCCGGTCGTTGATGCGGGGCTCGGCGCTGATGGATCCTCCTCGGTTAGCACCACACGGCGGTCTGGCGGACAGCCGCGTATGTCTTTTTGTCAGACCTAACCGCACCGAGGAACAAAAAATGCCCCGGCGGATCACAGACGGGGCTCCAACACTGCCGGAGCACCGCCGCGATGACGCGGGGCGCACTTTCGGGCGACTCCATCGTCCGTACGGAACGATGGTGGCCGCCTGACCGGGGTGACCCGCCGTCCCAGGGGACGGCCGGGTGGGAGATCGGAGCCTCCACTTGTGGGCCGGACACGCGAATGTCCAGCCGGTCGTTACACAAGGTTAGCAGCAACCCGGGGGTGGTGCGAACCGCCGTGCGCCGGGCTCTATCGTGGGGGCCATGAGTGACACCCCTCCCGCGTCTGCCGGCTCTCCCGACTTCGACGACATGACCCGCGACATCGCCGAGGTCCCCGCCGTCGAGGTGATCGTGACGGTCGCCGTCAACCTGATGAGCGCCGCCGCGGTGAAGCTCGGCTTGACCGAGGAGGGCGACAAGTACAAGGACCTGGACGAGGCCCGCAAGCTGGTGGCGGCCCTGGCCGGCCTTCTGGACGCGAGCGCGACCGAGATCAGCTCCTTCCACGCGGCCCCGCTCCGCGACGGCCTGAAGTCCCTCCAGCTGGCCTTCCGCGAGGCTTCCCTCGTCCCGGACGAGCCGGGTCAGGGCCCGGGCGAGAAGTACACGGGCCCGGTCTACGGCTGATGCCGGGGCACTAGCTCACCCTCGTACGTACAAGGGCTCGCCCGGAGGTGTGGCCCCGGCCGGCAGAACTGCCAGGTCGAGGCCCCGTACCAGGCGGGCCCTCAGTGTTTCGTCGGCGGCCAGGCGCCGCGCGACCGCGTGGACGCCGGCGTCGTGCGGCACGGCCGGCTCGAAGACCAGGGCGAGGGTGCCGTCGGCCCGGCCCGGACCGAGATAGGCACGCAGCACCGCACCCACGTCGGCGACCACGGCACGCACCGCGTCCACGACCGCAGGGTCGGCGAGCGGATCCGTGGTGGTCCGTCCCTCGGCAAGGGCGAGCAACGCGGAGCCGGTCAGCTCGAAGGGCACCGGCCCCGCCAGGTCCAGTACGACCGTGTCGGCCCTCTCGTGCGCGGCAGCCTGCAGCGCCTGGTGCAGGGGTACGGCGACGGGACGGGCCTCGGGGTCCCAGCGGGCCAGCGACGCGGTGGAGGTGAAGGCCGGCAGGGCGGTGCGGGATCCGGCCTTGAGGGTGGGGACGGCCATGTCGCTGGTCTTCTCGCGGCGCAGCCCGTTCTCGTCCTCCTCGACCTCGCCGAGCACCGCCACCACGGGGACGAGCAGCCGGGCGCCCTTGAGGGCGTCCAGGACCGGGCCCACGGCGGCGCGGTCCTCGGCCCAGGCCGCGAGCGCCGCGCTCAGCCGGGGGTCGGCGGAGCCGTCGTCGTCGGAGAAGCCGGGGTCGGGAATGTTCTTGTTCGCCACGGTCACCGACCCTATAGGGGGCTTGCTGCTGCGGTTGTGCGGGCCCGGAAACCCGCCCGTGACCGCTTTCACGGGTTTCTCAGAGTTCGCTGACACAGCTCTAACGTCCGTCTAACGGCCCGCACAGTCGGCGCCCCGACGATCGGCGGCATGGAGTCCTCCAGAGCCGCCAGACGCCACGTCCGCAGGTTCCCCCTGCGGCCTTTGATGTACGCCGTGCTCGCCTGTGTCGCCATCGCCGGCGGCACGGCCGGGGGGACCGTGTACGTGAAGGCGCAGGCGCACTCCGGGGGCGGCACCGTATCGTCGGCGCCGACGCCGTCGTTCTCGTCCTCCCCGGCGGCCACGACTGAGGAGGCGACGGCGGTGACCGAGCCGGTGGTGGATCTCGACGAGCTGCTGTCCGACGCCATGAAGGCGGTGAGCCTGACGGGCGACGAGAAGGTCTCGGCGGCGGTGCTCGACCTGCAATCGGGCGACAGCGCCGTCTACGGCGACAGTGCCTTCGACACGGCGAGCATCGTGAAGGTCGACATCCTGGCGGCGCTGCTGCTCCGGCACCAGCAGGCGGGCACACAGCTCGGCGCACGGGAGAAGGCGTACGCCACCACGATGATCGAGAACAGCGACAACACCTCGGCGTCGGCGCTGTGGGACGTCATCGGGAAGGCCTCCGGGCTCGACGCCGCCAACAAGAGGTTCGGGCTGACCGGCACGGAGGGCGGCGACGGGGCGCTGTGGGGGCTGACCCAGACCACGGCGGCCGACCAGCTCACCCTGCTTCAGCAGGTGTTCGGGGACGACTCGGAGCTGAGCGAGGCCTCGCGGTCGTACCTTCAGGGGCTCATGGGCCGGATAGAGGCCGACCAGCAGTGGGGGGTGTCGGCCGCGGCCGACGACTCCGGGTGGGCGCTGAAGAACGGCTGGCTGCCGCGCAGCACGACCGGGCTGTGGGACGTCAACAGCATCGGGCGGGTGACGGTGGACGGCCACGCGTATCTGGTGGCCGTGCTCTCGAAGGGGAGCTCCACACAGGCGAAGGGGATTTCGCTGGTGGAGGCGGCGGCGAAGGCGGCGGTGTCGGTGTTCACGGGAGGGGATGCGTCGGCATCCTCGTCGGCGAACGCCACGAGCGCAGCGGCCCGCTGAGGCTTCGCCCGCCTCAGAAGCCCTCGTAGGACCGGCGGGGGCCCCGGCGGCCGCGCCACAGGACCACCCCGGTGATCAGCAGGGCCACGCCCAGGCCGCCCGCGAGCGGGGCCGCCCAACTGGCCGTGTCGCTGTCCGACTTGGCGGCATCGGGGCCGGAGCCGAAATACTTCTCGCCGTAGGACGCCGGCTGCAGTCCCTGCGGCTTCAGGCGGGCCGCGGCCTTCAGGGCTGCCGCGGGGTCGACGAAGCCGAAGCCGCGGGAGTCGTCGCGGCCGCCTGAGGGGGCGTTGCGGGCCGTGTCCTCCAGGAGCTTCTTGATCTGTGCGGGCGTCAGGTTCGGGTGGGCGGCCTTGACGAGGGCGACCGCGCCCGAGACGAACGCGGAGGCGGCGCTGGTTCCCCAGCCCTCGTAGTACTTGTGGTCGGGGTCGGCGATGACGACGTCGTCACCGGGGGCCGCGACCGTGGCGTACCAGCGGCGGGTGGAGAAGGAGGCGCGGGTGCCGAACTTGTCGACGGCGGTGGCGGCGATGACGCCCGGGTAGGCGGCCGGGTAGGAGATGTGGTCGCCCTTCTCGCCGCCGTTGCCCGCCGAGGCGACGACGACGGCGCCCTTCTTGAGCGCGTACTGGACGGCGTCGTCCTCACCGGCCTCGGGGTGCGCGGAGGCGGAGTCGTCGCCGAGGGAGAGGTTGATGACGTCGGCGCCGTGGTCGGCGGCCCAGCGGATGCCCTCGGCCAGGGCGTTGCCGCGGGTGTTGCGGGCCCTGGCGCGGGCCGGGTCGCGGTCCTCCAGGATCACGCGAACGGGGAGGATCTTGGCCTCGGGGGCGATGCCCATGACACCGTCGCCGTTGCCCACGCCGTGTCCGTGACCGGCGATGATGCCGGCCATGGCGGTGCCGTGCCGCGCCCAGGGCCGCTGCCCTCGCACGGCCCCGAATCCGATCATGTCCTTGCCGGTGAGGACGTTGCCGACGAGGTCGGGGTGGTCGTTCTCGACGCCGGTGTCCAGGACGGCGACGGTGACGCCCGCGCCCTTGGTGGTCTGCCAGGCCTCCTGGGTGTGCATGGCGTCCAGGGCCCACTGTTTGGCGCGGATGCCGTCGGCGTGCGCGGCGGTGGGCGGGACGAGGGCGACGGAGGCGGCCAGGAGGACGCTCAGGAGTCCTGCCCGGCGGGTCGTGACGCTCATGAGGACTGCTCCGGGGGCGAGGTGACGGTCTTGCGCAGGGCGCGTTCGACACGGTCGGCCAGCCCCTGGGCCTCGTTGCCGAGACCTGCCTGGGCGGCGGGGGTGGTGTCGCCGGACTCCATCGCCTTCTCGGCGGGCTCCGGGGTGTCGACCGTACGGCCGTCCGCCCAGCCGGAGACGGCGAACGCGACCACGGGGGCGTCGGTGAGGACGGAGACCGTCCACGAGGCCCGCTGCGCCGCGCCGAAGTCCGCGGCGAGGGTGTTCTTCGCGGCGTACGGGAGGGGCATCAGGTCGGTGCGGTCGGCCAGGCCCTCGCGGGTGAAGCGGGTGTCGAGCTCGCGCATGGCGGTGGCGTCGGCGTCGGTGAAGAGGAGGCCGACAGTGGTGACGTAGCTCTGGGTGGCGTCCGTGTAGGTGGCGCGCAGGAGGCGTTCGCAGCCGACGGGGGCGAGGGCCTTGCGCAGCAGCGGATCGAAGGCGTTCGTGCAGCCGCTGTCGGGGGCGACGGCGATCCGCGTCCATGTGCGGTCGGCTCCGCCGGGCCCGGCACCCTGGCCGTCCACGATCGGCGGGAACAGCTGGTCGACGGGCACGCTGTGCCACAGCTCACCGGCCTGGGCGAACCTGTCGCCGCCGCCTTCGTCCCCGGAGTCCCCGATCAGCCAACTCCCGGTCACGGCACCGCCGATGAGCCCGAGCCCGAGCACGGCGCACGCGGCCACGGCGGCGATCCGGGGAGGGATCCGCACCCCCCACGACCGCCCCTTGTAGCCGACCTCGGGCTCCCCGAACGACACAACGGGCCGCCCGTTGCCGGGCGTTCCGGCATGCGGGGGCATGGGGGCGCTCCAGGAGAGGGCGGGGTCGGGTGCGAGGGAGGCGGCCGACGATTCCGCGGGGGTCGGAGGCGTGGAGGGCCGGCCGGGAGGTGCTGGGGGCGTGGAAGGCCGGCCGGTGGGCACCGGGGGCGTTGCCGGCGGGCCCGCGGGCGCCGGTGGCATGGTCGGCGGACCCGCGGGCGCCGAGGGCGTGCGCAGGGCACCGGCGCCCGACGCCTCACGCGTGGGGCGCGGCGGGAATCCGGGGCGGGCGGGCGCACCCGGCCGTGCACCGGCCTGCGGCCCTGCGGCAGCACCCGGACGGTGTGGATCGGCTCCAGGGCGACCGGAACCGGAGCCCGGGCGGGCGTCGGGCACGGGCGGTACAACGGTGCCGCCCGAAGGCCCCCGCGACGCGGAGGGCGCGGACGCCGAGCCGGTACGCCCGTCACCCACCGCCGGCCCCGCCGGCACCGGCCGCATCCGGAAGGTCGTCTCGGACGCGCTCTCGGCGGGGGCGTCGGCACGACGCGGGGGCACGGAGGGCTGAGAGCCGGGCGGGGGCGGTACGGCACCGGACGCCGACGGCGAACCCTGCGCGGGAACCCCCGGGGTGTTCGGGTCCGGCGCCGGAGGGGTGTCCGGGAAGCGGGCCGAGGCCGGAGGCGGAGGCGGGGTGCTGCCGGGGAACGGGGTGCTCGAGTTCCGGGGGCCGGATCGGGCGTCGGTGTCGGAGGGGACCTGGGGCCGCCCCGTGCCCGTACGAGGGTTCGGGGGTGCGGTGGCGGCGGGGAGTGGTGCGCCCTCGGTCCCGCGGCCGTCCGACGCAGACCATGCCTCACCGTTGCGTGGTGTGGAGCCGGCTCCCGAGTCGTTGGTCGTTCGTATCGGCGGCCGACCGGTGGCACCCGATGCCTGGGACCGCTCCCCACCCGGCACACCGGTCTCCCGCCGCGCGTTCATGTCGCCGAACGCGCGGGGCGCCGTAGTGGCGGTGTCCTGTCGGCCCGCGTCACCGGATGCCTGGCGAGCCGATGTGTCCGGACCGCCGGACACCCGTGCGCCGCCCTCCTCGGGCCCCTGCCAGTCGAATCCGCCGAACGTCGCCCGGCCCCGCGCTCCCGGGCTTCGTCGGCTCCGCTCGCCGAACGCCTGCCAGTCGGTGTCCTCGCTCATCCGCCCGCCCGGCTCGACGATCTCCCGCCCGCCCGGCTCGACGGCTTCCCTGCGCCCCGACTCTTCGGACGGCTCCGCACCTGGCCCGTCCTCGCCCACCGCCGGCGGCTGGGCCGGCCTCGGTGGGGTCGTCGGGCGTGGAGGAATCGAGGCGCGACGTGCTTCGGTGCTCATGCACCCCCCGTTTCCTCATGTCCGGGCCGTTCGGTCGTGCGCGGGCCCTCGTCGGAGTCGCCGGCAGAGAAGACGGCCGTCCGGGCACGCATACCCGCACGGAAGGGCCGGCATCCCGGCGCGGCGGCGACGGGGGGCGGACAGCCCTGCGTGCGTGCGCGTCACTCTACGGGTTGTTCCTGGGCGAACGGGAACCAGTCCGCCAGGCCGGGGGCATCTGCCCGGAACGTCCCCCTACCCTGCGGTAATCCTGTCTGGCAGTCTTCGTTCATGACTGCGCGCGCCGCCGACCGGGCCCGTTACGACCGGGCCACCGCCCATCTCGACGCCCCCCTCGCGATCGTGGACCTGGACGCCTTCGACGCCAACGCGGACGATCTCGTCCGCCGGGCGGCGGGGAAACCCATCCGCGTCGCCAGCAAGTCCGTGCGGTGCCGGGCGCTGCTCGAACGCGTCCTGGCGAAGGACGGATTCGCGGGCATCATGTCCTTCACGCTCGCGGAGTCCCTGTGGCTGGCCCGGGGCGGCTTCGACGACATCCTGCTCGCCTACCCCTCCGCCGACCGCGCCGGATACGCCGAACTCGCCGCCGATCCCAAGCTCGCCGCCGCGGTGACAGTGATGGTCGACGACCCGGCGCAGCTCGCCTTCATCGACGGGGCGCGTGCGGGCGGCACCGAAGTCATCCGGGTCTGCCTGGAGTTGGACACCTCACTGAAGCTGCTCGGCGGCAGGGTGCGGGTCGGTGCCCGGCGTTCGCCCCTGCACTCCCCCGCCGAGGTCGCCGACATGGCACGCGCGGTGGCCCGGCGGCCCGGGTTCCAGGTCGTGGGAATCATGGCCTACGAGGGGCACATCGCCGGTGTCGGGGACTCGGTGGCCGGACGGCCGTTGCGTTCCCGGGCCGTCCGGCTGATGCAGGCCACCGCCCGCCGGGAGCTCGCCGAGCGGCGCGCCGCGGTGGTGCGCGCGGTACGGGCCGTCGTGCCGGACCTGGAGTTCGTCAACGGCGGCGGCACGGGCAGTGTGCAGCACACCGCCGCGGAGGACGCCGTCACGGAGATCGGCGCCGGGTCGGGGCTGTACGTCCCGAGGCTGTTCGACAACTACACGTCGTTCAGCGGACGTCCGGCCGCGCTCTTCGCCCAGCCCGTCGTGCGCAGGCCGGGGGTCGGCGTCGTGACCGTCCTCGGCGGTGGCTACCCGGCCTCCGGCGCGGCGGGACCCGACCGGCTGCCGGTGCCGTATCTGCCGGAGGGGCTGACGTACGACCCGCAGGAGGGGCCCGGCGAGGTGCAGACCCCGCTGCTCGGCACGCCCGCGGACGATCTGCTGCTCGGCGACAAGGTGTGGTTCCGGCACGCCAAGGCCGGTGAGCTGTGCGAGCGGTTCGAGAGGCTGCACCTGATCGAGGGGGACGCCGTCACGGCAACCGTCCCGACGTACCGCGGGGAAGGCCACACCTTCCTTTAGGTCAACGGGGGTCCAGGGGTCCGCCGCGGACGGGAGTGAAGGCCGGCGACTGGACGTGACCGCCGGGCCCCTGGGCCGTCCTCACCCGCCGGCGCACCAGGTGGCCGGCACAGGAACTGTCGGCTACCTGCGGCATGTCAGGGTTGTCCGTCCAGGCGGTCCCGTCCCACCAGCGCTCCAGGTGCGGAGCGTTGGGGTCCGGGTACCGGCCGGGCGGGAAGCGAACTGCTCATTGAGGCGCTCCAGGACGAGACCTACAGCGGTGTGACGTACGCCCCCGAGATGCCGCCGTCCACGAGGAAGTCGCTGGCGTTGACGAAGGAGGAGTCGTCGCTGGCCAGGAAGGCGACGGCGGCGGCGATCTCCTCGGCCTCGGCGAACCGGCCGACCGGAATGTGCACGAGCCGGCGCGCGGCCCGCTCGGGGTCCTTGGCGAACAGCTCCTGGAGCAGCGGGGTGTTGACCGGGCCCGGGCAGAGGGCGTTCACGCGGATGCCCTCCCTCGCGAACTGCACGCCCAGTTCGCGGGACATGGCGAGCACGCCGCCCTTGGAGGCGGTGTACGAGATCTGCGAGGTCGCCGCGCCCATCCGGGCCACGAAGGACGCCGTGTTGATGATGGAGCCCTTGCCCTGGCGCCGCATGTAGGGGATCGCGGCCTTGCAGCACAGGTAGACGGAGGTCAGGTTGACCTCCTGGACGCGCTTCCAGGCCTCGAGACCGGTCTCCAGGATGGAGTCGTCGTCGGGCGGGGAGATGCCCGCGTTGTTGAACGCGACGTCGACGCTGCCGTAGGTGTCGTACGCCGTCTTGAACAGGGCCTCGACCTGCTCCGGGTCGGTCACGTCGACCTTGACGAAGAGCCCGCCGACCTCGTCGGCGGCGGCCTTGCCGCGGGTTTCGTCGACGTCGGCGCAGACGACGTGGGCGCCCTCGGAGGCGAGTCGGCGGGCGGTGGCGAGACCGATGCCGCTGCCGGCTCCGGTGATGACGGCGGTGCGGCCGACGAGACGACGGCACACGATCTGATCGGTCACTGTGCGGGGCCCTCCGTGCTGATGAAGACGTTCTTGGTTTCGGTGAAGGCGGTCAGGGCGTCCGGGCCGAGCTCACGGCCGAGTCCGGACTGCTTGTAGCCGCCGAAGGGGGTCCAGTAGCGGACGCTGGAGTGGGAGTTGACGGACAGGTTGCCCGCCTTGACCGCCCGGGAGACGCGCAGCGCGCGGCCCAGGTCCCGGGTCCAGAGGGAACCGGAGAGGCCGTACGGGGTGTCGTTGGCGAGCCGGATCGCGTCCTCCTCGTCGGTGAAGGGCAGCAGGACCGCCACCGGGCCGAAGATCTCCTCGCGGGCGGCCTCGGAGTCGGGCGCCTCGCCGGTGAGGACGGTGGGCGCGAACCAGAAGCCGGGCCCGTCGGGCGCGCTGCCGCGCAGGCCGGGGGCGTCGGCGGGGACCAGTGCCCGTACGCGGTCCAGCTGCCGGCGGGAGATCAGCGGGCCCATCTGGGTCTTCTCGTCGGCGGGGTCGCCGACGACCACGGCGTGCACCGCGTCGGCGAGCAGTTCGCGGACCTCGTCGTAGACCGACTCCTGGACCAGGATCCGGGTGCGGGCGCAGCAGTCCTGGCCGGAGTTGTCGAGGAAGGAGAAGGGGTCGACGGCCGTGCGCAGGTCCGCGTCCGCGAAGACGATGTTGGGGCTCTTGCCGCCGAGTTCGAGGGTGACCGGCTTGACCTGGCGGGCGCAGCGCTCCATGACGGCACGGCCGGTGGCGGTGGAGCCGGTGAACACGATCTTCGCGACGCCGGGGTGTTCGACGAGGGCGGTGCCGGCGACCGGGCCGTGGCCCGGCAGCACCTGGAACAGGCCGTCCGGGAGGCCTGCCTCCAGGGCGAGTTCGGCGAGCCGCAGGGCGGTGAGCGGGGTCGTTTCGGCGGGCTTGAGGACGACGGCGTTGCCGGCGGCGAGCGCGGGGGCCGTACCCCAGGCCGCGATGGGCATGGGGAAGTTCCAGGGCGCGATGACCCCGACGACACCGAGCGGTTCGAGGATGGTGACGTCGAGTCCGCCGGGGACCGGGATCTGGCGGCCGTTCAACCGCTCCACTCCCCCGGCCGCATAACCCAGCAGATCACGGACGTTGCCCGCCTCCCAGCGGGCGTTGCCGAGGAGGTGACCGGCCTCGCGGACCTCCAACCGGGCCAGTTCCTCGATGTGTTGGTCGACGACGTCGGCGAACCGGCGCAGCAGCCGGGCCCGGTCGGCGGGTGCGAGCGCGGCCCACTTCGCCTGCGCCTTGGCGGCCCTGGTGACGGCCGCGTCCACGTCGGCCGCGGTGGCGGCGGGGACGGTGGCGACGACCTCCTCGGTGGCCGGGTTGAGGACGGTCAGCTCATGCTCGAAAGACGACGGGGACAACGAAGTACCTCTCACAGACGTTCGAAGGAGCGGCGCAGCTCCCAGTCGGTGACCGCCGCGTCGAAGGCTTCGAGCTCGACGCGGGCCATGTTGCGGTAGTGCGCGACGACCTCGTCGCCGAAGGCCGCCTTGGCGATGGGGCTGTTCTCCCAGAGCTCGGCGGCCTCGCGCAGGGTGGTGGGGACGTGCGCGTACTCGGCGGTGTAGGCGTTGCCGGTACAGGCCTCCGGCAGCTCCAGCTTCTGCTCGATGCCGTACAGCCCCGCCGCGACCAGCCCGGCGACCGCGAGGTACGGGTTGACGTCACCGCCGGGCAGCCGGTTCTCGAAGCGCAGGGAGCGGCCGTGGCCCACGACACGGAGGGCGCAGGTGCGGTTGTCGTGGCCCCACGCCGCGGCCGTGGGGGCGAAGGACCCCGGCTGGAACCGCTTGTAGGAGTTGATGTTGGGGGCGTAGAGGAGCGAGAAGTCCCTGAGGGCCGCCAGCTGCCCCGCGAGGAAGTACCGCATCACGTCCGACATCCCGTCCGGGCCGGCCATCGCGTTGTTGCCGGCGGCGTCGGCGAGCGAGAGGTGGATGTGGCAGGAGTTGCCCTCGCGCTCGTTGTACTTGGCCATGAAGGTGAGCGACACGCCCTCCTGTGCGGCGATCTCCTTGGCGCCGGTCTTGTAGATGGCGTGCTGGTCGCAGGTGACCACGGCCTCGTCGTAGCGGAAGGCGATCTCGTGCTGGCCGGGGTTGCACTCGCCCTTGGCGGACTCGACGGTGAGCCCGGCGGCCGCCATTTCGTTGCGGATACGGCGGAGCAGGGGCTCGATGCGTCCCGTGCCCAGCACCGAGTAGTCGATGTTGTACTGGTTCGCCGGGGTCAGGCCTCGGTAGTTCGCGTCCCAGGCCTGCTCGTAGGTGTCCTTGAAGACGATGAACTCCAGCTCGGTGCCGACCTGGGCGGTGTAGCCGAGCTCGGCGAGCCGCTCCAGCTGGCGGCGCAGGATCTGGCGGGGCGCGGCGACGACCGGGGAGCCGTCCTCCCAGGCGAGATCGGCGACCAGCAGGGCCGTACCGGCGTTCCACGGCACGCGGCGCAGGGTGCTCAGGTCGGGGCGCATGGCGAAGTCGCCGTACCCCCGGTCCCAGGACGACATCGCGTAGCCGTCGACGGTGTTCATCTCGGTGTCGACGGCGAGGAGGTAGTTGCAGCCCTCGGTGCCGTGGTGGAGTACCTCGTCGAGGAAGAAGCGGGCGGCGAACCGCTTGCCCTGGAGCCGGCCCTGCATGTCGGGGAAGGCCAGGACGACGGTGTCGATCTCACCGCTCGCGACGAGGGCATGCAGCTCCTCGACGCCGAGCGGGGGTGTGCGGTCTGCCACGGGAGAGCTCCTTCGGCTGCTGCGCGTTTTTCCGACCGGGCCGGGAGCCATAAGGTATTGCTCTGAACCATTGCTTGGGAAGGGGGCTCGGCCATATGTCGGTGGACGCTGACGGCGGCCCGGACGACCGGTTGACGCCGGTGCTGCGGCCGGTCAGGGCGGGCAACGGCTTCGAGGAGGCGCTGGAGCAGATCCTCCAGGTCGTGCGGCTCGGCCTGGTACCGGGGGGCGGACGGCTGCCGGCCGAGCGGGAGCTCGCGGAGCGGCTCGGGATCAGCCGCGTGACGCTGCGCGAGGTGCTGAAGGTGCTCCAGGACCAGGGGCTGGTGGAGTCGCGGCGCGGGCGGTACGGCGGCACGTTCGTCCTGCCCCGTGCGCAGGACGCGGTCGGCGAGGAGGAGCTGCGGCGCCGGATCGCGGAGGCGGACATCGAGGACGTGCTGCGCTTCCGGGAGGTCCTCGAGGTGGGTGCGGCGGGTCTGTGCGCGACGCACGGCCTCACGGACCAGCAGGCGCAGCGGCTGCGCGAGGCCCTGGCCGCCACCCAGGAGGCCCCGCTGGCGGACTACCGGCGCCTGGACACGCTGCTGCACCTCACGCTGGCGGAACTGTGCGGCTCGCCGACGCTGACCGCCCAGTACGCGGCGGTAAGGGCCTCGGTGAACGACCTCCTGGACTGCATCCCGCTCCTGGTGCGCAACCTGGAGCACTCCCAGCGGCAGCACGCGGCACTGGTCGAGGCGGTGCTGGACGGGGACGCCGACGGGGCCCGGGAGATGATGCGGGAGCACTGCGCGGGGACGGCGGCGCTGCTGCGCGGTTTCCTGGCGTGACCTTGATTCTTGACACCGCCAGGCGCAAAGGTATGGGCGTGGGCCATTGCAAGCCTGGGAGGGCCGTGTGACCGTACGACCGCTGATCGGTGTCAGCACGTATCTGGAGGCCGGCGCGCGCTGGGGCGTCTGGGAGCTGGAGGCGGTACTGCTGCCGGCAGGGTATCCGCGACTCGTCCAACGCGCGGGCGGTCTCGCCGCGATGCTCCCGCCGGACGCACCGGAGCACGCGGCCGCGACGGTGGCCCGTCTCGACGGTCTGGTCGTCGCGGGCGGCCCGGACGTCGAGCCGGTCCATTACGGCGCCGCCCCCGACCCCCGCACGGGCCCGCCCGCTCGCGCCCGGGACACCTGGGAGCTGGCCCTGATCAGGGCGGCGCTGGCGGCCGGCGTTCCCCTCCTGGGCATCTGCCGCGGCATGCAACTGCTGAACGTCGCTCTCGGCGGCACCCTCGTCCAGCACATCGACGGGCACGCTCAGGTGCCGGGAGTCTTCGGCCACCACCCGGTCAAGCCCGTACCGGGCACGGTGTACGGCGACCTCGCCCCGGAGGAGACCTCCGTACCGACCTACCACCACCAGGCGGTGGACCGCCTCGGGGCGGGCCTCCTGGCGTCGGCGCACGCGCCGGACGGCACGGTGGAGGCCGTCGAACTCCCCGGCCCGCCCTGGGTGCTGGGTGTGCAGTGGCATCCGGAGATGGACACGGACCTGCGGGTGATGCGGGGGCTGGTGGCGGCCGCTAGCGCCCGGTGAGCCGGCGCCGGAGCCAGGCCAGGGCCGTGTCGCCCTGTGCCCGCTGGAAGGCCCGGACGGTGGGAATGCCGGGCGGCGGGGGCAGCAGGGAGTGGTACAGGAAGTAGCCGGTCACGGCCGCGAGGGCGGTGGTGACGGCGTCCGGGTCGGCGGCCGCGCCCAGCGGGTGTGCCGTGAACAGCTCCTCCGGGTCCGGGCCGCCCTGGGCCCGGACGCACGGCAGCATCACCAGCAGGTCGAACCAGGCGGTGGCACGCAGGGCGTGCGGCCAGTCGACGAACACGGTACGGCCGGCGCCGGTGAGCAGGATGTTGTCCGCCCGCAGGTCCCCGTGGGCGAGGGTGTCGCCGGTGACGGCCTCGGGCCAGGGGGCGGCCAGTTCCGCGAGGCGGGACAGATGGCCGGCGGTCCAGGGGCCGAGGTGTTCCGCGAGGCCCTCGTGCTCACCGTCCAGGAGTCGCTGCCAGCCGTCGAAGGTGCGGGCGAGGGCCGTGGCGGCGGGCGGGGCGTCGAGCGGGGACGGGGTGAGGGTGTGGCTCAGTTCCGCCACCGCGTCCAGGACGCGTGCCAACTCGGCCTTCTGCCACGGGATGTGGGGTTGGCGGCCGGGGACGTCCTCGTACACGAGGGCCACCCAGGTGCCGTCGTCGTAGGTGCCGAGCAGGCGGGGCGCCGGGACCGTGACGGGGAGCGCGGCGGCGTTCCGTGCCTCGGTGCGGTGCAGTTGCGGGCTGTCGGGGTTGTTGTCGCCGCTGACGGCCTTGACGAAGGCCCGGTGGCCGGTGGCGGAGCGGACGCGGGTGGCGGCGCCCGGGGAGAATCCGCCGGGTTGGGTGGTGGCGTGGGTGACCCGTCCGCCGAGCACGTCCGCGACGGCGTCTCGTAGGGCCCTGGGGAGGTCTTCCCAGGGGGTGCGGACGCCGGTGGCGGGTGGGGCGGTGGCCGTCATGCGGTTCATGGTGCGGGTCCGCCGGGCCGGCTCGCCAAGGGTTTTCGCCCCGGTGAGGAGACGTCCTACGCCCGCGTCAGCGACAGCAGGTCCCTCGCCGGGCCCACCGGGCGGTGCCCCGTGGGCCACACCGCCCGCAGGTCCCGTGCCAGCGACACCCCCTCGACCGGCACCCGCACCAGGCGGCGCGTCGCCAGTTCCTCCCCCACCGCCAGCTCGCTCAGGACCGCCGGACCCGCTCCGCTCACCACCGCCGCCTTCACCGCCGTGGTGGAGGAGAGTTCGATCAGCGGGCGGGCCAGGCCGCCCAGGGCCGCGTCCAGCACCTGTCGCGTGCCCGAGCCCTTCTCGCGGAGGATCAACGGTGTCGTCGCCAGTTCGGTGGCGGCCAAAGGGCGTCGGCGGCGGGCCCACGCGTGTCCCGGGGCGGTCACCACGATGAGGTGGTCGTGGGCTATCACCACCGAGTCGAGGCCGGGAGGGACCGTCAGCCCCTCCACGAAGCCAAGGTCCGCCTCGTCCGACAGCAACCGCTCCGCCACCGTGGCCGAGTTCCCCGCGTGCAGGGACACCGCCGTGTCCGGCCGCCCGGCACGCAGCGCCAGCAGCCACCCCGGCAGCAGATACTCCGCAATCGTCATGCTCGCCGCCACCCGCAGCCGGGAGTCGCGCCGGACCCGCAGCGCCTGCGCCCCCACGTCGAAGGCCTCCGCCGCCGCCACGATCCGCCGGGCCCAGTCCGTCACCAGCGCCCCGGCGTCCGTGAGCCGGGAGCCGCGGGGCGAGCGGTCGACCAGGGCCACTCCCAGCTGCCGTTCCATCGAGCGGATCCGGCTGCTCGCCGCCGGCTGGGTGATGCCGACCTCCCGCGCCGCCCCGCCGAGGCTCCCGAGCCGCGCCACGGCCAGCAGCAGCTCCAGCGCCCCGAGATCCGGTACCCGGTGGGCCAGCCCACCGCCCACCGCTGCCCCTTGCTGATCCACACCGCTCATAAAGACAGCTTATGCCCTCATAGAGCCATACTCCCTGGTCGCGGCCGGTCCGTAACGACACCGTGGAGGCATGGTCACCGCCGTCCGTCACCTCGGGCCGAACTGGTACGCCTCCGTCATGGGCACCGCGATCGTCGCCACCGCCGGCACCGGGCTCCCCGTGCACCTCCCCGGCCTGCGCACGATCTGCGCGGCCGTATGGCTCCTGTCCCTCGCCCTGCTGCTCGCCCTCCTCTGCGCCCGCGCCCTGCACTGGCGCCACCACGGCGACCAGGCCCGCGCCCACCTTCTCGACCCCGCCATGGCCCCCTTCTACGGCTGCCTCGCCATGGCCCTGCTGGCCGTCGGCGGCGGCGCCGTCACCGTCGGCCGGTACCGGATCGGGACGACAGCCGCGGTCGCCCTCGACGCCGTGCTGTTCACCGCCGGTACGGCCGTGGGACTCGCCGCCGCGATCACCGTGCCGTACCTCATGGCCGTACGGCAGAAAGCCGAGCTGCGGCACGCCACGCCCGTGTGGCTGCTCCCCCTCGTCGCGCCCATGGTGTCCGCCGCGCTCGGGCCGCTCCTCGTGCCGCATCTCCCGGCCGGTCAGCCGCGCGAGACCCTGCTCCTCGCCTGCTTCGCGATGTTCGGGCTCAGCCTCCTCGCGACCCTGGCCATGCTGCCGCTCGTCTTCGCCCGGGTCGTCGCCGGCGGGCCGCTCCCCCTCGCCCTCACCCCGACCCTCTTCCTGGTCCTCGGCCCGCTCGGCCAGTCCACCACGGCCGTCGGCACGTTCGCGGACGTGGCTCCCAGTGTCGTGGCGGCCCCCTACAGCCAGGGTTTCGGCGCCCTCGCGGTGCTGTACGGCGTTCCCGTCATGGGGTTCGCGCTGCTGTGGCTGGGGCTCGCCACCGCGCACGTCGTCCGTGCGCGCCGGCACGGGATGGGGTTCGCGATGACCTGGTGGGCCTTCACCTTCCCGGTCGGCACCTGTGTCACGGGGGCCGAGTCGCTGGCCCGGCACACGGGACTCGTCGTCTACGACTGGCTCGCCACAGGTCTCTTCGTCGCCCTCGTCGCCGCGTGGGCCGGCGCCGCCCTGCACACCGCGCGCGGAGTCGTCAGCGGCGCGCTGCTCGCAGGGCCTCGCCCAGCGCCCGTGGCGCCTCTGCCAGTGAGGGTCCGTACCACGTCAGGTGCCGTCCGCTGACGAGGGCGCAGGGCAGGCCGGGGAAGGCCTCCGGGCCGTCCTCGGAGGTGAAGCGGTACGGCTCGTCGGGGAGGACGACCAGGTCCGGTGCCGCCGCCCGCAGCTCCTCCAGCGGCACACGGGGATAGCGGTCCTCGTGGCCGGCGTACACGTGGTCCACGCCCAGGCGGGACAGCACATCGCCCGCGAACGTGTCCCGGCCCAGCACCATCCAGGGCCTCCGCCAGATCGGTACGACGGCCGTCCTGCGCCGCACAGGAGGCGTGAGCGCCGACCAGGACTCCTCGGCCTCGTCCAGCCAGCGCGGCCGTACGACGCCACACGCCTCGACCACCCGGGCCAGTTCCCGGAAGGCCTGCGGGACGTCCCGGACCTCGGTGACCAGGACCTCCAGGCCCGCCTCCCGCAGAGCGGCCAGATCGGGCTCCCGGTTCTCCTCCTCGTTCGCGATCACCAGGTCGGGGGCGAGGGCGGTGATCCGGTCGAGCTTCGGGTTCTTGGTGCCGCCGACGCGGGTGACGTCGAGGTCCGCCGGATGCGTGCACCAGTCGGTGGCGCCGACCAGGGCGCCCGGTGCCGAGCGGGCGATCGCCTCGGTGAGCGAGGGGACCAGGGAGACGACTCTCACCGCCGGGGCCGGTCCCGGACCGCCTCGATGTGTTCGGCCACGGCGACGACGACCACGCGGGTGTCCGCCACGGTCGCCCGCCAGCGGTGCCGCACCCCGCCGGTGAGGTACAGGGTGTCGCCGCGGCCCAGCCGGTAGGCGCGCCCCTCCGCCTCGACGTCCACCGCGCCGTCCGCGACGTACATCAACTGGTCGTTGCGGTACTGGAATTCACGCCCCGCGTCATGATCGCCGGTGAACTCCTGGGCGTGCATCTGGTGGTGACCGCGCACCAGGGAACGCATCCGGGGTTCGTAGTCCGCCTCCGGGCCCTCGGCGTGCACGACGTCGACGCTGCACGCCGGGTCGGCGGCGGCGAGGAGTTCGACGGCCGTGGTGCGCAGGGCGTCGGCGACCTTCTCCAGGGAGCCGCGGCTGGGGCGGGCGCGTTCGTTCTCGATCTGGCTCAGGAAGGGGACCGACAGGCCGCTGCGCTCGGCCACGACGGCGAGAGTGAGCTCCAGCGCGCGGCGCCTGCGGCGCACGGCCGCGCCGACCCGAAGGGGCTGTTCTTTGTGGTCGCCCATGGCTCCGGCTCCCTCCTCCGCTCGTCGGTCCTGTGACACGTCCCCTGATGAGTTGTCTGCACCCTACGCATGTTCGGCAAACCGTTTCATGCGGCCGTCACATCGATGTCACACGGCGTGCGACCGTACCTCACACTTCACGCCAGCCGAACGGCCCCCCGGTGGATCACCAGGGGGCCGGAAGCCGGGCCCTGACCCGTCGTCCGCTGCTCAAGTCCCCTTGTCGGCGGCGAAGTTCAGGCAATGGCGTAGCTCTATGTGGTTGGCCGGATCCTTACCGTGCTCCGGGAGCGGTTATGACGGTGTCATCCGCCCGACCATCCCCGGATGCTCCTTCAGCCAGGCGGCGACCGCCTGCTCCTCGTGACCCTGGCCGTACCTGTTGATCTCGCTCTCCAGGGTACCGAGCTCTTTCTCGCTCATGTGGAAGCCCTTGATCCACTTGGTGAGCTGCGGATACTGCGAGGGGAACTTCTCGTTGGCGATGGTGCGGATCGTGTTGCCCTCGCCGAAGAGCTTCTTGTCGTCCTTCAGCTTGGTGAGGCGGTACTGGCTGTAGGCCCAGTGCGGGGACCACAGGACGACGGCGACGGGCTGCTTCCTGGCGTAGGCGCGCTTGAGCTCGGCCAGCATCGCGGGCGTGGAGCCGTCGACGACGTCGTACTCCTTGTCGAGGCCGTAGCCGGGCAGGACCTTGTTCTTGAGGAGGTTCATCTCGCCGGTGCCGGGCTCGATGCCGATGATCTTCCCGTCGAACTGGGCGGCCTTGCCCTTCAGGTCCTCGTAGGACTTCACACCCTTGACGTACGAGGGCACAGCGACCTCCAGCGAGGTCGGCTCGTACCAGGTGCCGAGGTCGGCGAGTCGGTCCTTGCTCTTGTCCCAGTAGTTCTTCTGGGCGTACGGCAGCCAGGCGTCGAAGTTGAGGTCCAGGTCTCCGGAGGCCAGGCCCGTGTAGACCGGTCCCACGTCCATCTGCTTGAGGTTGAGCCGGTAGCCGCGGGCCTCCAGGACGTTCTTCCAGAGATACGTGACGGCGATGTCCTCGTCCCAGGGGAACCAGGCCACGTCGATCGGGCGCCCGGCCTCGGCGGGAGTTCCGGTGTTCTTGACGGGGGCCAGCTTGTCGACCAGGCCGGGGTGCTGCTTCAGCCAGGTGCGCACGGCGTCCTGCTGCTTGCCCTTGCCCGCCTTGTTGATCTCGGCCTCCAGGCTGGTGAGCTGCTTCTCGTCCAGCTTGAAGCCCTTCAGCCACTGTCCGACGACCGGATTCTCCTCGGCGAAGCCCTTGCGGGCCACCGTGTGGATGCCGTCGCCCGAGCCCCAGGCACCCTTGGGGTCCTTGAGCTTCTTCAGGTCGTAGTCGTTGTACGCCCAGTGCGGCGACCAGAGCGTGACGACGATCGGGTCCTTCTGCGCGTACGCCCGCTTCAGCTCGGCCAGCATGGCGGGCGTGGAGCTGTCGACGACCTTGTACTCCTTGTCGAGGCCGTACGCCTTCAGGACCTTGCTCTTCAGCAGGGCCGTCTCACCGGCGCTCGACTCGATGCCGGTGATGTTCCCGCCGAACCGAGAGGCCTTGCCCTTGAGGTCGGCCAGGGAGTTGATGTCCTTCATGTACGACGGCACGCTCAGCTCGAGGGAGGTCTTGTCGTACCAGGCGCCGAGGTCGTCGAGCTTGTCGCCGTACTTCTTCCAGTACTGCTCGTGGGTCGTCGGCAGCCAGGCGCCGGTCATGAAGTCGGCGTTGCCGGAGGCGAGGGAGGTGTAGAGCGGCCCGGCGTCGAACTGCTTGGCGTCCACCTGGTAGCCGCGTTCCTCCAGGATCTCCTTCCAGAGGAAGGTGGAGGCGACGCCGTCGTCCCAGGGGACGTAACCGATGCTGATCTTCTTGCCCTGGCCGACGTCCTTGCCGCCGGAGACGGCCGTGGCCTCGCCCGAGGTGCCGCCGAAGATCCCCATGCCGCCCGCGACGAGGGCGAGGACGACGACGCCGATCACGGCGATCTGCGGACGGGGGCGGTAGGACCAGATCCTGAGCCCCTGGGTGGTGCGGGCCTTGGCGGCGGCGCGGCGGCCCAGCGGGGAGACCTGGGTGCCCAGCGCGCTGGTCATGCGGTCGAGGTAGATCGCGAGGATCACGATGGCGACACCGGCCTCGGAGCCGAGGCCCACGTTGAGCTGGCCGATCGCCTCGTTGACGTCGCCGCCGAGGCCGCCGGTGCCGACCATGCCGGCGATCGCGGCCATCGACAGGCCGAGCATGATGACCTGGTTGACGCCCGCCATCACGGTGGGCAGCGCGAGCGGCAGCTGGACGCGCAGGAGGGTGTCGCGGGGGCTGGTGCCGAACGCCTCGGCGGCCTCGACGAGCTCCTTGTCGACCTGGCGGATGCCGAGCTCGGTCATGCGGACACCGGGGGCGAGCGCGAAGATCAGGGTGGCGACGATGCCCGCGGAGGCGCCGGTGCCGAAGAACAGGATCGCCGGGATGAGGTAGATCATCGCGGGCAGCGTCTGCATGAAGTCCAGGACGGGGCGGACGAGTCCGCTGACCCGGTTCGAGCGGGCCGCCCAGATACCCACGGGCACGGCTATGACCAGCGCGATGATCGTGGCGACGAGGACCAGTGAGAGGGTCGTCATCGCGTCCTCCCACAGTTCGAGGGAGTCGATGAAGGCGAATCCCGCGAAGGTGAGGACGCCGGCCAGGGTGCCGCGCAGCCAGAACGCGATCACGGCGAAGATGCCCGCGAGCAGCAGGGGCTGGGGCGCCTGGAGGACGGCGTCGATACCGTCGTAGGTGCCGGTGAAGACGGTCTTGAGGAAGTCGAAGAGCCAGGACACGTGGTCGAGCAGCCAGTCGACGGTGTCGTTGACCCAGTCGCCGAGCGGGATCCTAGGCATGGGCCACCTCCGCGTCGCCGAGGAAGCCGAGCAGCCGCTGCTGCGGGACCACGCCGACGAGTTTGCGGTGCTCGTCGAGGACGGCCACCGGATGCGTCGACCGGGCGCTCATCGCGCAGAGCTCCGTGAAGGGCGTGTCGGGCGTCGCGGTCTCACAGTCGCCCGCGCAGCCGCAGTCGGCCTCGTCGCCGCGCACGTCCGTGTCCATGACGGCGGACGCGGTCAGGACGCGGGAACGGTCGACGTCCTTGGTGAAGGAGGCGACGTAGTCGTCGGCGGGCCGCACGAGGATGTCCTCCGCGCTGCCGATCTGGACGATCCGGCCGTCGCGCATGACGGCGATCCGGTCGCCCAGGCGCATGGCCTCGTTGAGGTCGTGGGTGATGAAGACGATCGTCTTCTTCAGGGTCTGCTGGAGCTGCAGGAGCTGGTCCTGCATGTCCCGGCGGATCAGCGGGTCGAGCGCGCTGAAGGACTCGTCCATGAGGAGCAGGTCGGCGTCGGTGGCGAGGGCGCGGGCCAGGCCCACGCGCTGCTGCATGCCGCCGGACAGCTCGTCGGGCCAGGACTTCTCCCAGCCCTTGAGGCCGCACAGCTCCAGGGCCTCGGTGGCCCGCTCGACGCGCTCGGCCTTGGGGACGCCCTGGACGGCGAGACCGTAGGCGGCGTTCTCCAGGACGCTGCGGTGCGGGAAGAGCGCGAAGTGCTGGAAGACCATGCTGATCTTCTTCGCGCGTACGGCGCGCAGTTCGCGGTCGGTGAGCGCGGTGAGGTCCTGGCCGTCGAAGCGGACATGGCCCGCGGTCGGCTCCAGGAGGCCGTTGAGCATCCGCAGCAGCGTGGACTTGCCGGATCCTGACAGACCCATGACGACGAAGATCTGGCCCGGTTCCACGGTGAAGGAGGCGTCGATCACCGCGGCGGTGGTGCCCTCGGCGCGCAGTCCCTCCCGGTCGGCGCCCTCGCGGAGCCGCTCGACGGCCTCGCCCGGCCGTCTTCCGAACACCTTGTACAGCTGCTCTGCCTCAAGCCTTGATGACACGCGTGCCTCTCGTCTCTTCGACCACTGGGGGGAGACGAAGGGCCGCGACAGTTGAAGGTGCAACCTGCCTCGCTCCGAGGCGGCGCCTGCCCCGATGCCTTTCGGCCAAACGCACCGGTGGTCCAGTTCACAGGACGCTCACACCCGCCGGGCGAGGCAAAGGACGACGGTCGGTGTCGGTGCCGTACGGCATGATGCGAAGCGTGACCGGACGACTGATGCTCCTCGACACCGCCTCTCTCTACTTCCGTGCCTACTTCGGCGTGCCGGAGTCGGTGAAGGCACCGGACGGCACGCCGGTGAACGCCGTGCGCGGCCTCCTCGAATTCATCGACCGCCTGGTCAAGGACCACCGTCCCGATCTGCTGGTGGCCTGCATGGACGCGGACTGGCGTCCCCAGTGGCGGGTCGACCTCATCCCCTCCTACAAGGCGCACCGCGTCGCGCAGGAGCACGAGAGCGGCCCGGACGAGGAGGAGGTGCCGGACACGCTCTCCCCGCAGGTGCCGGTCATCGAGGCCGTCCTGGACGCGCTCGGCATCGCGCGCGTGGGCGTGGCCGGTTATGAGGCGGACGACGTGATCGGCACGTTCACCGCGCGGGCGACGGGCCCGGTCGACATCGTCACCGGCGACCGCGACCTGTACCAGCTGGTGGACGACGAGCGCGAGGTGCGTGTGCTGTATCCCCTCAAGGGCGTCGGCACGCTCCAGCTGACCGACGAGGCCTGGCTGCGCGAGAAGTATGGCGTCGACGGCCGTGGGTACGCGGATCTGGCAACGCTGCGTGGCGACCCGAGCGACGGCCTGCCGGGCGTCCCCGGTATCGGCGAGAAGACGGCTGCCAAGCTGCTGGCCGAGTTCGGCGACCTGGCCGGCATCATGGCCGCGGTCGACGACCCGAAGGCGAAGCTCACACCGTCGCAGCGCAGGCGGTTGGACGAGTCGCGGCCGTACGTCGCTGTGGCACCGAAGGTGGTGCTGGTGGCCGGTGACGTCCCGCTGCCGCAGGTGGAGACCGCGGTTCCGCGCACACCGCGCGATCCCGCGGCACTGGAGAGGCTGGCAGACCGGTGGGGGCTGGGTGGATCACTGCAGCGGCTGATGGCGACGCTCAGCGCATAAATATTGCCCGCGCTTTCCACGAGTGGCATGCCATCACCAGCAGGCTTGATGCTAACTTAGGTAAGCCTAAGCGTAGGGAACTGGGAGGCTGCCATGGCAGAAGGACCGGGACGCAAGCCGCGGAAACCTCACTCCGCACAGGTCGTCCGCACCGAACGCCTCACCCCGCACATGCAGCGCGTGGTGCTCGGCGGCGACGGACTCGCCGACTTCGCGGCGGAGACCTGCACCGACCACTACGTCAAGATCCTTTTTCCGGCCGAGGGCGCGACCTACCCCGAGCCCTTCGACATGCAGCGGATCCGCGAGGAGTTCCCGCGCGAGCAGTGGCCCGTGACCCGCACCTACACCGTGCGCCACTGGGACGCCGAACACCGCGAACTCACCCTGGACTTCGTGATCCACGGCGACGAGGGCCTCGCCGGCCCCTGGGCGGTGCGCGTCCAGCCCGGCGAGACCGTGCGCTTCATGGGCCCGGGCGGCGCCTACGCCCCCGACCCGGACGCCGACTGGCATCTCCTCGTCGGTGACGAGAGCGCGCTGCCCGCGATCGCCCGTTCCCTGGAGTCGCTGCCCGACGGCGCCCGGGCACACGCCTTCATCGAGGTTTCCGGGCCCGAGGAGGAGCAGAAGATCGACTCCGACGTGGAGGTCGTGTGGCTGCACCGCGGCTCCCGCCCGGTCGGGGAGTCGCTGGTCGAGGCCGTGCGCGCGCTGGAGTTCCCGGAGGGCCGGCTGTGCGCGTTCGTGCACGGCGAGGCGCACTTCGTGAAGCAGCTGCGCCATCTGCTGCGCGTCGAGCGCGGCGTCCCGCGCGAGGACCTGTCGATCTCCGGCTACTGGCGCCTGGGCCACAACGAGGACGGCTGGCAGGCCTCCAAGCGGGACTGGAACGCGCGCATCGAGGCGGAGCAGGAGGGGGCGGCGTCGGCCGCTTAGGCGCACGGCTGCTCTCCCGTACGACTGCTCAGGTGTTCGGCTGCTCTCCCGTGCGGCTGCTTCAGGCGTTCGGCTGCTCTCCCGTACGGCTGCTTCAGGGCAGGCCCGCTGAGGCATACGGCCGCTCGGGCTCGGCCGCGAAAGGGGCGGCACCTTCGAAGGTGCCGCCCCTTTCGCGCGTTCACACCGACCGCTGGTACGACCGGAACGTCCGGATCGACAGCCACACCGCCACGACCGCCAGCCCGAGCAGCGCTCCCCCGCGGCCCAGCACCACGTCCCAGTCGGGGTCCGCGGACAGGGCCGAACGGCCCGCCACCATCGCCCAGTTCAACGGGTTGAAGTCGGCGATGTGCCGCATCCAGGAGGGCATCTGCGAGGGCGCCATGAAGGCGCTGGACAGGAAGGTGAGCGGGAGCAGCAGGAAGGTGTTGATCCCGATGATCGACTCCCGTTCCCGCACCAGCATGCCGAGCGCGTTGGACAGCGCCCCGAAGACGGTGCCCAACAGGACCGACGCGAGGACCAGGACGGCGATCCCGGCGATTCCGCCCGGGTAGTCGGCGCCGCCCAACAGCCCGAGCAGCACGATGACCACCGACTGGAAGGCGGTGACCAGGCCGTTGTTGACGACGTTGCCGTTCATCAGCGCGGCCCGGCTGACCGGAGTGGTCAGGAAGCGGTTGAGGGTGCCGCGCTGGATCTCGTCCAGGGTGGTCATCCCCGCCCACATGTTGGAGCCGAGCGCGCTCATCACGACCACACCGGGGACCAGATAGTCCAGGTAGGACGTGGTGCCGAATCCGCCGAGCTCGACGACCTTCCTGAAGAGGCTGCCGAACAGGAACAGCCAGATCACCGGCTGGACCAGGGTGATGATCGCGTACGCGGGCTGCCGTACGAACACCATGAGTTGACGCTGCGTCATGTACCAGGTCTGGGAGACGGTCATGCTCATCGGGCGCCCACCAGGTCTTCGACCTCCGAGTAACGGCGGCCCGCGTAGCGCAGATAGACGTCGTCGAGTGAGGGACGGGCGACGGTCGCGGTGGCCACCTTGATCCCGGCCCGCTCCAGGGCGGCGAGCAGGGCGGGTACGGCGGCGGCCCCGTCGTCGGCGCGGACGCTGACGCGGTGCCCGTCGGCCAGCACCTCGTGCACGCCCGGCACCCCGTGCAGGGCGCCGGTCAGCAGTGTGCGGCCCGCGTCGCCGAGCCGCTCGCGCAGCTCCAAGTGCACCGCGTCACCGCGCAGTTCGCCCTTCAGCGCGTCCGGAGTGCCCTCGACGACGATCCGGCCCCGGTCGACGACGGCGACGCGCTCGGCGAGCCGGTCCGCCTCTTCGAGGTAGTGCGTGGTGAGCAGGATCGTCAGCCCCTCCTCACCGGCGAGCCGGCCGATCTCGTCCCACATCGCGCTGCGGGCCTCGGGGTCGAGTCCGGTGGTCGGCTCGTCGAGGAAGAGCACCTCGGGGCGGTGCACCAGGCCGAGGGCGACGTCGAGTCGGCGTCGCATACCACCGGAGTAGCCCTTGACCGGGCGCCGGGCGGCGTCGGTGAGCGTGAAGCGGTCGAGGAGCTCCTCCACCCGGCGTTCGAGCGCGGTGCCCCTCAAGCCGTAGAGCCTGCCCTGGAGTCGGAGGTTCTCGTGGCCGGTGGCGACCGGGTCGGCGCCGGAGCCCTGGGCGACCACGCCGATGGCCCGGCGGACCCGTTCAGGGTGGCGCAGCACGTCGTGGCCCGCGACGGTGGCCGAGCCGGAGTCGGGGCGGGCCAGGGTGGTGAGGATCTTGACGGTGGTGGACTTGCCGGCGCCGTTCGGGCCGAGCAGGCCGAAGACGCTGCCCCGCTCGACGACCACGTCGATGCCGTCGAGGGCGGTGACCTCACCGCCGTAGGTCTTGATCAGTTGACGCGCCTCGATCGCGGGCGCACGGGTGTTCATGGCAGGTGTCCTCCTGCGTGAGCGGATCCGGTGAAGGGATGACAACTGATCCGCGTGAGGAGTACCGGGCTATCCTGGGCATGCCGCACCTCGATCGCCTGGATGTGCCTCAGGGCGGATTCAGTTCGGGGTTCGAGGCCCCGGCGGGCTGCTGCAACAGCCGTGCCGGGGCCTGCTTTCGTCAGGTCATGGTGCGTGGAACGCCTTCCACTCGTCGATGCCGGGCAGCGTGCCCCTTCTGAGTTCGTCGAGGAAGCCGCGGACCCACGCCGCCTCCGCCTCGACCATGTGGAGCTGGTACTCGTTCTCCACGAGGAAGAGCCGGGGCAGCGTCTCGTAGAGCTTCTCCAGAGCGCCTCGGCCGCTCGCGATCTGCACCTCCAGGGCGTCGAGCCGTTGCTCCAGCAGCGGCACCACCTCGTCGGGGTGCAGCACGCCCAGCAGCGAGAGCGCGGTCTCGAAGATCGGGTACTCCTTGGCCGGGAGGGCGACCAGGTCCGACATCCACTCGGTCATCTCCTGGCGCCCGGCCGCGGTGATGCCGTAGACGGTCCGTTCGGGCCTGTTGCCCAGCCGCTCCACGTCCGTGACCTCGACGAACCCGTGTTTCTCAAGGCTCTGGACGACGGTGTAGAGCGAGCCGTAGTTGATCTTCGTGCTGGCATCCTTGCCCTGGCGGCGCAGGGTCTGGGCGATCTCGTAGGGATGCATCGGCTTCTGCCACAGCGTCGCCAGCACGGCGAGCGCCAGGGGGTTGCGGAGTTTGCGACGCCCCATGACTCCACCTCCCATCCGCACCTCGTGCCCGAATATTCGTGACCGAACATATCGTGACTCATGAGGACGGTCAATAGACACGATGTATCGCGTTTGAGTGTCCGACACAAGGGCGTGAGCACTTGGGTGCCACTTCGACACGCCTGCGTCACGCACCCGAAACAGCGCCTCCTTAATTTCTGTCACCCGACAGGAATTCAGCTCCCGCACCGCTGTTCCGCTCTCCGCCCTCATGCCGCCGAAGGCAGGTGCCGCCGTGACGACAGCCAGCCCCTCCGACGTCCGTCCCGATCCCCCGCACTCCCCCGCCCCCGACGACCGCTCCCTCACCGAGTTCGGCTACCACCAGGAACTGCACCGGAGCCTGGGCCGGTATGCGTCCTTCGCGGCCGGGTTCTCCTTCATCTCGGTCCTGACGACCGTCTTCCAGTTCTTCGCCTTCGGGTACGCGTTCGGCGGCCCCGTCTTCTTCTGGGCCTGGCCGGTGGTACTGATCGGGCAGCTGCTGGTGGCGGCCTGCTTCGCGGAACTGGCGGCGCGCTACCCGCTGTCCGGCGCGATCTACCAGTGGTCGTCCCGGCTCTCCACCCCGGCCTTCGGCTGGTTCGCCGGGTGGATCATGGTGATCGGGCAGATCGTCGTGGTCGCGGCGGCGGCACTCGCCCTGCAGATGGTGCTCCCGGCGATCTGGTCCGGCTTCCAGCTGGTCGGCACCGACCCGGCGCCGACGTCAGCGGACGGGGCGGCCAACGCAGCACTCCTCGGCGTGATCCTGCTGGTCCTGACGACCGTCGTGAACGTCCTCGACAACCGTGTGATGTCCCTGATCAACCGAGTGGGCGTGACCGCCGAGATCATCGGCGCGGTCCTGATCATCGTGCTCCTGCTGACCCACTCCGAGCGCACGCCGAGCATCACCTTCCACACCACGGGCGCCGCGCAGAGCGGCCTGTTCGGGGCCCTGTTGGTGGGCTCGTTCGCGGCGGCGTACGTGATGATCGGCTTCGACAGCGCGGGCGAGATGAGCGAGGAGACACATGCCCCGCGCCGCACCGCGCCCCGCACGATCCTCACGGCGCTCGGCGCGGCCGGCGTCCTCGGCGGCCTGCTCGTCCTGGGCGGCCTGCTCGCCGCCCCCAGCCTCACCGACGGGCACCTGTCGGTCGACGGCCTCAGCTACGTCCTCACCAGCAGCCTGGGCGACGGCGTCGGCAAGGCTCTGCTGGCCGACGTGGTGGTCGCGATCGCTGTGGCCACCCTCGCCATCCAGACAGCGGCCTGCCGCATGCTCTTCTCCATGGCCCGCGACGGCCAACTGCCGTTCGCGGGCCGCCTCGCGCGGGTGAACCCCCGCACAGGCATGCCCACCGCCCCCGCTCTGGTCGTCGGCGTCCTGGCCGCCGCGCTTCTCCTCCTCAACTTCGCTTCCCCGGAGGCGTTCCTGGCGATCGGCACGACCTGCATCGTGATGCTCTACCTGGCGTACGCGATGGTCACGGGCCCGCTGCTGATCCGGCGCGTGCGAGGGCAGTTCACCTCGGAAGGCACGGACGAGACGGGCGCCCGCCTGTTCTCCCTGGGCCGCTGGGGCGTACCGGTCAACGCCCTGGCCCTCCTCTACGGCCTCCTGATGACCGTCAACCTGGCCTGGCCCCGAGCAGAGGTGTACGACCCGGCGGGCGGGCACTGGTACTTCCAGTGGTTCACGGTGCTGTTCCTGGCCGCGACGCTGGCAGTGGGCGTGGCGTGGCGGGCAGTTCGCGGGCGTACGCCGAGGGGATAGGGCCGCAGCCTCTCAGCGGCCCCGTGGCACCCCCTTGGCAGCCCCTCAGTCGCCCCGGACACGCGCGTGCAGATGCATGTCATGCCAACCGTCCGGATGCAGGACCGCGCTTCGCTTGGTCCCTTCAAGAACGAAGCCCGTCTTGGTCGCGACACGACACGAGGCCTCATTACGGACGGCGTGCATGAGCTCAAGACGGTGGAACCCGATGTCGTCGAGGGCCCAGCGAGACAGGACGACCGTGGCACGCGCCGCGACACCCCGCCCACGCGCCCCCGCGGTCGTCCAGTACGCCATCTCGGCCTGCCCGTCGTTGAGATTGATCTCTCGCAGCGCCACCCGGCCGAGCAGCAGATCGGTGTCCGCGTCCACCACGGCCCACTGAGCGGTCTTCTCCTGGGCCCAAGCCTCCCGCCACTCCTCGATCCAGCCGCCGACCTCCTCCACGGAGTCGGCGGCACGGGCGTGCCACTGATGCATCACCGGGTCCTGGAACGCGGCGTGGACCGCGGGCGCGTCCTCGGCCCGCCAGGGGCGCAGGAGCAGGCCGTCGTCGGTGGGGAGGGTGGGTTGGGCGGTGCCGGTGAGGGTGCCTGGTGCGAGGACCGAGCGGGTGAGGTAGGGCATGAGCCGCATCCTGCCAACCCCAGGGAATCCGTCCCAACGAGTTTTTACCCTTGACTGTGAGGGGATGCGGCCCCGCCGTCCCACCCTCGCGCGGAGCCGTTGTCCCGTCCTGGGCGCTCGAGTCGGAGGGCCCCTCCCCGGACGAACTTGCTTCCCAACGGCCGCAAACAAGGGTGGTACCCGCGGCGCATCGGCAGGCTGGAATGCGCGGCCGTGCATCCGGCGGCCGGGGGATCCGCTCCGTGCGCCGGGGCTGCGCCCCCTTTCTCACGGCCGGAAATCGTCGCATGGTGCGAAGTGGTGGGCTGTCAGGTGAATTGCCGGCATGAGCGGCGTCGCACCCGGGCCCGTGAGGATGGTGGCCGGATGCCTGCGAGGGTCGGCGGTGCGGCTCGGGTGCGTGCTCCGCGCGACGCACCGACGCGGTCGACACGGCCGTACACTCGTGCGAATCCAACCGGGGCGAGCCCCTGCCTCCCGCCGACCGCGCTGTCCGGAATGTCGCCGAGAACAGCGAACCGGCTTCCACCCGACACGCCCCCCGCAGCGGCCCGCCACGGTGCCTCACACCAGCGTCAACTCGCCCCGCACCGTTGACGAAACCCCGGGCGGCACTGGAAGGTAGGGATGATCCACGACCTCGCCTGCGACAACGCTGTCGTGGCGGTGGTGGGGGCCACAGACTGTCTGCGCCGTCGCGCGGCCGCCTCGAAGGTCACGTCAGCGAACTGCCCGGCATGCGATTGACGAGGCCCCGCTCGATCGATTCGGACGGCAGTCCCGGGCCGCGCACGTCAGCAACGCCACAATCGCAGCGTCTGAAGCCCAACGCACAGTTCATGAACTTGGTCGACTCCGCCACCCGGAGGGCATCATGAAGGACTCCGCTCGTGCCCAGTCGTCTCGGTCCGCCCCCTCGATCGAGTACACGCCTCAGGTGGTACGCGTGCCCCTGCCCGGCATATCCGCCCACTGGCGGATCCCGACCAGGACCATGGCGTGCTCGCAGCCACCGGGTCAGCCCGATCGAAGGCGCCACCTGCCGACCCGCATCGATCCAGCAGCGAGATCGACCGGGAGAAGGGGCCCTCAGGGCCGTGGCAGCCCCCCTGACTGCGCCGGAGGTCGCGGGGCCCCTACTGGACTCGCCTAAGGCCCTTCGCCTCGTCCGGCTCGCCGGATACATCAATTCGGTTGGCTCTGGACAAGGATCCTGAGGCAGCGACGCCCGCAGGTACCAGGCGTCGACGACCACCCGATCGTCCGTACCGATAAGCATGCCGAGGCAGAAACTGGGAGAGAATAATGCCCCAGAACGTAACCATTAAATTGCCCATTCCGCCCCGCCTGAACATCGGCTTGGCAGCGGCCAGAGAACGCAATCTGGAGTGGATGCGTCAGCAAAAACTAGTGTTGGGACGTAGGGCCACTCATCGCTACATATTCTCGGCAGTAGCAGACTTGGCCGCCTACAGCTACCCGGATGCCGAAGGTGATGACCTCGACCTGGCCTTTGACACTATGGGCTGGTTCTTCCTTTTCGATGATCTGTTTGATGTGCCCGAAGGGTGCAAAGCCGATGCGGCCGTCGACGTGTGCCAGCAACTCATCACACTCGTCACCCACCCCTCGCAGCGGGAAATCAACCATGAAGAGCCTCTGGTGAGCGCCTTCGCGGACCTCTGGCGTCGAGCCAGGATGGGGATGTCCGAGGAATGGCAGCAACGGGCCGCTCATAATTGGATGGATTACCTGACAGGAAATCTTACCGAGGAAGTCGATCGTCGCACATGGATCCCCGAGGACTTCGCCACCCGGATGAGAGTCGGGCACCGCACCCTGGGGCTCATTCCCTCGCTCGACCTGGCCGAAAGGGTGGGCCACTTCGAGATCTCACAGATCATTTGGCATAGCAGTCATCTGGAGTCGATGCGACGAGCATCTGTCGATGCCGTCAAACTCATCAACGAGGTGATGTCCCTCGAGAACGACGACGCACGAGGCGATCCCAACCTGGTGCGCTGCCTCATGCGGCAACACAATTGCTCCCGGGAGGAAGCCATCAAGCTGGCCATCACCCTCGCCCAGAAAACAGTCAGTCAGCTCCTTGAGCAGATAAAATTGGTCCCTTTGTTATGCGCCCGACTCGGGCTCAAGAGCTCGGATGCCGAGAGGGTCCAACGTTATGCGACCGCCTTGCTCACATGGATACGCGGCAGCTACGACTGGAGCCGCAGCAATGGCCGTTATTCCCAACGCACGGCCAGCGCTTTGAGCCCGAATATGACCGGCCAGCTTCACCCCGCAAACCTCACAACGGTGTCTCGATAACTTCCCATTACCCGCAATCGCGGTTCCCGGCGATCTTCGAAGCAGCGCCCGTCGGACACGTGCGGATCGGGTACGCCCTGCCCTCGGCCGTTGCGGATGCTGGGCGAGGGTGCCGACGGCGGCCCCTCGTAGGCTTGGTCCTGATGAGACGCCGTACTCCGCCCCCGCCCTCTCCCCTGCCGCAGCGCGACGGGGTCGATCCGGTGCGGGTGCGTTTGCCGATCGGTGACGTTTGGCCGACCGTGCGGGATCATCTCGTGGCGCGGCTCGCGGCCGGGGCCGAGGTGATCGACGGGCTGCTGGAGGCGGGGCGGATCGTGGATGCCGCCGGGCATCCGGTGACCCGCGACATGGCGTACGTGCCGGGGATGTTCGTGTGGTTCCACCGGGAGCTGCCCGACGAGGAGCGGGTCCCCTTCCCGATCGACGTCCTCTACCGGGACGAACACGTGGTGGTGGCCGACAAGCCGCACTTCCTGGCCACCACCCCGCGCGGCAGCCATGTCGCCGAGACGGCCCTGGCACGGCTGCGCCGGCAGCTGGACATCCCCACGCTGAGCGCCGCACACCGGCTGGACCGACTGACGGCCGGCCTGGTGATGTGCACCGTGCGGCCCGATGAGCGCGGCGCCTATCAGTCGCTGTTCCGGGACAAACGGGTGGCGAAGGAGTACGAAGCCGTGGCCCCGTACGACCCGACGCTGGCCCTGCCGCGCACCGTGCGCAGCCGGATCCTCAAGGAACGCGGAGTCCTGGCGGCCCGGGAGATCGAGGGCGAGCCCAACGCCATCAGCCGGGTCGAGTTGCTGGAGCACCGGGGCGAGCGCGCCCGGTACCGGCTGACGCCGAGTACCGGGCAGACGCACCAGTTGCGGGTGCACATGAGCGCTCTGGGCGTGCCGATCCTCGGCGACCCCCTCTATCCGATGGTCACCGACCCCATTGCATTCGGCGACTTCCGGCGTCCGCTCCAACTGCTGGCACGGGTGCTGGAGTTCACGGATCCGGTCACGGGACGCGAGCACCGGTTCGTCAGCCCTCGCGTGCTGCGGGCGTGGTCGTCGTACGACGAATGGGCTGCGGGATAGTCCCAGGGCCGGTTTAGCTCACTCGCCGCGCCACCAGCGCAGGAGGCGCCGGAACACACCAGGCCGGCCAGCTGGTTCGGGCGTCGGCGGCGGCGTCGGAGCGGTGGTCGGAGAGGTGGTCGGAGAGGTAGCTTCCAAAGGCGCCGTCTTCGACGGGGGCGTGCTGACCAGCCAGTTGCTGGAACGCTGCAACGCCAGCGGGTGCGCGGGCCGCGCCATGACGTCCTGCTGGGGCTTGGCCTCGAACTTCACCGGCAGTTCCACCAAGTGCCGGTTCGAGATGGACGCCCACCAGCCCAGCTCGTCCTCGTCGCAGGCGAGTTGGACGTCAGGCAGGCGGGTCAGCAGCGCGTCCACGCCGACCTCGGCAATCACACGGCCGATGTCCTGACCCGGGCACTCATGAGGGCCGCCACCGAAGGCCAGGTGGGAGCGGTTGCCCTGCATGTGGGCCTTGGGGTCGGGCCGGACTCGTGGGTCTACATTGCCCGGCGCGATGCCGAGGATCAGGGCGTCACCCTTACGAATGCGCTGGCCACCCAGCTCCGTGTCCTGCTTGGCGATGTAGGGAAGGACGGTGCTGAACGGCGGCTCGTCCCACAGGGACTGCTCGACCGCTTGGGGCACCGTCATCTGGCCGCCGTTGAGTTGCGCACGGAACCGCGGGTCGGTCAGCACCACACGCATCACGTTGGCGATGAGGTTGGCGGTGGCCTCGTAGGCTGCGACCAGGATGATGCGCAGGTGCTGGCCGACCTCGTCGTCGGTGAGATTCGCCGGGTGGTTGATCAGGTGGCTGGTGAAGTCGTCCCTGGGTTCGGCCCGGCGGCGGGCGGTGAGCCGCATCAGGACGTCCATGAGGTATGCGTTGCTGGCGATCGCGGTCTCGCTGCCCTTGGGCATGTCACGAGCGGCCTGCACGATCTGGTCGTTGTACTCCTCGGGCATACCGAGGATCTCGCACATCACCACCATCGGCAGGTGCTCGGCGAACTGGCCGACCAGGTCGGCCCTGCCCTCCCGGCAGAACTTGTTGACGAGTTGCTGGGTCGCTCGGTTGATGTAACGGCGGATGCCTCGGTGATCGATGGTCGACATGGCACCGGTGACCGCACCGCGCAACCGCAGATGCTCGTCGCCCTCGGCGTGACTGCAGATGGGTTGCCAGGCGAAGTGCGGCATGAGCGGGTGATCGGGCTTGACCGTACCGTCCTGCAGGGCTGACCACAATCGAGTGTTTCGGCAGAACTGCGAGGGGTTGCGCACCATGTGCAGGTTCTCGGAGTGACCGAGCACCACCCAGATCGGCACGTCATCGTGAAGCAACGCAGGAGCCACAGTTCCGTACTCGGCGCGGAGCTTCTCGTACACGTCCTCCAGGTCCTCCGCCCCAGGGCCGTACAGCCGACGCAGTCCGCCGACGCCGACGCCGATGCCGTGCGCGGGGCAGCCGGGGGGAGGGGCGGCCGGGGGGACGTCCGTACCGGCCGGGGAAAGGGATTCAGGCGTCACGATGGTCACTCCGAAGCTGAGATCGATCTGGTGTACAGGAAGTGATGGGCTGCCCCGGTCCGAGTGGTTCGAGCGAAGCCGGGAGCGTGGGAGCGGGCCGGCTGCGGTACGGCGCTGCCGCGCCGTCCCTCACACAGGAGCCTTCTCCAGAGCCAGCGAATGCAGGAACCGCAACAACGTCATCAGCACGTCCCGGCTGGACGCCCGCCGTCGCGCGTCGCACTCGACGATGGGGATGTCCTCGCTGAGGTCGAGCGCGGCGCGGAGGTCGTCGAGCGGGTGGCGAGGGCCGTCGGGGAAGGTGTTGACGGCGACGACGAAGGGCACGCCGCGCTCCTCCAGGCGGTCCATGACGTCGAAGCTGACTTCGAGGCGTCGGGTGTCCACCAGGACCACCGCGCCGAGTGCGCCTTCGAACAGGCCGTTCCACAGGAACCAGAAGCGCTCCTGGCCCGGGGTACCGAAGAGGTAGAGGACCAGCTGGTCGGTGATGCTGATGCGGCCGAAGTCCATGGCCACGGTGGTGGCCGTCTTGGTCTCGGAGCCGTAGTTGTCGTCGACCCCGATGCCCGCCTGGGTCATGGTCTCCTCGGTGGTCAGCGGTTTGATCTCACTGACCGAGCCGACCATGGTCGTCTTGCCCACGCCGAAGCCGCCCACGATGACGATCTTCACCGCGGTTTCGGCGGTTTGGGGAAGGTGGTCCTCTGTGCGCGGACCGGGGATGGTGTCAGAGCCTTTGAAGTCCATGCATCACCGCTTCGAGGAGGGAACGGTCGGCCAGCGCCTGGCGGATGACCGGGGCGCGGGCCGTCACCAGTTCGGCCGTCAGCAGCTCGGTGAGCAGGACGGTCACCACGCTGAACGGCAGGCTGAGATAGGCGGACAGCTCGGCCACGGACAGGGGGGCCGTGCAGAGCCTGAGCAGCGCCGCCTGCTCAGGCGTGGCGGAGGGCGGCGGGTCGGCGTGCGCCACGATTAAGGTGACCAGGTCGAGTTCCGAGCGCTCGGCTCCGTCGGGGCCGGTGATGACGTACAGCCGTTCGGGGTTCTTCTTCGGTCCCTCGGGTGGGTCCTGGCCCTCCTGCGGGGGTTGCGGCGTCGGTTCCGGACCGGCCTTGGGGAATCGCCGTCGGCGTTGTGGAGGAGTCATACGGTCTGCCCGTTGCGCCGGGGCGGACTCGTGAGGTGCGCGCCGATGCGGACGACCAGGTCGCTCATGCGGGCGCTCATGTGGCCGGGTTCGGTGATGATGTCGGAGAGCACCGCGAGATAGGCGTTGGGGCCGGCGGCCATCAGATAGAAGTAGCCCCCGTGGATCTCGATCAGGACCATCTTCATCTTGCCGTCGCTGCCGGGGATCTCCTGGGCGACGGCGCCCGCCAGGCTCTGCAGGCCCGCACAGGCGGCGGCGACGCGGTCGGCGGTGTCCGGGTCTCCGCCGTGCCGGGCGATGCGCAGGCCGTCGGCGGAGAGCACCACGATCATCTGGATGCCCGGTACGCCTTTGGCGAGGTCCTGGAGCATCCAGTCGAAGTTGCCTCGCTGCTGGATCACTTGAGGTTCCCCTCGTCTTCGGCCTCGGTACGGGCCGGTTCGTCGGTCGGCTGGGTGACTGTGGAAGAGGTGGGCCGCTTGAGGCCGTCCATGAACGCCTGGACCCACAGGCCGGGCGGGGTGTCGTCCGGCTTGTGCTCCGGCTCCGGCTCGCGCTGGGCCGTCGACCAGATCGTCGGCCGGCCTTCCCGCTCAGCCCGTTCGATCTCGGCCTGCTCGGCGTAGCGCTGGGTGAGCGAGGTCTTGACCCGGCTGCGGCGCTGCGGCAGCCCGTTGGCCGTCCACTCGGTGACCTCCGGGACGACGTCCTCCATGGAGACCGGTGTCGTGAACTTGGGACTGGTGGGGCGGCGCTTCTTGATCGTGCGCTTGGGACCGGGCAGGGCACCCAGTTCGGCCTTGGGCACGGCGGTGGCGCCGATGCCGTGGGCGAGTCCGACGCCGGGCTCGTCGGTGAGCATGTCGCTGGGCACGACGAGGATGGCGCGCACGCCGCCGTACGCGGAGGCACGCAGGGAGACCTGCATGTCGTACGCCTGGCAGAGCCGGCCCACGACAGCGAGGCCGAGACGCGGCGACTCGCCCAGATCCTGGAAGTCCACACCGGCCTTGGCCCGCTCCAGCATGCCCTCGGCCCTCAGGCGGGCCTCCTCGCTGAGGCTGACGCCGGCGTCCTCGATCTCGATGCAGACGCCGGTCTGCACCTCGGTGGCGGTGACGTGCACCTTGCTCTGCGGCGGGGAGTACCGCGTGGCGTTGTCGAGGAGTTCGGCCGCGGCGTGGATGACCGGCTCGACGGCGGTGCCCTTGACGTTGACCTTGGCGATCGAGGACAGGTCGATGCGCCGGTACTCCAGGATCCGGGACATGGCGCCGCGCAGCACGCTGTACAGCGCGACGGGCTCCGGCCACTGGCGTCCGGGGCGGCCGCCGCCGAGGACGGAGATGGAGTCGGCGAGACGGCCGATCAGCGCGGTGCCGTGGTCGATGCGCAGGAGGTCGTCGAAGACCTCGGGGTTGCGGCCGTGGTCCTCCTCCATCTCCCGCAGTTCGTTGGCCTGTTGGTGGACGATGGCCTGGACGCGACGCGCGATGTTCACGAAGGAGCGCTGCGCGGCGTCACGCATGATCTCCTCGGTGTCGACGATGTTGAGCACCGTCTTGAGCAGGCGGATCTGCGCCTCGGGAAGGTCTGCCCACGCGGGGTCGACGTCGCCGAGTTGGCGAATCACCTCTCCGGGTGAACTTCCGCGGCGCAGCCAGTCCAGCGCGGTGGGCGCGATCTCCTTCGCGAACCGGTTCAGGTCCTGGTCCTGGTCGGCGATGCGCCGCTTCAGATCCGCGGTGTGACGGACGTGCTCGAGACGCTGGTCCCGCAGTTCACGACCGCGCCGGACGGCTTCGGCCGCCACCGCGATCACCAGCAGCGTGGCGATGGCACCGCACCAGCCGACAGCGGCCCGGGCGGGCTGCTGCACTGCCGCGACGGCGGCCCCGGTCGCCGCGGCCATGACTATGGCGGGGAGCAACAGCACGCGCGCATACGGCAGTTCACGGCGTCCTGGGGGGGATTGAACACTCACCATGTGGGCCCTCTGAGACGTATCGGCGGGGAGTCGCACATATGGGGAACAAGCGCACGAATACACATCAACTCGGTGCGCTGCGGGCGAGCTTAGTCCGACCGGATCATCGCCATGTCATATTCAGCAAGCAACTGAAACGGGCATTGCGACTGGAGTACCCTCGGCCCATTTACACGCTCTGACATCATTCGAACACGACCAGTTAGGGCGTACAGCCGTACGAGACCCACTCACCGCGACGGGTGAAGATCGACTTGCGGTCGGGTGCCGGACTCAGATCCCGGCGATGCGCAGGGCCGCGTCCGCAGTGGCCTCCGCGAAGACCGAGACGGGGCGCTCGGGGTCGGAGCGGTGGATGAGGATCACGCTCTCGATCAGGCCGAACAACAGGTCCGTGCGGAGATCGAGCTCACTCTTGGCGAGGGCACCGCCCGCTTGTGTGGCGGCGAGCAACTGCCGGTAGGCGTCCTTCAGTTCGGCGCGCACGGCATGGAAACCTGCGAACCTCTCGGCGCGCACCTCAGGCAGCAGATAGAGGCCGCCGAGATTGTGCGGCCCCTCGCACAGCACCTCGGTGTCCGCGCGGCACAGCTCCCACAGCCGGTTCTCGGCCGGGACCGTGTCGTCGGCGAGGAGCTCGCGGGCGTACGCCAACGAGGGCGTGACGGTGGACTCCAGGAGTTCGGCGAGGAGCTCCTCCTTGCCGGAGACGTAGTGGTACATGGACGCCTGCCGCATGCCCGCGCGCTCGGCGACCGCCCGGGTGCTGGTGGCGGCGTAGCCAAGGGAGGTGAACAACTCGGCGGCGGCGACGAGGAGTTCGTCACGAGGCGCCAGCCCACTGTCCGGCCGCCGAGCGGCCCGCGGCCTGCCGACCCGTCGCCCGGACTCCGCCGCACCGCCTGTCGTACCCATGCGTTCGATCCTCGCACACGGGGGCGCGGGGATCTGCGGGTGATCCACAGGCGCCAGGCGGCCGCAGACACCCGGCGCGCTCCAGCGTCCCCAGGAGCGCTGGGATCTCCCCGTCACCCACAGACACCGACACCCCGGCACGCTCCCCCCCAGGAGCGCGGGGGGTCTCACCATGACCCACAGACACCGACCGGCCGCCGACACCCGCACACGCTCCAACCTCCCAGGCGCGCCGAGATCCCCCCCCCAATGACCCACAGACACCGACCGGCCGCCGACAGCCGCACGCCCCAACCTCCCCGGGTGCGCAGCGCTGTATCGACTCGCGGCTCCGCCACGCGGCCGCGGCCAACCCCCGCCGGCCCACATCCGACGACACACCCAACCCCCACCACCCCACATCCGACGACGCACCCAACCCCCATCACCAGCCCCCGACGACGCACCCAACCCTCACCGCCCGCCCCCGACGCCCCCCTGTGAGCCCCCGGTAACCCCCTGGCAACGCCCGAGCAATCCCTCCGACCCGCATCGCCCCTAATTTCTGTCGAGCGACAGAAATCACCCCCGGAGCCGGAGGTCCCGCCATGGCCACGCAGACCACGTACGGAGCCCGAGACCACGCCCGTGCCCAGGAGGGCACCCGCGCCGAGGCCATGCCCGTCGTCCCGGCCGGCGACTGGCCGGACCCACCCTGCGAGGCGGGCCACCTGGTGTGGGCGGAGACCGTCGCGGGCGGCAACTACACCCACCGCGTCCTCGCCCGTGGCACCGAACTGCGCCTCACCGACCCGCACGGAGACGCCTGCGCCCATCTCCTCCTGTACGCGGAGGGCCGCCCCTGGGAGCGTCTGAACGTCGCCGACACGGTCAAGGTCCAGTGGAACGCCTACCTCGGCGAGGGCCAACTGCTCCTGTCCGACCAGGGCCGTGTCCTCGCGAGCGTCGTCGCCGACACCTCCGGCCGCCATGACGCTCTGTGCGGAACCTCCACCCTGGTCAGCAACACCGAGCGCTACGGCGACGGCACCGCCCAGAGCCCCTCCCCCGCCGGTCGTGAGCTCTTCAAGCTGGCAGCCGCGAAGAACGGCCTCGAACCCCGCGATCTCCCCCCGTCCCTCTCCTTCTTCCAGGGCGTCCGGATCCGCGAGGACGGCACCGTCGACTTCACCGGCTCGGCGGGCCCCGGCGGCAGCGTCACCCTTCGCGCCGAACAGGACGTGACGGTACTGATCGCGAACGTCCCGCACCCCGCCGACCCACGGCCCGACTACGTCAGCACCCCCCTGGAAGTCCTCGCCTGGCGCGCCGAACCCACCCGCGCCGGGGGCGCCCTCTGGGACGCCACCCCCGAAGGCCGCCGCGCCTTCCTCAACACCGCCGAATTCCTGGCCTCGAAGGGAAGCGCATGAAGACCGTGGTTCCGGCCCGCGCCGCCTGGTCCCGCGTCATCCGCGAGGGCGAGACGCTCACCATCACCGACCTGCACGGCAACCAGGCCGTCGACTTCCTCGTCTACGACGCCCACGACACGGCGGTCCGCTACAGCGCCCCCGACACCATCCAGGCACAGGGCGGCATCTTCCTCACCACGGGCAGCGTGCTGATGTCCAGCGAGCACACCCCGCTGATGACGGTCACCGCCGACGACGTGGGCCGCCACGACACCGTCGGCGGCGCCTGCTCCAAGGAGTCGAACACCCTGCGCTACGGCCATCACACCTGGTCGCAGCACGCCTGCGTGGACAACTTCCTCGCCGAGGGCGCGAAGCACGGTCTCGGCAAGCGTGACCTCGTGTCCAACATCAACTGGTACATGAACGTGCCGGTCGAGAAGGACGGCACCCTCGGCATCGTCGACGGCATCTCCGCCCCCGGCCTCTCGCTCACCCTGCGCGCCGAGCGCGATGTCCTCGTCCTGGTCTCCAACTGCCCCCAGATCAACAACCCCTGCAACGGCTTCGACCCGACTCCCGTGGAGATGACGATCGGGGCCGCGGAGACGACGATCGGAACCGCTGAGACGACGATCGGGGCCGCACGATGACCTTCGACACCCTCCTCGTCGCCAACCGGGGCGAGATAGCGGTCCGGATCATCCGCACGGCCCGTGAGTTGGGCCTGCGGACGGTGGCGGTGTACTCCGACGCCGACCGAGCCGCACCTCACGTCCGCCTCGCCGACCAGGCCGTACGCCTCGGCCCCGCACCCGCGAAGGAGTCGTACCTCGACACCGACCTGGTACTGAAGGCGGCCAAGGACTCGGGCGCGGGCGCGATCCATCCCGGTTACGGCTTCCTGTCCGAGGACGCCGCCTTCGCCCGCCGCTGCGAGGACGCGGGGATCGTGTTCGTGGGTCCCACGCCCGAGCAGTTGGAGCTCTTCGGCGCGAAGCACACGGCACGGGCGGCGGCGGAGGCGGCCGGGGTGCCGCTGGCACCGGGCACGGGACTGCTTCCCTCTCTCGAAGACGCCCTCGAATCCGCGGCGGCCGTCGGCTATCCCGTCATGCTCAAGGCCACCGGCGGTGGCGGCGGCATCGGCATGTCGGCCTGCCACTCCGCCGACGAACTGACCGACGCCTGGGACCGGGTGCAGCGCGTCGCCGCCGCCTCCTTCTCCTCCGCCGGCGTCTTCCTGGAGCGGCTCGTGGAGCACGCCCGCCATGTCGAGGTGCAGGTCTTCGGCGACGGCGAGGGCAGGGTCGTCACCTTCGGCGACCGCGACTGCTCCCTCCAGCGCCGCAACCAGAAAGTCCTGGAGGAGGCTCCGGCACCGGGTCTCCCCTCACATGTCCGCACCCGGCTCGCCGACAGCGCCCGCGAGTTGTGCGCCGCGGTCGGCTACCGCTCCGCGGGAACCGTCGAGTTCGTCTACGACGCCGCCCGCGAGGAGGCGTACTTCCTGGAGGTCAACACCCGCCTCCAGGTGGAGCATCCGGTCACCGAGGAGATCTACGGCGTCGACCTGGTCGCCTGGATGCTCCGACTGGCCCGCGGCGAGCGGGACGTCGTCCGCGAACCGGACCCGCCGCACGGCCACGCCGTCGAGGCACGCATCTACGCCGAGGACCCCTCGCGTGAACACCGGCCCAGCGCCGGGCTGTTGACGCGGGTCGAGTTCCCCACCGGGGTCCGGGTCGACGGCTGGGTGGAGACCGGCACCGAGGTGACGACGTCGTACGATCCGATGCTCGCGAAGGTCATCGCGTACGGCCCCGACCGCGCCCACGCCCTGCGACGGCTGGACGAAGCCCTGGAGCGCACCCGCGTCGACGGCATCGAGACCAACCTGGGCCTGGTCCGGGCGGCGCTCGCGGACCAGCGCCTCGCCAGGGCGACCCACTCGACGGCGACGCTCTCCCAGGTTCAGGACCCGACCCCGCGCATCGAGGTCATGGCCGCCGGCACCCTCACCACCGTGCAGGACTGGCCGGGCCGTACCGGCTACTGGCAGGTCGGCGTACCCCCGTGCGGCCCGATGGACGACCGTTCCTTCCGGCTCGGCAACACGGCGCTGGGCAACCCGCAAAGTGCTCCCGGCCTCGAATGCACCTTGCAGGGCCCGTCGTTGAGGTTCACGCACGCCACGACCGTCTGTGTGACGGGCGCCCCGGCCCCGGTCGCCGTCGACGGCAAACCGGTCGCCCAGTGGGAGCCGGTGACCGTGCCCGCGGGCGGTGTCCTGGAGGTCGGCACACCCGCCGAGCACGGTCTGCGGACGTACGTCCTCTTCGCGGGCGGCCTCGACGTCCCGGCCTTCCTCGGCAGTGCGAGCACCTTCACGCTGGGCCGCTTCGGCGGACACGGCGGCCGGGCCCTGCGGACGGGTGACGTACTGCACGGAGGCCGCCGGGCCGAAGGGACCCCGGGCGCGGAGACTCCGGCCGTGGGGATGCCGCTCGCAGAGACTCCGGCCCAGGCGACGCCGGTGGGAGAGACACCGGCCGAAGGAACACCGGTCGAGGACCGTCCCTCCTACACCTCCACCTGGCACATCGCCGCCGTGGAAGGCCCGCACGCCGCCCCGGAGTTCTTCACCGAGGACGACATCCGCGACTTCTACGCCGCCGACTGGAAGGTCCACTTCAACTCGGCCCGCACCGGTGTCCGCCTGGTCGGCCCCAAACCCCGCTGGGCCCGCAGCGACGGCGGCGAGGCCGGCCTGCACCCCTCCAACATCCACGACACCCCCTACTCGGTCGGTGCGGTCGACTACACGGGCGACATGCCGGTGCTGCTGGGCCCGGACGGACCCTCCCTCGGCGGGTTCGTGTGCCCGGCGACCGTCATCAGCACCGAGCGCTGGAAGCTGGGCCAGCTGCGCCCTGGCGACACCGTGCGCTTCATGCCGGTGGACGCCTCGGGCGAGCCCCGTCCGGCGATCGTGGACGGCGGAGTCCTCGCCCGCGACGGTGATGTGACGTACCGCCGCAGCGGCGACGACAACCTGCTGGTCGAATTCGGGCCCATGCAACTGGACCTGGCGCTCCGCATGCGTGTTCACGCGCTGATGGACGCGGTGGCCGAGCAGGGCCTCGACGGCGTCACCGACCTCACCCCCGGCATCCGCTCCCTCCAGATCCAGACGGACCCCGGCCGCCTCCCTCAGCGCGAACTCCTGGCCGCCGTACGGGAGATCACCGCATCCCTCCCCCCGTCCGACCAGCTGGTCGTCCGCTCCCGCACGGTCCACCTACCCCTTTCCTGGGACGACCCCGCCACCCGCGAGGCGATCGCCCGCTACATGGCGGGCGTTCGGGACGACGCGCCCTGGTGCCCCTGGAACATCGAGTTCATCCGCCGCGTCAACGGCCTGGAGTCGGTGGACGACGTCTACCGCACCGTCTTCGACGCGGAGTACCTCGTCCTGGGCCTGGGCGACGTCTACCTGGGCGCCCCGGTCGCCACCCCGCTCGACCCGCGCCACCGCCTGGTGACCACGAAGTACAACCCGGCGCGCACCTGGACGGCCGAGAACTCGGTCGGGATCGGCGGAGCGTATCTCTGCATCTACGGCATGGAGGGCCCCGGCGGCTACCAGTTCGTGGGCCGTACGACCCAGGTGTGGTCTCCCTGGCAGCAGCGCGGCGCGTTCGAGCCGGGCTCGCCCTGGCTGCTGCGCTTCTTCGACCGCATCAGGTGGTATCCGGTGGACGCGGACGAACTCCTGGAGCTGCGGGCCGACATCACGTCAGGCCGCTTCGTTCCCCGCATCGAGGAGGGCACCTTCTCGCTCGCCGCGTACCAGTCCTTCCTCGCCGAACACGCCGAGTCCATAGCGGAGTTCAGGTCACATCAGCAGACGGCCTTCTCCGCGGAGCGGGACGCGTGGGAGGCGGCGGGCGAGTTCGCGCGGGCGGCGGAGACGTCCGTACCGGCCCTCCCCTCCGCCGAGGTGGCGGTCCCCCCGGGCGGACATCTCATCGAGGCCGAATTCGCCGCCTCCGTATGGCAGTTGAACGTCGAGCCGGGCGACGAGGTGGCTGCCGGTCAGCCGCTCCTCGCCCTGGAGGCGATGAAGATGGAGTCCAGGGTGCACGCGCCGACGGACGGCGTGGTCGCGCAGATCCTGGCCAGGCCGGGCGACCAGGTGGAGGCGGGGACGGCACTGCTCGTCCTGGCCCCGCCCGCACGGTGAAACTCGTCCTGGCCCCGGCCGCACAGTGAAAGAGGAGCGAGCCATGTCCACCACCGTCACCCGGGTCCGTGCCGCCTACGACCGCGTCGAGGCCGTGGACCGCCCCGAGATCTGGATCGACCTGCGCCCCCGGGAGGAGGTCGAGCGGGAAGCCCTGACGATCGACGAACGGCTCGCGAAGGGCGAACGGCTCCCCCTCGCGGGACGCCTGTTCGCAGCCAAGGGCAACATCGACGTGGCGGGCCTGCCCACCACGGCGGGCTGTCCGTCGTACGCCTACCATCCGGAGGCCGATGCCCCGGTCGTCGCCGGTCTCCGGGCGGCGGGCGCGATCGTGCTCGGCACCACGAATCTGGACCAGTTCGCGACGGGCCTGGTGGGCACCCGTTCCCCGCACGGCGCGGTCCGCAACGCGTACGACCCGGCCAGGGTGAGCGGCGGCTCCAGCTCCGGCTCGGCCGTCGCGGTGGCCCTGGGCATCGTCGACTTCGCCCTCGGCACCGACACAGCGGGCTCGGGCCGGGTCCCGGCCGCCTTCAACGGCATCGTCGGCCTCAAACCCACCCGCGGTCTGGTCCCCACGGCCGGAGTCGTCCCGGCCTGCGCCTCGATCGACTGCGTGACGGTGTTCGCCCGCACCCTGCCCGAGGCCGAGCAGGCCTTGTCCCACATGGCGACCGGCACGGCCCCGCCCCTCCCCGGACGCCGCCCCGGCCCCTGGCGGATCGCTGTTCCCGCGCGCGAGCAGCTCGGTGAACTCGACGAGGGCTGGGCTCAGGCGTACGAGGCAGCGGTGGCGCAGCTCGCGGCGGCGGGCGTGACGCTCCGCGAGCTGGATCTGTCGCCCTTCACCGAGGCTGCGGCGATGCTCTACGAGGGCGCCTTCGTGGCCGAGCGCTACACAGCGGTAGGGGCTTTTGTCGACAAGGCGACAGCGGCGGACGACGACTCCCTGGACCCCACGGTCGCCGGAATCATCACCCGGGCCCGCGACCTCCCGGCCCACCAGCTCTACGCCGACCTGGACCGCCTGGCCGCGCTCCGCACGCGCGCGTTGGCCGAACTGGCCGACGCGGACGCCCTCCTCCTACCCACCACCCCCGGCCACCCCACGCTCGCCGAGGTGGCAGCCGATCCCCTGGGGGCCAACGCCCGCCTGGGCCGCTTCACCAACTCCACGAACCTCTTCGACCTGGCCGCGGCAGCTGTTCCGGGGGGCGAGGTGAACGGCCTCCCGTTCGGCGTGATGCTGATCGGCCCGGCGTACACCGACGAGCGGTTGGCGAGGATCGCGAGCCTGCTCCAGCCCGAGACGCGGCTCGCGGTGGTCGGCGCGCACCTGACGGGCCAGCCGCTGAACCCCCAACTCCTCGCGCTGGACGCCCGCCTGGACCGTACGACCACAACGGCACCGGTCTACCGCCTGCACGCCCTGCGGACGACCCCACCGAAGCCGGGCCTGGTCCGTGTGGGCGAGGGCGGCGCGGAGATCGAGACGGAGGTCTGGAAGATGCCTGCAGCGGGCCTCGGCCGGCTCCTCTCCACGCTCCCCCGCCCCATGACCCTGGGCAGCGTGCAACTGGCCGACGGCACTGACGTCCCCGGCTTTCTCTGCGAGCCGGCCGCTCTCACGGACGCCGAGGACATCACGTCATTCGGAGGCTGGCGGTCCTATCTGAACGCCGAGTAGGTCAACCGATCCGTCACCCCACCGACGAGTAGGCCACAACCCCCCGCAGCAACAGATCAACAGCCTTCCGCGCGTTCTTGGCGACGGACGAAGACCCGACACCCCCCGACACCGGAGCCGCAGCCGAGATCTGCCCCAGCACATCGATCACCTGCTTGCACCAGCGCACGAAGTCCCCGGCAGGCATCTCCGCCTCCCGCAGCACCTCGTCGAGCCCCTTCCCACTGGCCCACATGTACGCGGACCAGGCGAACCCGAGATCCGGCTCCCGCTGCCCGACCCCCTCGGTCTGGCTGATCCGGAAGTCCTCCTCGAGGGCGTCGAGCCGCCCCCAGATCCGCACCATCTCACCGAGCGCCGCCTTGGCCTTGCCGGACGGCACCTTGGGTGCCATGGCGTCGTCGCCGACCCGGGACTCGTACACCAACGCCGAGACGCACGCGGCCAGTTCGGCAGGGGCCAGCCCCTCCCAGACCCCTTCCCGCAGGCACTCACTGGCCAGGAGATCGAGCTCGCCGTACAACCGGGCCAGCCGCTTGCCGTGCTCGGTGACCTCGTCGGCCCGCAGATAGTCCAGCTCGGTCAGCAGTGCCACGATCCGGTCGAAGGTGCGGGCGATCGTGTTCGTACGCCCCTCGATGCGCCGCTCCAGCTGCGAGGTGTCCCGCAGCAGCCGGTGATACCGCTCGGCCCAACGGGCGTGGTCCTCACGGTCGTTGCACCCATGGCAGGGATGCGCCCGGATCGCCGTCCGCAGCCGCGCGATCTCACGGTCGTCCGCCGCCTGGGAGCGCTGCTTACGGGCCCGCTCCGGCGGAACGTGCCCCGCCTTGGTACGGAGCGCGGAGGCCAGGTCCCGACGGGACTGCGGTGAGCGCGGGTTGAAGGACTTCGGGATCCGCATCCGCTCCAACGGCTCGACCGGCACCGGGAAGTCCATCGACGCGAGCCGCTTGACCTGCCGCTCGGCGGTCAGCACCAGCGGCCGCGGGCCGTCGTGGTGCTCGAAGCCCCGTTGGCCGTTGGACCGCCCTGCGGGCAGTCCCGGGTCCAGCACCAGCGCGAGACCAGCGTACTTGCCCGTCGGCACATGGATGACGTCGCCCGGCTTGAGCTTCTCCAGCGCCACGGCAGCCTCGGCCCGCCGCTGGGCAACTCCCTGCCGGGCCAGCTCGGTCTCGCGGTCCTTGAGCTCGCGGCGAAGCCGCGCGTACTCCTCGAAGTCGCCGAGGTGGCAGGTCATGGAGGCCTTGTAGCCGTCCAGGCCCTCCTCGTTGCGCTGCACCTGCCGCGAGATCCCGACGACCGACTTGTCGGCCTGGAACTGCGCGAACGACGTCTCGAGCAGCTCACGCGAGCGGTGCCGGCCGAACTGCTCGACGAGGTTGACCGCCATGTTGTACGACGGCTTGAAGCTGGAGCGCAGTGGGTAGGTGCGCGTGCCGGCCAGTCCCGCCAGGTGTTCCGGGCTGCTCCCGCGCTGCCACAGCACCACCGCGTGACCCTCGACGTCGATGCCGCGCCGCCCGGCACGCCCCGTCAACTGGGTGTACTCGCCGGGAGTGATGTCGGCGTGCTGCTCGCCGTTCCACTTGACGAGCTTCTCCAGCACCACCGAGCGCGCAGGCATGTTGATGCCCAGCGCGAGAGTCTCGGTCGCGAACACGGCCTTGACCAGGCCGCGCACGAACAGCTCCTCGACGACCTCCTTGAAGGTCGGCAGCATGCCCGCGTGGTGGGCCGCGATGCCGCGCTCCAGGCCCTCGAGCCACTCGTAGTACCCGAGGACATGGAGGTCCTCGGTCGGGATGGACGCCGTGCGCTCCTCGACGAGGGCGCGCACCTTCCCGCGTGCCTCGTCGTCGTTGAGCCGCAGTCCCGCGTACAGGCACTGCTGGACGGCCGCCTCGCAGGCGGCGCGGCTGAAGATGAACGTGATGGCGGGCAGCAGGCCCTCGGCGTCCAGCCGCTCGATGACCTCGGGCCGGCTCGGCGTCCACACCTTCGACCGCTGCCGCCGCTCGCGCTCCCGGTCGGCCTCGCGCATCGCCCGGCCGCGTCTGCGGTCCTGGTACGACGGCCGCTGGGCCTCCATGCGGGCCAGCCGGGCGAGGTCGGGGTTGACGGCCTTCTTGCTGCCCTCGCCCTCCTCGAACAGGTCGTACATCCGGCGACCGGCGAGCACGTGCTGGAACAGCGGCACGGGCCGGTGCTCGGAGACGATCACCTGGGTGTCGCCGCGGACGGTGTCGAGCCAGTCGCCGAACTCCTCGGCGTTGGACACGGTCGCCGACAACGACACCAGGGTCACCGACTCGGGGAGATGGATGATCACCTCTTCCCATACGGCGCCCCGGAAGCGGTCGGAGAGGTAGTGCACCTCGTCCATGACCACGTATCCGAGGCCGAGGAGGGTCTGTGAGCCCGCGTACAGCATGTTCCGCAGCACCTCGGTGGTCATCACGACCACCGGGGCGTCGGAGTTGACGCTGTTGTCGCCGGTGAGCAGGCCGACCTTGTCGGCGCCGTAACGGCGGCTCAGGTCCGCGTACTTCTGGTTGGACAGTGCCTTGATGGGTGTGGTGTAGAAGCACTTCTTGCCCTGCTGGAGGGCGAGGTGGACGGCGAACTCGCCGACGATCGTCTTGCCGGAGCCGGTGGGAGCGGCGACCAGCACGCCCTTGCCCGCTTCGAGAGCCTGGCAGGCCTCGATCTGGAAGGGGTCGAGACCGAAGTCGTACATCTCGCGGAAGCCCGCGAGCGCGGTGGCCTGCTCGGCTGCCCGCAGGCGGGCTGCCGCGTACCGCTCGGCCGGTGAGAGGTCCTCTGTCATCGTGCTTTCGAGCGTACCCGGCTGCACTGACAACAGGACGATCATTATCCGGATCGGAGTCCGCGAAACCTGCTCTTCACGCAGTTCACGGGCCCGTGGCAGCTCAGGGGCCCACCACGGACACCGCCCCGCGCACGCAGCGCGCGCTCAGCGGCAGCGGTCCGAGCGGCTCGCCGTCCGCGTATCCGGTGACGTCCTCGGCGGCGATCTCGACCCGCGCGGCCCTCAGCACGGTCACCTTGGGGTGCTCGACGTGGGTGCCCCGGTACACGCTCGGGAACACCCGCAGCAGGGTCGTACGGCTGCAGTCCCCGACCACGGTGATGTCGAAGAGCCCGTCGGTGAGGTCCGCGCCCGGGCAGATCCGCATGCCACCGCCGTACGACGATCCGTTGCCGACGGCCACCAGGGTCGCCTCGACCTCCCGGACGTCGCCGTCGTCGAGCGTGATCCGGTACGGGACGGGCCGGAAGGCGGCCAGTTCGGCGAGCATCGCGAGGTCGTACTTGAGGCGGCCCGCGGGCCATCTCATGCGGTTGCCGCGGTCGTTGACCCGGGAGTCGAAGCCGGAGGCGAGGACGGTGCCGAACCAGTGGTCACCGGCCCGGCCCAGGTCGGTGTCGTGGACCCGGCTCCCCTTGAGGGCGTCGGCGATCAGCCGGCCCGCGGCGGCGGGATCGCGTACCGGCAGGCCCAGGGTGCGGGCGAAGTCGTTGCCGGTACCGACGGCGACCAGACCGAACGGCGTGCGGGTGCCGGCCACGGCCTGGAGCGCGAGGTTCGCCATCCCGTCGCCGCCGACGGCGACGAGTGCCCCCGTGCCCTCGTCCACGGCGGCACGCGCGCGTGCGAGGGCGTCGGCGACGTCCTCGCCGAGCACGGTCCGCACCGCGAAGCCGGCCGCCCGCAAAGCGGAAGCGGCCGGCTGCGCCGCGTGGGCGCCCCGGCCGCGGCCCGCGGTGGGGTTGACGAAGAGGGTGATCTCGCTGGTCACGGAAGTGACCTTACGAGCCGCTTCCCGGTCGTCAGGTCACGTCGTCATAACCGTTGACCCGGTCCGCACCCGACTGCTCGGGCAGCGCCCGGCTCGCGGAGACGGTCTCGACCTCGCCGATGTCCTCGGGGGTGAGATCCAGGTCGGAGGCCTCGTCGTCGTCAGGTCCCTCGGCCTCGCGACGGCGCTTGCGCCGGTCGTTGAGCAGGGAGAAGGCGGTCGCCCCGAAGTACAGGACCCAGATCGGCGCAGCGAGCGCCAGCATCGTCAGCGGGTCGGTGCTCGGGGTGGCGACGGCCGCGAACACGGTGATGGCCATGATCATGCCCCGCCACCAGCCGAGCATCCGCTTGCCGGTGATCAACCCGGTGAGGTTGAGGAAGACCAGCAGCAGGGGCAGCTCGAAGGAGAGACCGAAGACCAGCACCATGCGCAGGACGAGGTCGAGCAGGTCGTCCAACGGCAGCAGGTTGGCGGTGCCGCCCGGGGTGAAGCCGATCAGCACCTGCGCCGTGGTCGGCAGGACCGAGTAGGCGAAGTAGGCGCCGACGAGGAAGAGCGGGGCGCCCGTGCCGACGAACGCGTAGGCGTACTTCTTCTCGTGCCGGTGCAGGCCGGGTGCGACGAAGGCCCACAGCTGGTAGAGCCAGACCGGCGAGGCCGCGACGACACCGGCCATCAGCGACACCTTCAGGGCCAGCGTGAAGGGCGTGAGCAGGCCGTTGATCGTGATCTCGGCGCACGGCTTGGTCGACTGTGTCGACTTGGCCAGTTCCGCGAAGGACTTGTCACAGCCGACCGAGTCGAGGATCGGCTTGGTGATCAAGTTGATGATGTCGTTGTAGAAGAAGGCGGCCACCACCGTCACGATGACGATGGCCAGCATCGCCTTCGCGAGCCGGTTGCGGAGCTCACGAAGGTGATCCGCGAGAGGCATCCGCCCCTCGGGATCCCTCTCTTCTCTGCGGGCAGACTTCAGCAACCCACGTTCCCATCTCGTGCGGGCGGGCCGGAGGTCACCGGCCCCGCGTCAGCGCTTGGTCGTGTCCGTCGGCTCGGTGACCGGGCGCGAGCTCGTCACGTCGCCGGGCGCGGCCTGGATGGTGCGCTGAGCAGGGGTCTGCTCGTCGGTGTTGGGCGGACCGGCCGGGGTGGCCGTGCTGCTGCCCTCGTCCTTCATCGCCTTGGCCTCGCTCTTGAGGATGCGAGCGGACTTGCCGAGCGAGCGCGCCATGTCGGGAAGCTTCTTCGCGCCGAACAGCAGGATGATGACGACGAGGATGAGAATGATCTCGGGGGCGCCGAGCCTTCCGAACATAAGTCTTTACCTTCTCACCGAGGCGGCTTGTGGGGTGCTGTCCGACCGGTCGGACATGTGTCCGATCAGTCGTGCTGACAGCGATCGTAACGCTCAGGGGTGAACGCCTGGCAATCCCTGTGCGTACTCCCGGTTCGCGGCCGAGCCTCGTTATCCGGACCGCGACCAGCAGCGTACCTGCCGACCCGGCCGAGGGGACAGGGCGAAGTGGCCCAAAACGCATGCGTCCCTCGACTCACACCCAACTCTCAGCCGTACTCACAGTGAGTCAACAGAACGGGCCGTGCTCACCGCCGCCCGCTCCAGGTCCTCCGCGGCCCGGCTGATACGCCGCGCGGAGTCCGTGACCTGGCGCCCCAGACGCTGCGCCTCCAGAAAGACCCGGACGGCGAGCACACCCAGGACGGCGAGACCCACGAAACCCACTGCTACCGCGAACATCGGCCAGAACATGGCACCGAGCCTAGAGGGTGGAGTGCAGCCGCAGCGTCCGGACCCCGCCGCCGGTCAGCAGTTCCACGATCCGCTCGCCGGCGGGCTTGCGGACGGCCGCGCCGCACTCGGGGCAGGTGAAGGAGTAGAAAGTGGCGCGGCTGGTCGCGCCGATGGCGAGGCGCAGGGCGGCGGCGGCCAGCTCGAACCGCTCCCGGCAGTCCGGGCAGCTCGCCTTGAAGGTCACCGGAGCCGCGCTCCTCATCCCGGCGAAGGCGGCAGCCACCGTCATGCCCGCACCAGACGTCGCCGACTCGCTCAAAGCCCCTGCTCCTGCCTGTCGTACCGACCGTCGTGCACCCGGGTTCCCGGGGTGTCCTGCGCCTCGACCCCGTCATAGGCGGCCAGCGCCTCGCGGGCCGCCTCGCGGGCGCTGTCGGCGAGGTCGCGCGGCGAGACGATACGACCGTCGCGGCCGAGCCGGAGCGCCAGCCTCCGCAGCGATGCAGGGTCGGGGGTGCGCAGGGTAATACGCAGCCCGCCGTCGGAAAGCTCATCCGCACTGTCGTGCGGGTAGTACTCGGCGACCCAGCGGCCGCCGGGGCCCACCTCGACGACCACCTCGGGGTCCTCGGCCGCGGGCTGCACGAGCCCCTCGGACAGGTCCCTGAGCTCGACCTCGGGCGGCGCGGACGGCTCGTCGAGGATCTTGATCTCGGCGACCCGGTCGAGCCGGAAGGTGCGCCGCGCCTCGGAGCGGCGGCACCAGGCCTCGACATAGGTGTGGCCGACGCTGACCAGGCGGATCGGGTCGATCTCGCGCTCGGTGAGCTCGTCGCGGGCGGGCGAGTAGTAGCGGATCCACAGGCGCCGGCGCTCGGAGATGGCCCGGTCGACGTCCGCGAAGACCCCGCCCTCGGACTCGAAGGTCACCGACAGCCGCGCGCTGGCACCGGCCGTCTCACCGGCCGCGGTCTCCACCTTGGCGGTCGCCCGCAGCAGCGCCTGCCGGTCGCTCTCCCGGAGACCGGGCAGCGTGGACACCGCGCGGGCGGCCACCAGCAGCGCGGTCGCCTCGTCTGCGGCGAGCCTGAGCGGCTCGGCCACGTCATCGGGGTTGTGCCACCAGATCCGCTCGCCGTCGGTGTCGATGTCGAGCAGATCTCCGCCGCGGAAGCTGGTGCCGCACATGGGCAGCACATCGAGGTCGGAGACCAGTTCGTCCTCGGTGATCCCGAAGGCGCGGGCGACGTCCTCGACCCGGGCGCCGGGGCGCTCCCTGAGATAGGTCACCAGGGAGAGCATCCGCCGGGTCTGGTCGATGGCGTTCGCCGGCCTGACCGGTTTGCCTGCCATGATCTCTTCCGCTCCCCCTCAGCCCTTGGCCACGGCACGCAGCCGGTCCACCACGTCGGCCCGCAACTCGGCGGGCTCCAGGACCACCACGTCCGGACCGAACTCCACCAGCCAGGCGTCCAGGCCATGGCCGTACGGAATCTCCAACTCGTCCCAGCCGTCGCCCAGTTCCCGCACCGAGGTCGCTTTCGCCCGCAAGGGGTACCCGGCGCCCGTGCGCAGCCGGATCCGCGCGCTGCGGTCGGCGGTCTCCCCCGCCCAGCTCGCGACGGTCTCGCGGACGGTCACGACGTCGGGGACCGGGGCCGTGTAGCGCGTGCCGCGCGAGCGCACCTTGCCGGTGATCCGGGAGAGCCGGAAGACCCGTTCGGCACCCCGGTCGCGGTCGAATCCGGCCAGGTACCAGTGGCCGCGCCAGCACTCCAGCGCCCACGGTTCGACATGACGGGGCTCGGGGCGGGCGGCGGTGGCCTTGCGGTAGTCGAAGACGACCGGACGGCGGTCCCGGCAGGCGAGCATCAGCGGCTCGAAGGAGGCCTCGTGCACCGGGATGCGCGGCTCCAGGGCGCCGTGCGCCTCGTACGGGTCGAAGTCCTCGGGCAGCCCCGCCGCGCGCAGTTTCTGCAGGGCACCGCTGGCCGCGCCGGCGAGCCGGGCCTGCTGCCACACCTTGGCGGCCAGCCCCAGGGCGGCGGCCTCCTCGGCGTCGAGGGTGACGGGCGGCAGCCGGTTGCTGTCGCGGCGGGCGAGGTAGCCGACTTCGCCGTCCAGGTTCTCAACGGTCTCGATCACGAGGCCGAGTTCACGCAGATCGTCCTTGTCGCGCTCGAACATCCGGTTGAAGGAGTCGTCGGAATTCGCCTCCAGGTAGGCCTCGATGGACTCCCGAAGCTCACGCTTGCTGAGCGGCCGTCGCGTCCCGAGCAGACACAGCGCCAGGTTCATCAGCCGCTCGGCCTTGGCAATGGCCATCGACGCCCTTCGCCTCCCTATGGTGCTTACGGACGATGACCGTACCGCCCCGAAGGAGCAAGGCAAAAGCCGAGGGCCCATGCCTGGACGGGCATGGACCCCGGTTGATCAGGTCCGGTCGGAAGTCGTACGACGATCCGACCGCGACGCGATCCCTTATGACTCCGGTACGACGATCAGACGCCGAGCAGGTCGACCACGAAGATCAGGGTCTCACCGGGCTTGATCGCCGGGGTCGGGCTCTGGTTGCCGTAGGCGAGGTGGGCGGGGATGGTCAGCTGGCGGCGGCCGCCGACCTTCATGCCCTGCACGCCCTGGTCCCAGCCCTTGATGACCCGGCCGCCGCCCAGCGGGAAGCGGAACGGCTGACCACGGTTCCAGCTGGCGTCGAACTCCTCGCCGGTGCTGAAGGCGACGCCCACGTAGTGGACCGTGACGGTCTGGCCGGCCTGCGCAACCTCGCCGTCGCCCTCCCAGATGTCCTTGATCTCCAGGTCCGCCGGGGGCTCGCCGCCCGGGAAGTCGATCTCGGGCTTGTCGATGCTCACGTCACTCGCTCCTGCTGGTTCACGGAAAGGCAACAGGGACCAGTCTTACATCCCCGCGGCCGGGACCTTCGCGCATGTCCCCCGTGCGTCACATCTTCGCCAGGATGTCCACGGTGAAGACCAGCGTGGAGTCCTTCTCGATACCGCTGCCGGCCGGCGGTTTGTCGCCGTAGCCCAGCTTCGGCGGAATCGAGATCAGCACCCGGCTGCCGACCTTCTTGCCGGTCAGCCCCTGCGCCCAGCCCTTGACGACCTGCTGGAGCGAGAACGACGCCAACTGCTTCCGGCTGTACGTCGAGTCGAACTCCTTGCCGGTGTCCCACACCACGCCCTTGTACTGCACGAGCAGCGTGCTGTCGGCCGCCACCTCGTCGCCGTCGCCCTCGATGACGTACTCCGACACCAGCTTGGTGGGCGCGTCCGCCTTGGGGATCTCGATGGAGGGAGCCTTGCCGTCGGTGTTGGTGCCGACCTTGGGCAGTTTCGCGTCGCTCTGAGCGACGTCCTTGCCCTTGGCGGAGCTCTTCGCGTTGAACGTGTCCTGGATGTCGACGACGAACACCAACGTGTCGGTGCCCTTGATACCCGCCTGCGCGTTGCCCTCCTTGCCGTACCCCCAGGTGGGCGGGATGGAGAACTGGACCCGGCTGCCGGCCTTCTTGCCGGTCAGGGCGTACCGCCAGCCGTCGATGATGCTGTTCTGCGCGAGCTGGATGACCAGCGCCGTCTTACGGTCGTAGGAGTTGTCGAAGACCTTGGCCGTGCTCCAGATCTGGCCGAGGTAGTGGGCCTGGATGTAGTCGCCCTCGGCGATGGTGGTGCCACCGCCCGCGATGACCGTCTTGACCGCGAGATCCTTCGACGGATCGCCGCTGCCCTTGGCGACCGTCGGCTTCTCACCGAACTTCGTGCCCGCCGTGATCGCCGGCAGCGGACCGTCGACGATCTTCGGCGGCGGCGCCTGCGAGGCCGAGGACGACGCCGAGGGTGACGCGCTGTCGCTCGCCTTGCTCGAGTCGGACTTGTCGTCACCGCATGCGGCGAGTGTGGCCAGTCCTGCGGGAACGGCAATGAGGAGTGAGCGTCGGCGCACGGTGGGGGCCTCGTAATCGGTCGATCTTGTTGATGGCGTGCGCGCAACTCTACGGCGTGAGAAGGGCGCCGTACGTGAAACGTACGGCGCCCGTGTTGCGTTCCGACAGTGACGCGGAACGCGTCGATCACATTCCGGCGATCAGTTTCTCGACCCGGTCGTCGACCGAACGGAACGGGTCCTTGCACAACACAGTGCGCTGCGCCTGGTCGTTGAGCTTGAGGTGGACCCAGTCGACGGTGAAGTCCCGGCGCTGTTCCTGGGCCCTGCGGATGAAGTCACCGCGCAGCCGGGCCCGAGTGGTCTGCGGCGGAACCGACTTGCCCTCGAAGATCTTCAAGTCGTTGCAGATACGAGCGGCTTGGCCCTTCCTCTCCAGAAGGTAGTAGAGGCCACGACGGCGGTGGATGTCGTGATACGCGAGGTCTATCTGCGCGACCCGCGGGTGGGACATGGTCATGTTGTGCTTGGCCCGGTACCGCTCGATGAGCTTGTACTTCATGACCCAGTCGATCTCGGTGCCGATCCGGTCGAGGTCCTCGGCCTCGATCGCGTCCAGCGTGCGGCCCCACAGCTCCAGGACCTGGTCGACGGTGCCGGTGCGGATGCCCCGGCGCTCGACGAAGTCCACGGCCTTGTCGTAGTACTCCCGCTGCACCTCCAGCGCGGAGGCCTCGCGACCGCTGGCCAGGCGCACCTTGCGCCGGCCGGTGATGTCGTGGCTGACCTCGCGGATCGCCCGGATCGGGTTCTCCAGGGTCAGGTCGCGCATCACGGTGCCCGCCTCGATCATGCGCAGCACCAGGTCGGTCGCGCCGACCTTCAGCAGCATGGTCGTCTCGGACATGTTCGAGTCGCCCACGATGACGTGCAGGCGGCGGTAGCGCTCGGCGTCGGCGTGCGGTTCGTCGCGGGTGTTGATGATCGGCCGGGAGCGGGTCGTCGCCGAGGAGACGCCCTCCCAGATGTGCTCGGCCCGCTGGCTGACGCAGTACACGGCGCCCCGCGGGGTCTGCAGAACCTTGCCCGCGCCGCACAGCAGCTGGCGCGTGACGAGGAAGGGAATGAGGATGTCCGCGAGCCGGGAGAACTCCCCGTGGCGTGCGACGAGATAGTTCTCGTGGCAGCCGTAGGAGTTGCCGGCCGAGTCCGTGTTGTTCTTGAAGAGGTAGACGTCGCCCGCGATTCCTTCCTCGTGCAGGCGTCGTTCGGCGTCCACCAGGAGTCCTTCGAGAATGCGCTCGCCTGCTTTGTCGTGCGTGACCAGTTCGGTCACGTTGTCACATTCGGGTGTCGCGTATTCCGGATGTGACCCGACATCGAGATAGAGGCGGGCGCCGTTTCGCAGAAAGACATTGCTGCTGCGGCCCCATGACACGACACGGCGGAAGAGGTACCGCGCCACCTCGTCGGGAGACAGGCGGCGCTGTCCCCTGAACGTACACGTGACGCCGTACTCGTTCTCCAGCCCGAAAATGCGGCGGTCCATGAGTGAACATTACGCCCGATCCTTCGAGCTGAAACGGGGTTCGGCAGCACGGTTTGGATCATTTTCCGATGAAGACGCAACCACCGCCCGCCCCGCGGGAGCTGTGAGGACGCCTCCCGTCACCAGCAGAACCAGCAGCGACACGCCCCCCGCGACACCCGGCACGGCGAAGCCCCACAGGGCCCCGCCCCGCTCGACGACCGGGCCCGCGAGGCCCGTTCCGACCGACGCGCCCACGGTGAACGTCGTCACGAGCCAGGAGAAGGCCTCGGTGACCGTCCCGGTCGGCGCGTGCCGGTCGACCAGGACGAAGGCGCACGCGATGACGGGCGCGAGGAAGACCCCGGCGAGCACCGTCAGCAGCGTCATGGCCACCGCGCCCGGCATCAGGGTCAGCGGCAGGTAACACACCGCCAGGAAGCCCACCAGGACCTGAAGTCGCCGCGCGGGCTCACCGGCCCACTGCCGCGCGCCGTACACCGTGCCGCCCACGAGGGCCCCCAGACCGATCCCGGCCATCAGCCAGCCGTACACCGCGTCCCCGCCGTGCTCGTCCGCGTACGGCACGGAGGCGACCGTGATGGACCCGAGCGCGATGCCGACGAACAGGAACGCGCCGAGCATCGCCAGCAGTCCGGGCGAGCGCAGCGCGCCGAGCCAGTGCGCCTCACGCGGTGCGGAGCGCCACGCGCGCGAGGGCGGCGACACCACGACCGAGACAGCGCCCAGCACCCCGATGACGTTCAGCACCAGCAGTGCCGCCTGCGCCGACCACAGCGCCGCGCACAACGTCACCAGCAAGGGCCCCACGGTGAACATGACCTCCTGCGCCACGGCGTCCATGGCGTACGCCGTGTGCACCTGGTCCTCCCTGCGCAGCACGCTCGGCCACAGCGCCCGCAGACCGCCCTCCAGGGGCGGCGTGAAGAGCCCGGCGGCGGCCACGGCCGCGTAGGCGAGCGGGAGCGGGTCGGTGCCGTTGAAGGCGAAGAGAGCCATCGCGAGGGCCGACAGCACGGCGGAGGGGAGCTGGACCCGGGGCTGGCCGTGAAGGTCGACGAGCCGCCCGAGCACCGGCTGCCCCACGGCGTTGGCCACGCCGTACGCGGCCGCGAGACCTCCCGCGAGGGTGTACGTGCCGCCCTGCGCCCGGACGAACAGCACGATGGCGATCGCCGCGGTGGCGTTCGGCAGCCGGCCCACCAGCGTTCCCGTCAGCAGGCGCACCGCGTGCCTCGCCCTGAGGATCTCCAGGTATCCCGCGGCCATGTCCCGCCTCCAAGTCATACGTATAACGTCGACTCCCATACGTACCATGTGCGCTGTTCGGACGTCCAGACGAAGGAGCGGACCCACGGTGGCACGCAGCAGTACGCGCCCGACCAGCCGTGACGTCGCACAGGCGGCCGGGGTGTCCCAGGCGGCCGTCTCGCTCGTGCTGGGCGACAAGTGGCGCGGCAGGGTCTCCGAAACCACCGCCGAACGGGTCCGGGAAGCCGCCCGCGACCTCGGCTACCGGCCCAACCTGGCCGCCCGCAACCTCCGCCTCGGCCGCACCCGCACGGTGCTGCTCGTCGTCCCGGCCCTGACGACGGAGTTCTTCGCCGGCGTCTACACCGGCGCCGCACGCGTGGCCGCCGACCACGGCTTCGGCGTCGTCCTGTACCCCCTCCCCCGAGGGCATCGGCCCCGCCCGCGACCCCTTCGCCTCCGCCCAGGCCGCCCTGGACGGCGTCATCGCCTCCTCCATGGCCGCCGACGCCCTCACCGCCATCCGCGGCGACCAGCTCCCCCTCGTCATGCTCGACAGCGACCCCTCGGGCAGCCTCGGCGCCGCCACCGTCAACCTGGACATCGCCGACGGCGTCCGCCAGATCGCCGCCCACCTCCTGGACCTCGGCCACCGCCGCTTCCTGCACCTCGCGGCCGACATCCCGTCCTGGACCTTCGAGGTACGCGCGCGCGAACTGGCCGCACGACTCGACGCGGTCCCCGGCACCTCCGTCCGCACGGCCCGCGCCCCCATCTCGATCGAGGGCGCCCTGACCGCCGCCGAGACCGCCCTCGCCGCACCCGGCCCCCGGCCCACCGCCCTCGTCTGCGACGACGACAAACTCGCCGCCGGCGCCTACAAGGCCGTACGACGGCTCGGCCTGCGCATCCCCGACGACATCTCCGTCACCGGCCTGGACGACCTCGCTCTCGCCACCGCCCTCGACCCCGAGCTGACGACCGTACGACTGGACGCCGAGCTGTTCGGCGAACGCGGCATGGAAGCCCTCCTGGCCGTCCTGGAAGGCCGTACACCGCAGGCGGGGGACATCCCCGTCGAGTTGGTCGTACGGGGCTCCACGGCCCCGCCCAGCACCCCCTGAACGCCCTGCGCCCCGGCCTCAAGGCCGGGGCACAGAACGGGTGATGGTCGGGCGGGACGCCCCGGGACTACTCGTCCTCGGAACCCTCCGCCTCATCCGCGCTCTCCGCCTCGGTGGACGCACCGCCGACCTCCAGCAACCGACCGAGCTGACGCCCCACGATGCGCTTGAACTTGCGCTGCTGCGGACGCGTCCGGTCCAGCACCGCGACCTCCAGCCGCTCCGCGGGGATCTCCCGCTCACTGCCGTTCGTGTCACGGGACAGCGCCTGCACGGCCAGCTTCAGCGCCTCCGCCAGGCTCATACCGTCCTGGTGACGCTGGTCCAGATAGCTGCTGATCGTCTCGGCGTTGCCGCCCACCGCGACCGAGCCGTGCTCGTCCACGATGGAACCGTCGTGCGGCAGCCGGTAGATCTGGTCGCCGTCCGGCGTCTCACCGACCTCGGCCACGACCAGCTCCACCTCGTACGGCTTCTCACCGGCCGAGGAGAAGATCGTGCCCAGCGTCTGGGCGTAGACGTTGGCAAGACCACGGGCGGTCACGTCGTCACGGTCATAGGTGTAACCACGCAGGTCGGCATACCGGACGCCGCCGATCCGCAGGTTCTCGTACTCGTTGTACTTGCCGGCGGCCGCGAAGCCGATCCGGTCGTAGATCTCGCTGAACTTGTGCAGCGCGCGGGACGGATTCTCGCCGACGAACACGATGCCGTCGGCATACTGCAGCACGACCAGGCTGCGACCACGGGCGATGCCCTTGCGGGCGTACTCCGCCCGGTCGGCCATCGCCTGCTGGGGGGAGACATAGAACGGCGTCGACACCGGTTATCCGTCCCTTTCTGTGGAAGTCACTGCGATCACCTTGAACAAGACGGGTGGCGCCTAGAGCAACGCGGCCCGCGGGCCGTCGGGCTGCTCCAGCCGCCGCTCGAGAATCGAACGGGCGATCTCGGAGGACTCGTCGTCGGTGAGCCGGCGGAAGCCGTCCTCGGTGATCACGGTGACGATCGGGTAGATCCGGCGGGCGACATCGGGACCACCGGTCGCCGAGTCGTCGTCGGCCGCGTCGTACAGGGCCTGCACCACGAGCATCGTGGCCTCGGCCTCGCTCAGACTGTCGTGGAAGAACTTCTTCATGGCACCGCGCGCGAAGACCGAGCCGGAACCGGTGGCGGCGAAGTTGTGCTCCTCGGAACGGCCGCCGGTGACGTCGTAGGAGAAGATCCGCCCCCTGCCGCGGTCCACGTCGTACCCCGCGAACAGCGGCACCACGGCCAGCCCCTGCATCGCCATGCCGAGGTTGGAACGGATCATGGTGGACAGCCGGTTCGCCTTGCCCTCCAGCGACAGCTGGGCGCCCTCGACCTTCTCGAAGTGCTCCAGCTCCAACTGGAACAGCTTCACCATCTCGACGGCGAGACCGGCGGTGCCGGCGATCCCGACGGCGGAGTACTCGTCGGCGGGGAACACCTTCTCGATGTCCCGCTGAGCGATGACGTTGCCCATCGTGGCGCGACGGTCACCGGCGAGCACGACACCACCGGGAAAGGTGACCGCCACGATCGTGGTGCCGTGCGGCGCCTCGATCACACCCTGCATGGGCGGCAATTGCCGGTTGCCCGGCAGCATCTCCGGCTGGTGCTCGGACAGGAAGTCCATGAAGGACGACGACCCAGGCGTCAGGAAGGCAGCTGGTAGACGCCCGGTGCTACGAGTGTTGGCTTCCACGCGATTCCTTCCAGGTAAGCGGCGGCCCGACGGACGGCGTCGGGATCGTCTCCCAACTTGCCGATGGCCGAATTGCAGTTGAAGCACAGTACGCCTCGGACCCTACCCGTCTTGTGGCAATGATCCACATGAACGGCAGGAGCCTTCAGACAGATCACGCAGAGCCCCATCTGAGAGGCGACCATCTCGTCACGCTCGGCTTCGGTGAGGCCGTAGTGGCGCTTCAGGTGCCGCTCACGCCCGGCGACAGCTCGGCACGTCTTGCAGCGCGTCGACAAGCCGTCGGAGGCCGACGCGTTTCTGTGCCACTCACTCCACTGTTTGACTTCGTCGCACCCCAGGCAGTGCTTGTGCCCTTCGGGCACATCCACTCGACGGACCTTCTTGCCCTGAGCCTCCCGACCACGGCGGTAGGCATCTGCCCCGCATTCGCGGCAACGGTCCTGAAGCCTGTCGAGCTTCGACCTGTTAGCCGCGAATGCGCTGGTAGGGAGAGTCCGCTTGCATGCCGAGCATCGCTTCTCGGCACCCAATTCGGACATTTACCGCTACTCCCCACCCTTCTGCACAAATGACCTCACGAAGTCCTCCGCGTTCTCTTCGAGCACATCATCGATTTCGTCCAGGACGGAGTCGACGTCGTCGCTGAGCTTCTCCTGGCGCTCCTTGAGGTCCTCGGAACCCTGCGTCTCCGCAGTCTGCTCCTCGACCTCCTCGGTGTTGCGCGTGGCCTTCTGCTGTCCGCCGCCGGTGTCCTTGGTCGCCATAACCCCTCACCCCGCTCGGTTCGACGTTCTTGATCAGACCCTACAAGCAGGGTCTGACATCGGCCCCGCAGTTCTTACAACGTACGTGGGCCATCTCGATGATTCCCTCTGGCCGGGTTTTCCACCCTGCCGGACCGCCCGGCCCGAGGACCCGCTCAGCCGCCCGACAGCACCCTGACCAGGTCTTCTGCCGTGCGACAGCGGTCCAGGAGCTCTTTGACGTGATTTCGCGTTCCGCGAAGCGGTTCGAGGGTTGGGACCCGCTGGAGCGAGTCCCGGCCCGGGAGGTCGAAGATCACCGAGTCCCAGGAGGCCGCGGCGACGTCGTCGGCGTACTGCTCCAGGCAGCGGCCGCGGAAGTACGCGCGTGTGTCCTCCGGGGGCTTCGTACGGGCTCGCTCGACCTCGTTGTCGTCCAGGAGTCGCTTGATGCGGCCGCGGGCCGCGAGGCGGTTGTAGAGGCCCTTGTCGGGGCGCACGTCGGCGTACTGGAGGTCCAGGAGGTGCAGTTTCGCGGCGTCCCAGTCGAGGTCGTCGCGGCGCCGGTAGCCCTCCATGAGCTCGCGCTTGGCGACCCAGTCGAGCTCGCCGGCGAGGCTCATGGGGTTGTGCTCCAGTCGGTTGAGGGTGTCCTCCCAGCGGGCCAGGATGTCCTTGGTCTGGTCGTCCGCGTCGGCGCCGAAGCGTTCTTCGACGTACTTGCGGGAGAGCTCGTAGTACTCCATCTGGAGCTGGACCGCGGTGAGTGTGCGGCCGCTACGGAGGGTGACCAGGCGCTGGAGGGTGGGGTCGTGCGACACCTGGTGCAGGGTCCGTACCGGCTGGTCGACCGCGAGGTCCACCGCGATGAAGCCGTCCTCGATCATGGACAGGACGAGAGCCGTGGTGCCGAGCTTCAGGTACGTCGAGATCTCCGAGAGGTTCGCGTCGCCGATGATCACGTGGAGGCGGCGGTACTTCTCGGCGTCGGCGTGGGGCTCGTCGCGGGTGTTGATGATGGGGCGCTTGAGAGTGGTCTCCAGGCCGACCTCGACTTCGAAGTAGTCGGCGCGCTGACTGAGCTGGAAGCCGTGTTCGTGTCCGTCCTGGCCGATGCCGACGCGGCCGGCGCCTGCGAAGACCTGGCGGGAGACGAAGAAGGGCGTGAGGTGGCGCACGATGTCCGAGAAGGGGGTTTCCCGCTTCATCAGGTAGTTCTCGTGCGTGCCGTAGGAGGCGCCCTTGTTGTCGGTGTTGTTCTTGTAGAGGTGGATGGGCTGGGCGCCGGGGAGCTGGGCGGCCCGCTCGGCCGCCTCGGCCATGATGCGTTCGCCGGCCTTGTCCCACAGGACGGCGTCGCGTGGGTTGGTGACCTCGGGGCTGCTGTATTCGGGGTGTGCGTGGTCGACGTAGAGCCGTGCGCCGTTGGTGAGGATGACGTTGGCCAGGCCGATGTCCTCGTCGGTGAGCTGGCTGGAGTCGGCGGCCTCACGGGCGAGGTCGAAGCCCCGCGCGTCCCGCAGCGGATTCTCCTCCTCGAAGTCCCAGCGGGCCCGGCGGGCCCGGTGCATCGCCGCCGCGTAGGCGTTGACGATCTGGGACGAGGTGAGCATGGCATTGGCGTTGGGGTGGCCGGGGACGGAGATCCCGTACTCCGTCTCGATGCCCATTACTCGCCGTACGGTCATGCGGCCCTCCTTGCCCGGCAGCGCCCTCGGTCGGGGGCGCCGCTCAAGTACCGCTGGCGCTCCGGTGCGTGTGCGGTGCCCGTCCCCGCACTGCGCGACTCGGCGGTACCGAAGAGCCTAGAACGGCTCTGCGCTGGTGGGGAGATCATTTGCGTCATTGCCTTGCTCGCCTTTGGTCCGGTTAGTTGCCTGAAAAACAGTCGGCTGCGGGTACCCCGGTGAGGGCACCCGCAGCCGCCCTGTCTTTACAGGTACTGCCCGGTGTTTGCCACCGTGTCGATGGAGCGCCCGGTGTCGGCGCCCTGCTTTCCGGTGATGAGCGTGCGGATGTAGACGATCCGCTCGCCCTTCTTGCCGGAGATGCGGGCCCAGTCGTCGGGGTTGGTGGTGTTGGGCAGGTCCTCGTTCTCCTTGAACTCGTCCACGCAGGCCTGGAGGAGGTGGGAGACGCGAAGGCCCTTCTGGTTGTGGTCGAGGAAGTCCTTGATCGCCATCTTCTTGGCGCGGCCCACGATGTTCTCGATCATGGCGCCGGAGTTGAAGTCCTTGAAGTAGAGGACTTCCTTGTCGCCGTTGGCGTAGGTGACTTCCAGGAAGCGGTTTTCCTCGGATTCGGCGTACATGTGTTCCACGGCCGTCTGGATCATGCTCTGGACGGTGGTGGTCCTGCTGCCGCTGTGCTCGCCGAGGTCGTCGGAGTGCAGCGGGAGGCGCTCGGTCAGGTACTTGCCGAAGATGTCCTTGGCGGCCTCGGCGTCGGGACGCTCGATCTTGATCTTCACGTCCAGGCGCCCGGGACGCAGGATGGCGGGGTCGATCATGTCCTCACGGTTGGAGGCACCGATCACGACCACGTTCTGCAGGCCCTCCACGCCGTCGATCTCGGCGAGCAGCTGGGGGACGATGGTGTTCTCCACGTCCGAGCTGACACCGGATCCGCGGGTGCGGAAGAGGGATTCCATCTCGTCGAAGAAGACGATGACGGGTGTGCCCTCGGAGGCCTTCTCCCTCGCACGCTGGAAGACGAGGCGGATCTGCCGCTCGGTCTCGCCGACGTACTTGTTGAGGAGCTCGGGGCCCTTGATGTTGAGGAAGAAGCTCTTGCCGGTGGCCTGACCGGTGACCTCGGCGACCTTCTTGGCCAGCGAGTTGGCGACGGCCTTGGCGATGAGTGTCTTGCCGCATCCGGGGGGTCCGTAGAGCAGGACACCCTTGGGCGGGCGCAGTTCGTGCTCCTTGAACAGGTCCGGGTAGAGGTACGGCAGCTCGACGGCGTCTCGGATGGCCTCGATCTGGCCTCCGAGTCCGCCGATCTGTTCGTAGCCGATGTCGGGGACTTCTTCGAGGACGAGTTCCTCGACCTCGCTCTTGGGGACGACCTCGTAGACGTAGCCGGAGCGCGGTTCGAGGAGCAGGGCGTCGCCGGGGCGGATGGTCACGTCGAGCAGCGGTTCGGCGAGCCGTACCACCCGCTCCTCGTCCGTGTGTCCCTGCACCAGGGCGCGCTCGCCGTCCTCGAGGATCTCCTTGAGGGTGACGATGTCGCCGACGCTCTCGTACTCCATGGCCTCGACCACGTTGAGAGCTTCGTTGAGCATCACTTCCTGGCCGCGCCGGAGCTCTTCGAGTTCGACGCTGGGGCTGACGTTCACCCGCAGTTTGCGGCCGCCGGTGAAGATGTCGGCGGTGCCGTCCTCGTTCGCTTCGAGGAAGACACCGAAGCCGGCCGGGGGCTGTGCGAGCCGGTCGACCTCCTCCTTGAGGGCCACGATCTGGTCGCGGGCCTCACGGAGCGTGTTGGCGAGTCGCTCGTTCTGGGCGGACACGCCGGCCAAGTTGGTCTGCAGCTCGACGATCCGCTCTTCGAGAATCCTCGTGTGTCGCGGAGAGTCGGCGAGCTTGCGTCGCAGGACGGCGATCTCCTGCTCAAGGTAGGCAATCTGCCCGGACGGGTCGTCGGACCCTCGTCCCGGGCGGATGCCGCGGTTCATGTCGTCGTCGTGGGCTGCCACGGTCCTCACCTCCTCCAAGGGGAGCTGGACGCTTCCAGACCCTACCTGGGTGGGTGTCGATTGAAACCCCTAGATCACAAAGACTGTCGAGGTGTGTCCGATCTTCACCCTTGCGCTCTCCCTCACGCCAGGGGAATACCCACCGAACAAGATTGGAAAGCTGCCGAAGGTAGGGTCGAAGTGTTCAACACCCGTCAGAGCTGGCCGGATTCCCGTTCGGCTCGACGCATAAACGGCAGGAGAGATGAGAGTGCAGCAGGAGGTCGGGGCCGACGGCGAGACCCTGGAGGTCTGGATCGACCAGGATCTCTGTACCGGTGACGGCATCTGTGCCCAGTACGCGCCTGAGGTGTTCGAGCTGGACATCGACGGTCTGGCCTATGTGAAGGGCTCGGACGACGAGCTTCTGCAGGACAGAGGCGCCACAACGCCCGTCCCTCTGCCGCTTCTCAACGATGTGGTCGACTCCGCGAAGGAGTGTCCTGGCGACTGCATCCATGTACGTCGAGTTTCGGACAGGGTCGAGATCTACGGACCGGACGCGGAGTGACCGGAAAGCCACCGCGCGTGACCGCTGTCTGATTTCTCACAGATGTGATCGCTTCGGTCAGACGGTGTGCGTGCCTGCGGGGGTCGAGCGGACGAACGCGCCGTCCTTCCACTGCCACTTCGCCTTGTCCTTCACGTCCGGGCAGCAACTGGGTACGTCGGACGTGGAGTAGCCGAGCAGGGTCGCGAGGACGGTGCCGTCGCTCACCGTGAAGTCGGTGACGGTGTTGCGGGTCTTCGGGCTCAGCAGGGTGGCGACGACACGGGGTTCGCCGGTGCCCTTCGCGCGCGTGATGACGTAGACGGCGTCGGGCGGGGTGCCCATGGGGGCGTCGCAGTGCACCACGACGACTGTTTCCGGCCGTCCGTCGCCGTCGAGGTCTCCGGAGACCTGTTTCTGGATCTTCGCCTTGACGGGTCCGCAGCCGATCGGGAAGTGGACGTCCGCGGGATCGGGCGCGGCCGCGACCACGGGGGCGCTTCTGGCCTCGGGGCCGGCCGCCTGGGCCGCCGTCGCCGGGTTGGGCTGCAGGACCGAGGAGAAGGCCACGACGCCCGCCACGGCGGTGGCGGTGGCGACCCAGTGGATCGGGCGGGTGTGCGTGTGTGCCAGTTCCGGGACGGCGGATTGCTGCACTAGGAGCGTCTCCTGTGAGGGCGTGCCGGTGGGGTGGGGTGGCCAGCATGGTGCCACACGTCACAGGTCGGGGGAACGGCGGGGGTGGGTACTTGTCCTGGTTGCCGTACGGCGGTTTCCGTCGCTCCCTCAACACGGAAGCGTCGGGGTGGAGTTCCCCTGGTCTGCGGGAACTCCACCCCGACGCCTGTACGTTGACTGCGACACGGGCCGCCCTAGCGGCCGGAGCCTCCGTCGGCGTTGGGGCCGGTGTAGTCCTCGCCGTAGGCGCCCTTGGCGGGGCGGCGTCGGCGCATGGGGGGCTCGACGCCGTCGGCGAGGCGGCGGGCGGTGAGCAGGAAGCCGGTGTGTCCGATCATGCGGTGGTCCGGGCGGACTGCCAGGCCTTCCACGTGCCAGTTGCGGATCATCGACTCCCAGGAGGTCGGCTCGTTGAAGGAGCCGATCTCGCGGATGGACTCGACGGTCCGGGCGAGCTGGGTGGTGGTGGCGACGTAGCAGCACAGGATGCCGCCGGGGACGAGCGCCTTGGAGACGGCCTCCAGGCACTCCCAGGGGGCGAGCATGTCGAGGATGACGCGGTCGACGTCGGTGTCGGACAGGTTGTCCTGGAGGTCGCCGACGGTGAGCTGCCAGGCAGGGTGCGGGCCGCCGAAGTAGCGCTCCACGTTCTGCTGGGCGATCTCGGCGAAGTCCTCGCGGCGCTCGTAGCTGTGCAGCATGCCCTGGTCGCCGATGGCGCGCAGCAGGAAGCTGCTGAGCGAGCCGGAGCCGACGCCGGCTTCCACGACGCGGGCGCCGGGGAAGATGTCGGCGAAGGCGAGGATCTGCCCTGCGTCCTTCGGGTAGACCACGGCGGCACCGCGGGGCATGGACAGGACGTAGTCGGGGAGCAGGGGGCGCAGCGCGAGGTAGGCGACGTTACCGGTGGTGCGGACAACGCTGCCCTCGGGTGCGCCGATCAGCTCGTCGTGCGGGAAGGAACCCTTGTGGGTGTGGAAGTTCTTTCCCTCTTCGAGCGTGAACGTGTAGTGGCGGCCCTTGGGGTCGGTCAGCTGAACCTGGTCCCCGACCTTGAAGGGCCCGCGCCTGCGGGCGGCACCGGTCGGTTCGGACATGTGAACAGCCTACCGGTCCCCGGAGGGGCCGCCGACCACTAGGACGGTCTGGCCATGGCCTTCACGAAGGCGCGTTCCACGTCGGCCGCGGACAGGACGCCGTAGATCTCGCCGGTCTGCTCGACCACGAGGTACTCGGTGGCGGGGGTTGCGCGCAGGGTGTCCAGCAGGTCCTCGCCCGCGAGCTCCGCGGAGACGCGCATGCCGTCGGTGAGGTCCTGCGCGAGGCCGCTGACGGCGACCCAGGGGCGGCGGTGTTCGGGTACGCCGACGATGGCGGCCTCGCGGACGAGGGAGAGCGGGGTGCCCTCGGCGTCGACGACGACCAGGGCGCGGGCGCCGGCGGCGTTGGCGCGGCGCAGGGCCTCGGAGAGGGGGGTGTCGGTCTCGACGGGAACCGCGCGGCGGGTGAGGGTGCGGGCGCGCAGTTCGGGAAGGTGTTCGCGCAGGCGTGCCATGCGCAGGCTGTTGCCGGCGCCAGTCCAGATGATCGCGGCGAGGATCGCGGCGAGCAGGGCGTCCATGACCGTGTCCATGCCGACGTTGTCCTCGGCAGAGGAACCGAGCGCTCCGGACTGGGTGAGCAGGGGGAGGCCGATGAGGACGCAGACGGCGAGGGCGCGGCCGACCCAGGCGGCGGCGATGGTGCCGCTCATGGGCTTGCCGGTGATCTTCCAGACGACGGCGCGGAGCATGCGGCCGCCGTCGAGGGGGAGGCCGGGCAGGAGATTGAAGGCGGCCACGATGAGGTTGGAGACCATCAGGCCGGCGAGCAGGACGCCGGGGACCGTGCCGGGCTCGACGGGCTGCATGGCGAGGTAGAAGAGGCCGGCGAGGATCAGGGAGAGCAGCGGGCCGACGAAGGCCAGCACGAACTCCCGGCCGGGGGTCTCGGCCTCTTTCTCGATCTCGGAGACGCCGCCGAAGAACTGGAGCTGGATGCGGCGGACGGGGAGCTTGAAGCGCAGTGCCGCGACGGTGTGCGCCAGTTCGTGCACGAGGACGGAGGCGTAGAAGGCGACCGCGAAGAAGAGGGAGACGAGGTAGCGGGCGGCGCCGAGTTCCGGCAGCACGCGGTCCAGCTGTCCGCCGAACACCCAGGTGATGAGCGCGGCGACGAGGAACCAGCTGGGAGCGACGTAGACGGGCACACCGAAGGGGCGGCCCATCAGCAGGCCGCCCCGGGGCTGGGGGGACTGGGGCGGGGGGCTCTTGGGGGCGCCGGAGTGGGCGAGGGTGCGGTGGTCGTGGTGGTGGGCCGGAGGGGCGTGGCCGGGGTCCGGCGCTTGGGGTTTGTGCGGGTCGGCGGGGGGTGAGGGCTGTCGGTGACCGCCGTGGGGACGGCCGGACTCATGATCCGCGCCCGCGCCCTCACCTGTCGGCTCGTCGGCCTCCGGGGGACCGCCCGCCGCGGCGGCTGCGGCGGCCCCAACGGGGCGGTCGGCGTCGGAAGTGCCGTCGGTCGCTCGTGGCGAGGGGCCGAGGTTGCCGGCCATCGGCGCTTCCGACGGGCGCCGACTCCCCTCGGGCCCAACGCCAGCACCGGGGGCCGCGGCCGCGTCGGCGTCGGAGGTGTCAGAGGTGCCGTCGGTCGCTCGTGGCGAGGGGCCGAGGTTGCCGGCCATCGGCGCTTCCGACGGGCGCCGACTCCCCGGCCCAGCGCCGGTCACCGGCAGATCGCCCGCCGCGGGGGCCGCGTCGGCGTCGGAGGTGTCATCGGCCGTTGGCGGTTCCTGGGCGGGGTTGTCATCCGCGGCCCGCTCCGGGGCGGCCGTGGTGCCGTGTTCGGCCTCCGGGGTGGGCTGGTCGGCCGGGGCGCCGTCGAAGCCCCCGTCGGGTCGGGGTGCGGAAGCGCTGGTGGGGTTCGTGGCGGACGCCCCGGTTCCGTTCTCGTGCGGGTCGGGGGTCGTGGGGTCGGTGGTCTGGGCCGTGGGCCCTGCGTGGGGCTTGGCCGACCGGTCCTTGCCGGACCGCGGCTGCCCGCTCCCGCCGCTCTCGTCCACGATGTCCCCTCGTTCGAAGCGTCTTCCGCGCCTGCCGTGCGGAAGGGTCTCGGGTTGATGGTATGCGGCGGTCGCGACGCGTTCCGCCCCGGCACCCCCTGTGTTTTCCCCAGGAGTCACGGCGGTCACGGCCGCGGGTAGGTCACTGTCAGTGGCGGGCCGTATGGTCTGTGGTCATGGAGACGAGCACCGAGGACACGGCGGAGGCCGCGAGCGGCGACCCGGGGGCGGCGGTGGAGCCGGTCATGGGCGAGCCGACGGCAGAGGGTACGGCGGCGGGGGCGGTAGAGGTGTCGCGGCCGGCCGCCACGGCGCCGGCCTCCCTCTCCCCTTCTCGCGCCAATGACTTCATGCAGTGTCCGCTGCTGTACCGGTTCCGGGTGATCGACCGGCTTCCGGAGAAGCCGAGCGAGGCGGCGACCCGGGGGACCCTGGTGCACTCGGTGCTGGAGCGGCTCTTCGACGCCCCGGCAACGGAGCGGACCGCGCCCCGGGCCAAGTCGCTCGTCCCCGGCCAGTGGGACCGGCTCAGGGAGAGCCGGCCCGAGGTGGTGGAGCTGTTCGCCGACGATCCGGACGGCGAGCGGCTGGCGCTGTGGCTCGGTGAGGCCGAGCGGCTGGTCGAGCGGTGGTTCACGCTGGAGGATCCGACGCGCTTGGAGCCCGCGGAGCGGGAGCTGTTCGTCGAGGCGGAGCTGGACTCGGGGCTGAGACTGCGCGGGATCATCGACCGGGTCGACGTGGCGCCGACCGGCGAGGTGCGGATCGTCGACTACAAGACCGGCAAGGCGCCCCGGCCGGAGTACGCCGAGGGCGCGCTGTTCCAGATGAAGTTCTACGCCCTGGTGGTGTGGCGGCTGAAGAACGTCATCCCGCGCCGGCTCCAGCTCGTCTACCTCGGCAGCGGAGACGTCCTGACGTACGACCCCGTCCTCGCCGACCTGGAGCGCGTCGAGCGCAAGCTGCTGGCGCTGTGGGAGGCGATCCGGCAGGCCACGGAGACGGGGGACTGGCGGCCGCGCCCGACCAAGCTGTGCGGCTGGTGCGACCACCAGGAGCACTGCCCGGAGTTCGGCGGCACTCCCCCGCCGTACCCACTGCCGGTGACGTCCGCGATCGGTGAGCAGGGCAGAATGGGGCCGGACTAGCGAAGGAGACTTACGTGGCCATCCGCGTCCTACTGGTCGACGACCAGCCGCTGCTGCGTACCGGCTTCCGGATGATCCTGGAGGCCGAGCAGGACATCGCGGTCGTGGGCGAGGCCGGAGACGGCCTTCAGGCTCTCGACCAGGTACGGGCGCTCCAGCCCGACGTGGTCCTCATGGACATCCGTATGCCTCGGATGGACGGTGTCGAGGCGACGCGGCAGATCACCGGGCCCGGGCGGGACGGCCCGGCCAAGGTGCTCGTGCTGACCACCTTCGACCTCGACGAGTACGTGGTGGAGGCGCTGCGGGCGGGAGCCAGCGGCTTCCTGCTCAAGGACGCCCCGGCCAACGAGCTCGTGCAGGCGATCCGGGTGGTGGCCGCGGGTGAGGCGATGCTCGCGCCGAGCATCACGCGTCGGCTGCTCGACAAGTACGCCACGCATCTGCCGTCCGGCGACGAGCCGGTGCCGGACACGCTGCACACGCTCACCGACCGCGAGGTCGAGGTGCTGAAGCTGGTGGCGCGCGGGCTGTCCAACGCGGAGATCGCCGCGGACCTGTTCGTCAGTGAGACCACCGTGAAGACGCATGTCGGTCACGTCCTGACCAAGCTGGGGCTCAGGGACCGGGTGCAGGCCGCGGTGTACGCGTACGAGAGCGGGCTGGTGCGTCCCGGCGCGCAGTAGCGGGAGCGGTACGAGCGAAGAGGGCGTCCCCCGTCTGACGGGGGGCGCCCTCTTCGTGTCTGCGGCCGTCGGAGGATCAGTCCTCGCCGTCGGATCAGCCCTTGCTGAGCTCCCAGAAGCGGAAGACCGTGGAGGCGTCGAGGCAGTACTCCAAGCCGTAGACGTCGTCACGGACGACGGCGTACTGCTTGGCCTGCCAGACCGGCAGGACGGGGACGTCCTCGGCGACGATGTCCTGGAGCGTGGCGAAGGGGTCGTCCGTCGCGGAGCGGTCCGGCTGGGCGGCGGTCTGCGGGATGAGCGAGCCGGTGATCTCGTTGTTGCTGTAGTTGTTGTCCAGCACGTTGCCCTTGCCGAAGAAGGGGGCCGTGAAGTTGTCGGCGTCCGGGTAGTCGGGCACCCAGCCCTTGACGTAGACGCCGTACTTTCCGGCGGCGATGTCCTTCTCGTACTGGTCGAAGGCCACGGACTTCACGTCGGCGTCGAACAGGCCGCTGGCGTTGAGCTGCTGGGCGATCGTCTTGAGTTCCTGGCCGGTGGCCGGGCCGTAGCGGGACGGTGTCGACCACAGGGTCAGCTTCACCTTGCCGGTGATGTTGTCGGCGGCGAGGGCGGCGGCTGCCTTGGACTTGGAGGGCTGGGCGCCGTAGGTGTCGAAGAAGGCCGTGTTGTGGCCCGCGACACCGGCCGGGATGATCGAGTAGAGCGGGGTGGCGGTGCCCTGGTAGACGTCGTGGATGAGGGCTTCGCGGTCGATCAGGTAGGCGATCGCCTTGCGGACGCCGAGCCGGCCCGCGACGGGGTCGTCCATGTTGAAGACGAGGTGCTGGACCTCGGCGCTGGTGCCCTCGACGACCTCGACGCCGGAGTCGGGCGAGGCGTTCTCGATGTCGGTGATGTCCCCCGCGGTCAGGCCGCGGTAGGCGATGTCGACCTTCTTGTCGGTCAGGGCGGTCTTCAGGGCGCTCTGGTCGCCGTGGAAGAACTTCAGCGTGACGCCGGAGTTCTGGGGATCGGCGGTGCCCTTGTAGTTCTCGTTGACGGAGAACACGGCCTGGTCGTCGTCGAACGAGTCGAGCTGGTAGGGACCGGAGCCGACCGCCTTGCCGTCCTTGCGGAGGCCGTCGGCGTCGTACTGCGTGTGGTCGACGATCGAGCCGGCGCCGGAGGCGATCTTGCTCGGGAAGGTGGCGTCCGGGGTGTTGAGCTTGAAGACGACGGTCTTCTCGTCCGGTGTCTCGACCTTGTCGAGCATCGGGAACATGATCGCGGGACCGGCATCGTCGTTGATCTTCAACGTGCGGTCGAAGGAGAACTTGACGTCTTCGGAGGTCAGCGAGTCGCCGTTGCTGAACTTGAGGCCGTCCTTGAGCGTGCACGCGTACACCTGGGTCCTGGTGTCCGTGAACTCGCAGCTCTGGGCGGCGTCCGGCTCAGGCTCCGTGCCGCCCTTGGGGAAGCTGAGCAGCGACTGGAAGACGTTGTTGAACAACAGCCAGGAACCGGGGTCGTAGCCGGAGGCCGGGTCGGTGGCGAGGACGTCGTCGGACATCCCCATGACCACGGAGGAGCCGCCGGAACCGGAGTCCCCCGACTCCGTGCCGCAGCCGGTCAGCAGACCGGCGCCAAGCCCCGCCACGATGGGCAGGACCTGCCACTGGATGCGCTTGTTCACGTGCGAGTGCCTTGTCGTCGATTCTTGAGGAACCCCCGGGCCCGTCCGCCGAGGCCCGGGGGCTGGAGGCGTCGCGGCCGGTCAGCCGCTCACGCCTCGGCCGAGTTCCCACAGCTGCAGCGTCGACGAGGAGTTGAGCGCGTAGGCGGTGCCCGTGACGTCGTCGCGCGCGGCGACGTACTGGTTGCCCTGCCACAGCGGCAGCACGGGAACGTCGTTGGCGACGATGTCCTGGATCTGGGTCAGGCTTCCGGACGCGGCGATGCGGTCGGCCTCGCGGCGGGAGTCCGGGATCAGGGTGTTGCGGATCTCGCTGTTGTCGTACGGCGATCCGAGGAAGTTGTCCTTGTCGAGGAACGGGGCGAGGTAGTTGTCGGCGTCGGGGAAGTCCGGGAACCAGCCCATGCCGTAGACGTCGTACTTGCCCTTCTGCTCGGCCGGGCGGAAGGTGGCCCAGGGCGCGCCCTGGATGCTGACGTCGAAGAGACCGCTGTCGTTGAGCTGCTTCTGCAGATCCTCGAACTCCTCCTTGGTGCCCGAGCCGTAGTGGTCGGTCGTGTAATGGAGGGTCAGCTTCACCGGGGTGGTGATGTCGGCCTGGGTCAGCAGGGACTTGGCCTTGGTGACGCTCGGGTCGCCGTACTTGTTGAAGAACGCGTTGGAGTGGCCGGTGATGGTGGCCGGGACCAGCGAGAAGAGCGGTTGGGCCTGGGTGCCGTAGACCTTGGAGACGAGTTCGCTGCGGTTGATGAGCTGAGCCATCGCCTGGCGCACGGCACGGGACTTCACGGCCGGGGCGTCGGTGTTGAAGGCGAGGTAGCGGATCTCCAGGCCGGCCATTTCGACGAGGTCGACGTCACCGCCGGACTCGTTCGAGAGCTTCTTGATCTGCTGCGGCGACATGGTGCGGGTGATGAGGTCGATGTCGCCCTTCTCGAGGGCGGTGCCCATGTCGTCGGCGTCCGAGTAGGAGCGCAGTTCGACCTTGTCGTTGTTCACCGTCAACGACCCCTTGTAGTTGGGGTTCTTGGTGAACACCGCGGCCATGAGCTCGTCGTTCTTGACGTCGGCCTTCATGGTGTAGGGGCCGGAGCCGTCGACGTCGAAGCCGTCGCGGAGCTTGTTCTTCGCGTAGTCGTCGGGGTTGACGATGCCGGCGACCGGGGTCGACAGCTTGTACGGGAAGGTGGCGTCGGCGGTCTTGAGGTGGAAGATGACCTCGCGGTCGCCCTTGGTCTCCACCGTGTCGATGGTGGACAGCAGGGCGAAGACGCCGGAGTCCGCCTTGAGGGCGCGGGCGCGGTCGATGGAGTACTTCACGTCCGCCGCGGTGATGGCCTCACCGTTCGCGAACTTCAGGCCGTCGCGCAGGGTGCAGACGTAGCGTTCGTTGCCGCTGTCGCTGAAGCCGCAGGACTGGGCCGCCTCGGGCACGGGGTCGCCGTCGCCCTTGGGCTGGATCATCAGGGTCTGCACGGTCTGGCGCAGGACGTTCCAGGTGCCGACGTCGTAGGCGTAGGCGGGGTCGAGGGGCGCGGGAGCGTCCTTCGTGGCGGTGAACCGGTCCGTGGTGCCCACAGCGATCGCGTCGCCTCCGCCGCTTCCGCTGTCGGAGCCGCCGCAGGCGGCGAGCACCGGCGCAAGCAGACCGATGACGGCCGGCAGCACCAAAGTCTTGCGGTTCATGCTCGAGTTTCTCCACAGCTGTTCAGTCCGTGTACCCGGCATGCAGGGGTGGTGCGGCGGATCACGGGGTTAGGGCGATGTTCTCACCAGGAGATTAGTCCGCACCTGCAGGAGGGTTCGCAGCCACCGGAGTTGGGCTCCCATCACACAGCGGAACCGGGTGTGGACGCACCGAAAAACCGTCAGGGGAAGGATTGGTGCAGGGTTTCATCAATCGGGACACATGGGCGCGTCCGCACCCCTCCAAGCGGGGCGTCCGGCACAGCATCGGCCACCTGTCGAGGCCCCGTCGAGTGGGGAACCTCACACCCGTAACGGGAGTGCGCCGGACCGGAATTCGGCCATCCGGCGCTCTTCGAATTCCTGCGACAGGGACCTGGGGAATTACCGCGTTATCCGCTCTGCACGCTGGGTGAACACCCGAGGCATTTCCGTCATCGAAGGGTGATCAGGCCGCGCAGAAATGCCAGGTCGACCTCTTCGAGGGAGCCGACGACAGTGCGTCCGGGGGCCTGCGGGACGGGGGCGACCGAGGGCACGACCACGACCTGGCAGCCGGCGGCCTCGGCCGCGGCGACACCGGTGGCGGTGTCCTCGACCACCGCGCATCTGGCCGGATCGGCGCCGAGTCCGGCGGCGGCGAACAGGTAGGGGTCCGGGTGCGGCTTGGTGCGCGGCACCTCGTCTCCGGCGACCGTGAGGGCGAAGTGCTCGGGGCCCAGGGAGGCGAGGACGCGGTCGATGATGCGCCGGTGCGAGGCGGAGACCAGCGCGGTGGGGATCCGGTGCGCGGACAGCTCGGCCAGCAGCCGGGTGGCCCCGGGCATCAGCGGCAGGGCGTGGCCGATACGGTCCTCGAAGCCCTGGTTGAGCAGGACGGTGAGCTCGGCGAGCGTGATGTCGGCGCCGGTGGCCTCGATCAGGAAGCCCGCGCTGCGGGTCATGGGGCCGCCGACCACGACATGGCGCCAGGAGTCGTCGAGGGTGTGACCGAGGCGCGCGAAGATCTCGACTTCGACGTCCCACCAGAAGCCCTCGGTGTCCACCAGGGTGCCGTCCATGTCGAGGAGTACGGCCTGGAGGGCGGAGCCGTCCGCCGTACGGGTCAATGGCGCGGGGACCGTGCTGGTCATCCACGTACCTCCTTGGGGGACGAGCAGGCCGGCTCCCATGAAGGGAACCGGCCTGCGGTGGACCGACCAGTGTACGACTTATCCGATCAGTATGCTCGGCGAGCCGGGATGCGGCGGCTCATCGGGCGTTGAAGTACTTCGCCTCCGGGTGGTGGATGACGATCGCGTCGGTGGACTGCTCGGGGTGGAGCTGGAACTCCTCGCTGAGGTGGACGCCGATGCGCTCCGGCTGGAGCAGGTCGGCGATCTTGGCGCGGTCCTCCAGGTTGGGGCAGGCGCCGTAGCCGAGGGAGAAGCGGGCGCCCCGGTACTTCAGGGCGAACATGTCCTCGACGTCATTGGGGTCCTCGCCCGCGAAGCCGAGCTCGGAACGCACGCGCGCGTGCCAGTACTCGGCGAGCGCCTCGGCCAACTGGACGGACAGGCCGTGCAGTTCGAGGTAGTCGCGGTAGGCGTTGGCCTCGAAGAGCTTGGCGGTCTGCTCGCCGATCCTGGAGCCGACGGTGACGACCTGGAGGCCGACCACGTCGGTCTCCCCCGACTCCTCCGGGCGGAAGAAGTCGGCGAGGCAGAGCCGGCGGCCTCGGCGCTGACGCGGGAAGGTGAAGCGGGTGCGCTCGTTGCCCTCCTGGTCCAGGATGATCAGGTCGTCGTCCTTGGACACGCACGGGAAGTAGCCGTAGACGACGGCGGCTTCCAGCAGGTTCTCGGTCTGCAGCCGGTCCAGCAGACCGCGCAGCCGGGGCCGCCCGTCGGTCTCGACGAGCTCCTCGTACGTCGGTCCCTCGCCGGTGCGGGCCTGCTTGAGCCCCCACTGGCCCTTGAACAGCGCGCCCTCGTCGAGCCAGGAGGCGTACTCCTTGAGCTGGATGCCCTTGATGACCCGGGTGTCCCAGAACGGCGGGGTGGGCACCGGGTTGTCGGTGGCCACGTCGGAGCGGACATGGCCCTCTTCGGGCCGCTCCTCCTCGACGGTCACGGCACTGGCGCGCACCCGGCGCTGCTTGAGCTCGGGCAGCTTGGCGCCGGGCACACCCCGCTTGACGCCGATGAGGGCGTCCATGAGGCGCAGGCCCTCGAACGCGTCGCGGGCGTAGCGGACCTCGCCCTGGTAGATCTCGTGCAGGTCCTGTTCGACGTACGCCCTCGTCAGTGCGGCTCCACCCAGGATGACCGGGAAATCCGCCGCCATGCCGCGCTGGTTGAGCTCCTCCAGGTTCTCCTTCATGATCACCGTGGACTTGACCAGGAGGCCGGACATGCCGATGACGTCGGCGCGGTGCTCGGCGGCGGCCTCCAGGATCGCGGAGACCGGCTGCTTGATGCCGAGGTTGATCACGTTGTAGCCGTTGTTCGACAGGATGATGTCGACGAGGTTCTTGCCGATGTCGTGGACGTCGCCGCGGACGGTGGCGAGCACGATGGTGCCCTTGCCGGCCTCGTCGCCCTCGACCTTCTCCATGTGCGGTTCCAGGTAGGCCACCGCGGTCTTCATCACCTCGGCGGACTGGAGGACGAACGGCAGCTGCATCTGGCCGGAGCCGAAGAGCTCGCCGACGACCTTCATGCCGTCCAGGAGGGTGTCGTTGACGATGTCGAGGGCGGGGCGGGACTGGAGGGCCTCGTCGAGGTCGGCCTCCAGGCCGTTCTTCTCGCCGTCGATGATGCGGCGCTTGAGGCGCTCGTCCAGGGGCAGAGCGGCCAGTTCCTCGGCGCGGCCCGCCTTCAGGGACTTGGTGGTGGCGCCCTCGAACAGGGCCATCAGCTTCTGGAGGGGGTCGTAGCCCTCCGCGCGACGGTCGTAGATGAGGTCGAGGGCCGTCTGGACCTCTTCCTCGCTGAAGCGGGCGATGGGCAGGATCTTCGACGCGTGGACGATCGCCGAGTCCAGGCCCGCCTTGACGCACTCGTCGAGGAAGACCGAGTTGAGCAGGACGCGGGCGGCCGGGTTGAGGCCGAAGGAGATGTTCGACAGACCCAGCGTGGTCTGGACGTCCGGGTGGCGGCGCTTGAGTTCGCGGATCGCCTCGATGGTGGCGAGGCCGTCCTTGCGGGACTCCTCCTGACCGGTGCAGATGGTGAAGGTCAGGGTGTCGATGAGGATGTCCGACTCGTGGATGCCCCAGTTGCCGGTCAGGTCGTCGATGAGCCGTTCGGCGATGGCGACCTTGTGCTCGGGGGTGCGGGCCTGGCCCTCCTCGTCGATGGTGAGGGCGATCAGCGCGGCGCCGTGCTCCTGGGCGAGCTTGGTGACCTTCGCGAAGCGGGACTCGGGGCCGTCGCCGTCCTCGTAGTTGACGGAGTTGATGACCGCGCGGCCACCGAGCTTCTCCAGACCGGCCCGGATGACGGGGACCTCGGTCGAGTCCAGCACGATCGGCAGCGTGGACGCGGTGGCGAAACGGCCGGCCAGCTCCTTCATGTCCGCCACGCCGTCGCGGCCGACGTAGTCCACGCACAGGTCGAGCATGTGGGCGCCCTCGCGGATCTGCTCGCGGGCCATCTCCACACAGTCGTCCCAGCGGCCCTCCAGCATCGCCTCACGGAACTTCTTCGACCCGTTGGCGTTCGTGCGCTCACCGATCGCCATGTACGCCGTGTCCTGGCGGAAGGGGACCGTCTGGTAGAGGGATGCGGCGCCGGGCTCGGGCTGTGGGGTGCGCTCGGAGGGCGTGAGGTCGCGGACGCGCTCGACGACCTGGCGCAGGTGCTCGGGGGTGGTGCCGCAGCAGCCGCCGATCAGGGACAGGCCGTAGTCGCGGACGAAGTTCTCCTGGGCGTCGGCCAGGCCTTCGGGATCGAGCGGGAAGTGCGCGCCGTCCTTCGTGAGGATCGGCAGACCCGCGTTCGGCATGCACAGCAGCGGGATGCGGGAGTGCCGGGCGAGGTACCGCAGGTGCTCGCTCATCTCGGCCGGGCCGGTCGAGCAGTTCAGGCCGATCATGTCGATGCCGAGCGGCTCCAGCGCGGTCAGCGCGGCGCCGATCTCGGAGCCGAGCAGCATCGTGCCGGTGGTCTCGAACGCCATCGAGACCACCAGGGGCACATCGGCGCCGGTCGCCTCCAGCGCGCGACGGGCGCCCAGCACGGAGGCCTTCGTCTGGAGCAGGTCCTGCGTGGTCTCGACGATCAGGGCGTCGGCGCCGCCGGCGAGCAGTCCCTCGACGTTGGCCTGGTAGCCGTCGCGGATCGTGGCGTAGTCGATGTGGCCGAGGGTGGGCAGCTTGGTGCCGGGCCCGACCGAACCCAGGACCCAGCGCGGGCGGCCGTCGCGGGCGGTGTACTCGTCGGCCGCCTCGCGGGCGATCCGGGCACCGGCCTCGGACAGCTCATGCACGCGGTCGGCGATGTCGTACTCCGACGCGGCCGTGTGATTGGCCCCGAAGGTGTTGGTCTCGACGCAGTCGACGCCCACCGCGAAGTACGCGTCGTGGACGGAGCGGACGATGTCGGGGCGGGTCACGTTGAGGATCTCGTTGCAGCCTTCGAGATTCTCGAAGTCCTCGAGCGTGGGGTCCTGCGCCTGCAGCATGGTGCCCATCGCTCCGTCGGCGACCACCACTCTGGTGGCGAGTGCCTCACGGAGCGCGGACACACGGGTCCGGCTGTCGGCGGAAGGGGTCAGTGGCGACGAGGCCATGAAGGGGCTCCCTCAGTTGCGACGGCTGTCGGCTTCAGGCGCCCGCGAGTCGTCCCACGCCGGGCGCACCACGCCAGGGTAGCCGGGTCCCCGGCGGGATGTTCGGCACGTCCACGGGACGGACGAGGATGGCGGCCATCTCACCAACGGGATACCAGTGACGCAACAGTTGCCGACCGACCATTGGCGGGAGGTCGGCATCGACCGGTAGTGTTCGACATTGCCGAACAGCGGCAGCGACGCCGTAACACTCGGGTGTCGAAGCGGACGGAGGCAGGACGGCGATGGCACGGAACATCCAGTCGCTCGAACGGGCGGCCGCGATGCTGCGGCTCCTCGCGGGCGGCGAGCGGAGACTCGGCCTGTCGGACATCGCCTCGTCCCTGGGCCTCGCCAAGGGCACCGCGCACGGCATCCTGCGGACCCTCCAGCAGGAGGGCTTCGTGGAGCAGGACGAGGCCTCCGGGCGGTATCAGCTGGGCGCCGAACTGCTGCGTCTGGGCACGACCTATCTTGACGTGCACGAGTTGCGCGCGCGGGCGCTCGTCTGGACGGACGACCTGGCCCGCTCCAGCGGCGAGAGCGTCCATCTGGGCGTGCTGCACCAGCACGGTGTGCTCATCGTGCACCACGTCTTCCGGCCCGACGACAGCCGACAGGTGCTGGAGATCGGGGCCATGCAGCCCCTGCACTGCACGGCGCTGGGCAAGGTGCTCTCGGCGTACGACCCGGTCGCGCACAGCGAGGCGCTGGAGAGCGACCGCAAGGCGTTCACCGACCGGACCGTGTGCGAGCTGGAGGAGTTCGAGCAGATCCTCGACGTCACGCGCGCGCGTGGGTACGCGGCGGACGTGGAGGAGACCTGGGAGGGTGTCGCGTCCATCGCCGCGCCCATCCACGACCGGCGCCGCATGCCGGTCGGCGCGGTCGGCATCACGGGCGCGGTGGAGCGGCTGTGCCGGTCCGACGAAGAGGGCGCGCTGCGCCCGGAGCTGATCGCGGCCGTGCGGGACTGCGCCCGCGCGGTCTCGCGGGATCTGGGCGCCGGGCGGTTCTGAGAAGTACCTGAAGCCAGGGGGCGCAGGCCGGGCGTCGGGCGGCGTTCCGGTCCTCGCCGTACTCTGACACGACGGGCATACCGGCCGGTCGGCACACAGCGTGTCCGGCGCCGCGCGCTGCGCAGTCACCCCGCAGGATCGGCACCCCCGCAGCGATCAATAACGATCGTGCTTTCGATAACAGAACCCTTGACGTGCGCGTGACGCCGGAGCAAGACTCCCGTCCATCGGTCGGCATTGTCGAACACTTACCGGCAATACGCGCTAGAGTGTGACAACGCCAAGGGCCCGGCATCGCTCTCACCCCCGAGGGCAGCTCGAACCTCCGGAGGGACCCGGGGTTCGGTCCCCTGGACGAAGGACAAAGGAGTCGCGGGTGTCCAGCTCCGACATCTTCATCGGCGAGACCATCGGTACCGCCATACTCATCCTGCTCGGTGGCGGCGTGTGCGCCGCCGTCACGCTGAAGGCCTCCAAGGCCCGCAACGCCGGCTGGCTCGCCATCACCTTCGGGTGGGGTTTCGCCGTTCTGACGGCCGTGTACACCTCGGCGCCCCTCTCCGGCGCCCACCTCAACCCGGCCGTCACGCTCGCGCTCGCGCTCAAGAAGGACGGCGTTCCCTGGAGTGACGTCCCGATCTACTGGGGCGGTCAGCTGCTCGGCGCCATGATCGGCGCGGCGCTGGTCTGGATCGCCTACTACGGCCAGTTCCACGCGCACCTGACCGACAAGGAGATCGTCGGCGCTCCCGGCGCGCAGGCCACGACCGCCAAGGCCGTCGAAGCGCAGGAGAAGGGCGCCGGCCCGGTGCTGGGCATCTTCTCCACCGGCCCCGAGGTCCGGGTCGCCTGGCAGAACGTCGCCACCGAGGTCATCGGCACGATCGTGCTGGTGCTCGCCGTACTCACACAGGGTCTCAACGGCGACGGCAAGGGCCTGGGCACCCTGGGCGCCCTGATCACCGCGCTCGTCGTCGTCTCCATCGGTCTGTCCCTCGGCGGCCCGACCGGGTACGCGATCAACCCGGCCCGTGACCTCGGTCCGCGTGTCGTGCACGCCCTCCTGCCCCTGCCCAACAAGGGCGGCTCCGACTGGAGCTACGCCTGGGTCCCGGTCGTCGGTCCGCTGATCGGCGGCGCGATCGCTGCAGGCATCTACAACATCGCTTTCGCTTAGAACATCTGACGCAGCCACAGAGCAAAGCCGTAGTAGATCAGTCGTAGCCCGTCCCCTTACTCACGGAACCCCAGGAGCACACAGTGACCGACGCCCACACCGCCGGCCCCTTCATCGCCGCCATCGACCAGGGCACCACCTCCAGCCGCTGCATCGTCTTCGACAGGGACGGCCGTATCGTCTCGGTCGACCAGAAGGAGCACGAGCAGATCTTCCCGAAGCCGGGCTGGGTCGAGCACAACGCCACCGAGATCTGGACCAACGTCGAGGAAGTCGTCGCCGGAGCCATCCAGAAGGCAGGCATCACCCGCGACGACATCAAGGCCATCGGCATCACCAACCAGCGCGAGACCACTCTCCTCTGGGACAAGAACACCGGTGAGCCCGTCCACAACGCCATCGTCTGGCAGGACACCCGCACCGACGCGCTGTGCAAGGAGCTCGGCCGCAACGTCGGCCAGGACCGCTTCCGCCGCGAGACCGGTCTTCCCCTCGCCTCGTACTTCGCCGGCCCGAAGGCCCGCTGGCTGCTCGACAACGTCGAGGGGCTGCGCGAGCGTGCCGAGCGCGGCGACATCCTCTTCGGCACCATGGACAGCTGGGTCATCTGGAACCTGACCGGTGGTGTCAACGGCGGCAAGCACTACACCGACGTCACCAACGCCTCCCGCACCATGCTGATGAACCTCCACACGCTGGAGTGGGACGAGAAGATCGCCGAGTCCATCGGCGTGCCGCTGTCGATGCTCCCCGAGATCCGCTCCTCCGCCGAGGTCTACGGCGAGGTCACGGGCGGCAAGCTGGGCGACCTGCTCGGCGGCATCCCGGTCGCCTCGGCGCTCGGTGACCAGCAGGCGGCCCTGTTCGGCCAGACCTGTTTCGCCGAGGGCGAGGCCAAGTCGACGTACGGCACCGGCACGTTCATGCTGATGAACACCGGTGACAAGATCATCAACTCGTACTCGGGACTGCTGACGACCGTCGGCTACCGCATCGGCGACCAGGCACCGGTCTACGCCCTGGAGGGCTCGATCGCCGTCACCGGTTCGCTGGTGCAGTGGATGCGCGACCAGATGGGCCTGATCTCCACCGCCGCCGAGATCGAGACGCTCGCGCTCTCGGTCGAGGACAACGGCGGCGCGTACTTCGTGCCGGCGTTCTCCGGGCTCTTCGCCCCGTACTGGCGCCCGGACGCCCGCGGTGTGATCGCCGGCCTCACCCGGTACGTCACCAAGGCGCACATCGCCCGCGCCGTCCTGGAGGCCACCGCCTGGCAGACCCGTGAGATCAGCGATGCCATGACCAAGGACTCCGGTGTCGAGCTCGCGGCCCTCAAGGTCGACGGCGGCATGACCTCCAACAACCTGCTGATGCAGACGCTCTCGGACTTCCTGGACGCCCCCGTGGTGCGTCCGATGGTCGCCGAGACCACCTGCCTCGGTGCCGCCTACGCCGCCGGTCTCGCCGTCGGTTTCTGGACCAGCACCGACGACCTGCGCGCCAACTGGCGCCGGGCCGCCGAGTGGACCCCCAACATGGCCGCGGAGAAGCGCGACCGTGAGTACAAGAGCTGGCTCAAGGCCGTCGAGCGGACCATGGGCTGGCTCGAGGACGAGAACTGACGAGAGAGCTCACAAAACGCTCATCTCGAAGTTCTGATGAGGAGTAAGAACCCCACATGACCAGTCAGCCCACCCTGCAGTCCGTGCCTGCCCTCGGTACGCGCCCGGCCTCCGGCTCCCACCCGAGCCGCGCCGAGACCCGGGAGCAGCTCTCCAAGGCGTCGTACGACCTCCTCGTGATCGGCGGCGGCATCCTGGGCATCTCCACCGCCTGGCACGCCGCGCAGTCCGGCCTCAGGGTGGCACTGGTCGACGCCGGCGACTTCGCCGGCGCCACCTCCTCCGCCTCCTCCAAGCTGCTCCACGGCGGTCTGCGGTATCTGCAGACCGGCGCGGTGAAGCTGGTGGCGGAGAACCACTTCGAGCGCCGTGCGGTCTCCCGCCAGGTGGCTCCCCACCTGGCGAACCCGCTCACCTTCTACCTCCCCGTGTACAAGGGCGGGCCGCACGGCGCCGCGAAGCTCGGGGCGGGCGTCTTCGCCTACTCCGCGCTCTCCGCGTTCGGTGACGGCGTCGGTCACCTCCTGTCCCCCGCCAAGGCGGCGCAGGACGTGCCCGAGCTGCGCACCGAGAACCTCAAGGCCGTGGCCGTGTACGGCGACGACCAGATGAACGACGCGCGCATGGCGCTGATGACGGTCCGCGCGGCCGTCGAGGCGGGCGCGGTCGTGCTCAACCACGCCGAGGTGACCGGCCTCAGGTTCACCAAGGGCCGGGTGACGGGTGCGGATCTGCGCGACCGGCAGTCCGGTGACGAGTTCGGCGTGAACGCGCGGCTCGTACTGAACGCGACCGGGCCGTGGGTCGACCACCTGCGCAAGATGGAGGACCCGAACGCGGCTCCCTCCATCCGTCTGTCCAAGGGCGCGCACCTGGTCCTGAAGCGGACGTCTCCGTGGAAGGCCGCGCTGGCCACCCCGATCGACAAGTACCGCATCACCTTCGCCCTCCCGTGGGAGGACATGCTCCTGCTCGGTACGACCGACGAGGAGTTCGAGGGCGACCCGGCCGATGTCGCGGTCACCGAGAAGGACACGGCGCAGATACTCGACGAGGCCGCGTTCTCCGTCCGCGACCAGCAGCTGTCCCGAGACCTGATCACGTACTCCTTCGCGGGTCTGCGCGTGCTGCCGGGCGGCCCCGGCAGCACGGCCAAGGCCAAGCGGGAGACCGTGGTCACGGAGGGCCGTGGCGGCATGCTGTCCGTCGCGGGCGGCAAGTGGACGACCTTCCGGCACATCGGCCGTACGGTCATGCGGAAGCTGGAGGCGCTGCCGGGCGCTCCGCTGGGCGACGACTTCGAGCCCATCGCGTCCCTGCCGAAGAAGCTTCCGCTGCCCGGTGTCGCCAATCCGCGCGCGATCGCACACCGCCTGCTGGTGGACAACCCGGCACCGGGTCCGCGCATGGCTGCCGACACGGCGAAGCATCTGGCCACGCATTACGGCTCGTTGGCCTTCGACATCGCCCGACTGGCCAACGAGAGCCCTGAACTGGGTCAGCGGGTGCATCCGGACGCCCCGGAGATCTGGGCGCAGGTCGTCTACGCGCGGGACAACGAATGGGCCGAGACCGCGGATGATGTGCTGCGGCGCAGGACCACGTTGACGATTCGGGGGCTGGCCACGGACGACGTCCGGGCGAAGGTTCAGGATCTGCTCGACAAGAAGTGAGCGGTGGCACGGGAAGTGCGGCTCCTCGTCGAGGGGCCGCACTTGCCCTTTTTCGAAGCCGCAAGTGGATGCGGCCCCGCCTACCTGGCCCGTACCACCGACCGCACGGATTCCACGTGGGTCAACTCCCGGCGGTTCACGATCAGTTCGCGGCCGATGAGCAGTGCCCTGCGTGACGCCTGGACCGGGTCCTCCAGTGTCGTCAGGTCCGTCAGGTGGGCGAAGCCGATGATCCTGCGGATGATTTCCGTGCCCGCGTAGCCGAGGGACTCCGTCCAGACCTTCCTCAGGAAGCGGTCCAGGTAGGCGTCGTCGAAGAACGTGTCCACCCGGGCCGGCCACAGGCGGCGGAACTCCGTCTCGAACGCCTCCCAGGACAGCCGGAGCTGGTCGGCGTGGTCCGTCAAGCCGCCCAGCGCGCGGGCCCGTTCCTCCGAGACCAGGGCGTTGGCCCAGTACAGGCCCAGGTCGAAGCCGATGGGCCCCACGAAGGAGAACTCGGGGTCGAAGACCCGCACCACGGGGGCGCCGTCACGGGTGCCGACCATGACGCTGCCGGTGTGCAGGTCACCGTGGAGGAGGGCCTGGGCTCCGGTCATGAACAGGTGCCTGAGCTCGGCCACCTCCGTACGGAGCTCCGCGTCCGCCCGGAAGGACACGGCCAGGTCGGCCACGCCCTCGTGCCAGTGGTTGTGTTCGTGCTCGAGGTACGGCTCCGACAACACCACGTCTTCCGTGATCTTGCAGAGCTCCGGGCTCACCGAGGCCGCGATCAGCGCCTTGCGCTCCGCCGACGGCATGCCGAAGTCGCTCGTGGCGAAGGAGAGCCGGGCGACCAGTTCACCGATGCGGGCCGAGGTGTGGGGGCCGTACGACGCTCCCTCGTTCAGGAGGGTGCGCAGGACCTCCAGGTCCGACATGTCCTCCATGACGAGCGCGTAGTTCTCGGGGTCGTAGCCGTGGACCGCTGGGATCTTGTCGGGGGCGACCTTCGCGATCTGCTCGTAGGCGCGGGCCTCTGCGTCGGCGCGGTCGGGGTTCATCGGCCAGGAGGGGCCCGCCACCCGCACCCAGGGCAGGGCCTGCTTCACGGCGAGGCTGCGGGTGCCGTCGGCCGAGGAGGCGAGGAAGACCCGGTTCATGTTGCCGTCGGAGACCTCCCGTACGGCGATGTCGCCCAGGTCCTCCCAGTGGCCCCGCTCGCTCAGGTACGCCGGGATGTCGTCGGTCTCCAGGATGCGGTAGCCCATGTGTCTCCTTAGGACGTACGGCGCTTGGACAGGGTGAAGCTGAACACCAGGGCGAGGATGAGGACCGCGCCCTCGACGACGTCCTGGGTGTAGTACGGCAGGCCCTTGATGGTCAGGCCGGTGGTGATGATGCCGATGAGCACCGCGCCGAGGGCCGTGCCCCAGACGTTCGGGCGGCCCCGGCCCAGGACGGAGGTGCCGACCAGCGCCACGGCCACCGCCTCGAGCAGCTGGGAGGTCCCGGCGGAGACGTCGCCCTGGCCGATGCGGGAGGCCAGGATCAGGCCGCCGATCGAGGCGAGGACGCCGGAGAGGACGTAGGCCAGGGCCCGGTACGCGCCGACGCGGATGCCGGCCAGGCGGGAGGCCTCGGGGTTGGCGCCGATGGCGTACAGCACACGGCCCCAGCGGGTGCGGGCGAGGAAGACCCAGGCGGCGACCGTCAGGCCGCCGAAGACGAGGACCGAGATGGGGATGCCCAGGACCGTGCCGCGGTCGATCTTCAGGAAGCCGGCGGTGAAGCGGCCCGGTGCCGTGGTGCCGTCGTCCAGGGTCATGCCGGGGGTGATGGACTGCCCGTCGACCAGGATGAGCTTGCTGCCCTGGATCACGAACATGGTGCCGAGGGTGGCGAGCATGTCGGGGATCTTCAGTACGACGATCAGCAGGGCGTTGAGGAGGCCGGCGAGGGCGCCCGCCGCCAGCACCGCGATGATGGCGACCGCGCCGACCTGGTTGAAGACGACCATCGTCTGGGCGGCGACCGAGACGCCGAGACCGGCGACCGCGCCGACGGACATGTCCATTCCGCCGACGGCCATGGTGAGGGTGACGCCGAGGCCGAGGATCGCGGCGACGGAGACGTAGCGGAGGGTGTCGAGGAGGGTCGCCGACTCGCGGAAGGAGCCCTCGCTCAGGGCGAAGTACAGGAACAGCGCGACCGTGACGAAGATGAAGCCGTACTTGATGACGGCGTTCTGGACGCGTACGGCGGTCGAGGTCGCCGGCGCGGTCGCCGGTTTCGTGGGGACCTCGGTGCTCTGGGTGGTGGTCATGGCGTAGTTCCTCAGGGAGCCGGGGTCACACGGACGCGGAGATGGTCTGGATGACGCGGTCGCGTTCCGCGTCCTCGCCGTACGCGTCGAGGTGGATCTCTCCCGCGGCGAGCACGACGACCCGGTCGGCGATCTCGAGGACCTCGTCGACGTCGGCGGACAGCACGAGTACGGCGGCGCCCTCGGCGGCGAGAGACCTGGCCCGGCGGCCGATGTCCCGGCGGGCACCGATGTCCACGCCTCGGAACGGCTCGTCCAGGATCAGGACACGGGGTGTCCGGGCGAGCCAGCGGCCCACGACGACCTTCTGCTGGTTGCCGCCGGAGAGTTCCTCCACGGTGCTGTGCTCGTCGCGGGCGACGACGCCGAGTGCCTCGATGGTCTCGCGGCCGAGGGCGTCCTCCCTCGACCGCTGGACGAGACCGGCCCGGGACAGGGACTTCAGGAACGGCAGCGAGATGTTCTGGGACAGCGACCAGCCGGGGACGAGCGCGTCGGCGTGCCGGTCCTCGGGGACCAGGTGGATGCCCGCGCGGATCGCGTCGGAGGGCCTTTTCGGCTCGTACGGCTTGCCGTCCAGTTCGGCGGAACCGGTCGCGAAGGGCTCGGCGCCGAACAGGCCGCGGGCCAGCTCGGTCTTGCCGGCACCCAACAGGCCCACCACACCGGTGACTTCACCCGCACGGAGGTCGAGGTCGAGAGGTGTCCGGCCCGCGAGGAGACGGACTCCGCGCAGGGACAGGGCGACGTCACCGAAAGCCCCTTCCCGCACCGGCCGTGCCGTCGTCACCTCCTGCGCTTGGGCCAGCATCGCGCGCAGGGCGCTGTCCCAGTCGAAGGGCTTGGTCTGGTCCTCGGTGAGACGGCCGTCCCGCAGGACGACCAGGCGGTCGGCGAGCGCGTCGATCTCGCCGAGGCGGTGGGAGACGTAGAGGACCGCTATGCCGTCGTCCCGCATCTTCTCGACGAGTGCGAAGAGGCGTTGGGCCTCGGCGGCGGACAGGGCGGAGGTCGGCTCGTCGAGGATCAGCAGCCGGGGGCGGGTCGCGAGGGCGCGGGCGAGGATCAGCAACTGGCGGTCGGAGATGCCGAGTTCGCTCACTTCGCGGCGCAGCACCGAGTCGCTCCAGCCGAGATCGAGACCTGCCTGGATCTCGCGGGCGCGCGCCAGGACCCGGCGCCCGTTCAGGAACGGGTTTCCGCGCTTTTGCGCCAGCTCCTCGAAGACCAGGTTCTCGGCGACCGAGAGGCCCGGCACGATGCCCTCGCCGATGCGCTGGTGCACGGTCTGGATGCCCAACTGGCGGGCGGCGAGCGGGGAATGGAGAGCGGCGGTCTCCCCCGCGACCCGCACCTGTCCGCCGTGGCCGGTGTGCACGCCCGACAGGATCTTGATCAGCGTGGACTTGCCGGCGCCGTTCGCGCCGAGCAGCGCGACCACACTGCCCGGGGCGATGTCGAGGGTGACGGAGGCGAGCACGGTCTTGCCGCCGAAGGACATGCTGACGTCGGTGAGACCGACCGCAGGCGTCTCAGTGGGCGACATTCGAGATCCAGTCGGCGGTCGAGACCTGCGACAGGTTCAGCGCGGGCAGCGCCTGACGCAGCTGGTCCATGTTCTCGATCTTCTTCTCGCGCAGGAAGTCCTGGGTGATGGCGACGGCCGGGAACTCCACCGAGGTCTTGCCCAGTTGACCGGCCAGCTCCAGGGCGGCCGTACGGACGACGGCGGCGCCGACCGCGGACGGGTCGGTACCCGCCGTGGCGACCCACGGGCTGTCGGCGGCGGTCATCTGCTGGATGTCGGCGTTGGAGACGTCCGCGCCGAAGACCTTCACCTTGTCCTGGAGCTTCTTGTTCTGGACGGCGAGGACCGTGCCCTTGGCGAGTTCGTCGTACGGGGCGAAGACGCCGGTCACGTCCGAGTGCTGGGTGAGCGCGGCGGACACCAGGGGAACGTTGTCGGTGGCCGTGGAGTCGGTGACCTTGCCGACCTTGAACTGCTGCTTCCAGCCCTGCGCGGCGAGTTCCTTCGCCCAGACGGTGTTCCGCTTGTCCAGGGCCGCGTAGCCGGCGACGTTGACGTACCCGACCTTGGCGTTCTTGCCGAGGTCCTTCGCCATCACGTCGAGGACGGCCTGGGCCATGCTCGCGTCGTCCTGCTCGGTGCTCACCACGCCCTTGGTGGGGGTCTCGACGTCGTAGACGACGACCTTGATGCCCTTCTTCACGGCCTTGTCGATCTCCGGCTGGATCGTCGCCGGGAAACCGTGGTCGATGATGATCGCCTTGGCGCCGGAGTTGATCGCCGAGGACAGGTCGGTGGCCTGCTTGGCGTTGTCCGCCTGGGCGTCGTACACGGTCAGGTCGATACCGAGGGCCTTGGCCTGGGCCTTGGCGCCGTTGCCCCACTGCTCGAAGTAGTCGCCGGCGCCGCTCTGCCGGACCAGAGCCACCTTGACCGCGCCCGCGCTGAAGGGGGCGGGCTTCTTGCCGGTGGCGGCCGAGGCCGAAGCGGCGGTGTCGCCGGTGTTCGACGACGCGTCCGTGGACTGCGAGCAGCCGGAGAGCACGAGGGCGGAGACGGAGGCCAGCGAGAGCGCGGCAAGCGGGAGGCGGGCACGGGACATGAGGGGCTCCAGGTACAGGGGTGGGGAAGACAGAGGGAGTGCGGGTCCCGGAGCGAGCGAAAGGAATGCGCCACCGATGTCAGGGGTGACCGGGGCGCGCGGGGGCTCCGGGAGGGGTCAGCGACAGCGGGCTGTGGTCGACCGGAGCAAGTCCACGTACAGCCGCCGCACGAGCAGCAGCGTCTTCATACGCAGATCATGAGAACGTTTTCAGCCACACGTCAAAGATATGGAACCGCTTTCTCACTAGGTGAGACAACGACTACGTCACACCGGGCCGCCTTCCTGCCTGGAGTTACCATCGCAGGACCGGCATCCGACCCGGCACAGTGAGGCCCCGATGACGACTCCCCCACTCTCGACTTCGCTCGAGCGGGGGCACCCCCATGGCGCGAAAGCGATGTGTATGCCCCGCATGCACCGCTGTCCCGGCGCGCCGTGTCGCGGCTGACCCGAACGCCGCCGACCGTCCTCCGCCGACCCTCTTCCTCCCCCGCCCGTCCGGTGCTTGTCTCGGTATCCGGACTTTCCTTCCAGACTCCTGGAGTTGCTCCCATGACGCTGCTGACCACCTGGTCCGAGTCCGGTCCCGAGACCCTGGTCCGCCGCACCTCGGACCCCGCCGAGATCGCGGAGGCGCTGAAGCCGATCGGTGTGCGCTACGAGCAGTGGCCGGTCCGTGAGGACGTTCCGTTCGACGCCGACAGCGAGACGGTCTTCGCCGCCTACGGCCCCGAGATCGACAAGCTGAACGCCGAGGAGGGCTTCACCACCGTCGACGTCCTCGGTCTGCACCCGAGCGAGGACCCGGAGTTCCCGGCGAAGGCCAAGGCGGCCCGCGAGAAGTTCCTCCAGGAGCACACGCACGACGACGATGACGAGGTCCGCTTCTTCGTCTCCGGCTCAGGCATCTTCTACCTGCACGTCAACGGCGAGGTGCACGCGGTCTTCTGCGAGAAGGGCGACCTCCTGGGGGTCCCGCGCGGTACCACCCACTGGTTCGACATGGGCACCAACCCGTCCTTCACCGCGATCCGCTTCTTCCACGAGGAGGACGGCTGGATCGGCACCTTCACCGGCTCCACCATCGCCTCCCGTTTCCCGGACTACGACACCATCGCGGCGGGCTACGAGGCCGACAGGGCCGCCGCATGACGTTGCGCCACACCGTCGACGCCGTGGTGCTCGACATCGAGGGCACCACGAGCGCCACGGGGTTCGTCGTCGACGTGCTCTACCCGTATGCGCGCTCACGGTTCGCCGCACTGCTCTCCGAGCGGTCAGGCGACCCCGAGGTGGCACGGGCCGTCGCCCAGGTACGCGAGGCGATCGGCGAACCCGAGGCTGACGCCGTACGCGTCGAGAAGGCGCTGAACACCTGGCTCGACGAGGACCGCAAGGCGACCCCGCTCAAGACCCTGCAGGGCGTCATCTGGGCCGAGGGCTTCGCCCGCGGCGACCTCGTCTCGCACTTCTACGACGACGTCGTACCGGAGTTGCGCTCCTGGCACTCTTCGGGCGTGCGGCTCTACATCTACTCGTCCGGATCCGTCGCGGCGCAGCGGGCCTGGTTCACCCACAGCCCCGAGGGGGACCTCACGTCGCTGCTCTCCGGTCTCTACGACACCGAGAACGCCGGGCCCAAGCAGGAGGCGGAGTCGTACCGCCGGATCTCCGGATCGACCGGCGTCGAGCCCGCGAAGCTCCTCTTCCTCTCCGACCGCCCCGGCGAGTTGGACGCGGCCCGTGCGGCGGGCTGGCACGCCGTCGCGATACGGCGGCCCGGGGAGCCGTACTTCGAGCAAGGCGTCGGCGACCACGCTGCGGCGGGGACGTTCGACGAGATCACCGTTTCAAGGAGCACTTCGTGACCGCCGACATCAGCGCACTCGACCTCGAGGAGGCGGGGGCGGTCCTCGCCGCCGAGTCCGCCCGTTTCGCCTCGTTCGGCTGGATGCGGGGGACGTCCGGGAACCTGTCCGTGGTGCTCTCCCGTGATCCGCTGCGGCTCGCCGTCACCGCCAGCGGCCACGACAAGGGTGAACTGACGCCCGCGGACGTGGTGCTGGTGGACGGCCGGGGCGCCGCGGTGAACGGCGGCAAGCCGTCGGCGGAGGCCGAACTGCACGCGCGGGTCGCCGCGTTGACGGGGGCGGGCGCCGTGGTGCACGTCCACACGGTCGCCTCCGTCGCGATGGGGCACCGGAACCCGGCCGGGATCGTCTTCAAGGACCTGGAGATGCTGAAGGGCCTCGGCCAGCCGGCCCACGACGTCAAGGTGCCTCTGCCGGTCATCGCCAACAGCCAGGACATGAAGGTGCTCGGGGACCGCCTGGAGGCGGCGCGGGACCCCCGCATGCCGGCGGTGGTCGTGGCCGGGCACGGGCTGTACGTGTGGGGTTCGGACCCCCGGCAGGCCCGGCATCACACCGAAGTGGTGGAGTGGCTGCTGGAGTTGGAGCTGACGGGCCGCTGACACGACGGAAGGGATCCCCGGTTCCGGGGATCCCTTCCGCTGTTTCGGGAGGCTACTTCAGCCGGTCGCCCGGGAGTTCGCCCGCCGAGACCTCCAGCACGCCCCGCTCGGTCACCAGGCCGGTCACCAGGCGCCCCGGGGTCACGTCGAAGGCCGGGTTGTGGCCGCGGGACTGCGCCGGAGCGGTCCGTATCCCGCCCCACTCCAACACCTCCGCCTCGCCGCGGAGTTCGATGTGGATGTCGTCGCCGGTCGCGGTGGAGAGGTCCACCGTGGTCGTCGGTGCCGCCACCAGGAAGGGAATGCCCGCGTCGGCGCAGGCCAGGGCGACGCCCACCGTGCCCACCTTGTTCGCCGTGTCGCCGTTCGCCGCGATGCGGTCCGCGCCGACGATCGCCGCGTCGACCTTCCCGCGCAGGATCGTGCCCGCCGCGGCCCCGTCCGCCTGGACGTAGTGCGGGATGCCCTCCTGGACCAACTCCCAGGCGGTCAGCCGGGATCCCTGCAGCAGGGGACGCGTCTCGTCGGCGTAGACGACCTCCAGGCGTCCGCGCGCGTGCAGTTCACGGATGACGCCGAGCGCCGTCCCCCATCCGGCCGTCGCCAGCGCGCCCGTGTTGCAGTGCGTCAGGATCCTCAACGGCCGGTCCACGCCGAGCCGTTCGAGCAGCCAGTCCGCACCGGAGGAGCCCATCGCACGGTTCGCCGAGACGTCCTCGCGCTGGACCGCGGCGGCCTCCTCGAGCACCGCGTCGAGTCCTTCGCCGAACCGGGTCATGACCCGGTCCACGCACACCATGAGGTTGACAGCGGTGGGCCGGGCCTCCCGGACGCGGGCGACGGCCGCCCGCACCTCGGCGTCCGACCACCCCTCCCGCTCCCCCTGCAGGACAGCCAGCGCGACGCCGTAGGCCCCCGCCGCCCCGATCGCGGGCGCGCCGCGCACCACGAGGCGCTGGATCGCATCGACCAAGGTGTCCACATCGCGGACATCCCTCGTTTCCGTGCGGTGCGGAAGCAGCGTCTGGTCGATGAGCGCGAGGCCGGATCCGGTCCACTCGACAGCGCGCAGTTCCTGGGGCATTTCGGGGCACTCCTGATGTTCCGGTGGGTCTCGCCACCGTACATGACCTGGGGGAACCATAGTTCGAGACAGTCGAGCAGGTGTCTGGAAACCGGTGTTAAAGTCCAGCACCCAGTCCGCGGACCGAGACGAAGGAGGAAGCCCGTGTTGCTGACCAAGCGCCGTTTCCTCGACTTCTGCCGGTGTGCCGGCGACGGCTGTCGACGCTGACCCGTCCCCTCCGACACCCCCAGGGCGCCCTCCGCCCGCACCTCACGCGCTCCTGCCGGAGCGCGCTCAAAGTCGTATCCCGGAAGGTCCTTTCATGCCTCGCAGACACCGCCGTACCCTGCAAGTCGCCGCTGCCGCCGCGCTCCTGGTCACCGCGGCCACGGCCTGCAACGCCGCCGCCAAGAAGGACGCCTCCGCCTCCGCGAGCGGCGGCAGCGGCAAGTCCTTCACCCTCGTCACCCCCGACTCGGTGGGACAGAACGAGTTCCTGAAACTCGCCGTCACCGGCATCGAGGACGCGGCGAAGCGGCATGACGGCTCGCAGAAGGTCTACGAGTCCACGGACACCGCTTCCCAGCAGCAGAACGTGCAGGCCGCGGTGGACGCGAAGCCGGATGTCATCGTGCTGGTCGGCTTCGAGTTCGCCGACATCGTCGCCCAGCAGGCCCAGAAGAACCCGAAGCAGCAGTTCCTGATCATCGACGCCTGCACGACGAAGACGTATCAGAACGTCAGTTGCGCGGTCTTCCGCGAGCACGAGGGCGTGTACCTCGCGGGCGCCGAGGCCGGTCTGCTCAGCAAGTCCGGCAAGGTCGGCGCGGTCGACGTCCTCGACACGCCCCAGTTCCGCCGCTACAGCGATCCGTTCGCGGCCGGCGCCGAGAAGGTCGCGCCCAGGACCTCGGCGAGCACCCGCTTCGTCGGCGGCCAGTCCCCCTTCGACGACTCGGCCCGCGCCAAGGAGCAGGCGAACACCCTGCTCTCCAAGGGCTACGACCAGATCATGGCGGCCGCCGCGGCGGGCAACTACGGCGTCTTCGAGGCCGCGAAGGCCAAGGGCGCCTACGCGTACGGCGTCGACGTCAACCAGTGCCCCTCGGCGCCCGGCACGGTCGTCGACAACGTGATCAAGCGCACGGACGTCGCCGTGGAGAAGGGCATCGAGTCGGTCCTGTCCGGCACGACGGGCACAACCGTGTCGTACGGCCTCAAGGAGGGCGGCATCAGCCTCACCGGCCTGGAGGACGGCGTCGACTCGTCGAAGTGCGTGATCGCCGACCACAAGGACGTCCTCACCAAGGTCGAGGAACTGCGCGACCGGATCGTCGCCGGGAAGCTGACGGTAGATGACCCCGCCGCGAGCTGAACCGGCAGTCGAGCTCCGGGGAATCACCAAGCGCTTCCCCGGCACGCTCGCCAACGACCGTGTCGACCTGACCGTCCGCCCCGGCGAGATCCACGCCCTGATGGGCGAGAACGGCGCGGGCAAGTCCACTCTCATGTCGATCCTGTACGGCATGGAGGTCCCGGATGCCGGGACGATCCGTATCGACGGGCGGGACGTCATTTTCGGCAGCCCGTCCGACGCCATGGCCGCAGGACTCGGCATGGTCCACCAGAGCTTCAAGCTGTTCGACTCGCTGACGGTCGCCGAGAACGTCGTCTACGCCGCCGAGCCGCGCCGCTTCGGCCTGGTGAACCGGGCCGCTGCCCGCCGCCGGGCAGGCGCGCTCGCCGAGGAACACGGCCTGGCCGTGGACCCGGACGCCCGGGTCGGCGACCTGCCCGTCGGTCTGCGTCAGCGGGTGGAGATCCTGAAGCTGCTGCATCGCGGCGCCCGGACCCTCATTCTCGACGAGCCGACGGCGGTGCTCACTCCCTCCGAGGCCGACACCCTGTTCGCGGTCCTCAAGTCCCTTGCGGCACAGGGCCGTACGGTGATCCTCGTCACGCACAAGCTGCGCGAGGTGCTGGAGGGCAGCGACAACGTCACGGTCCTGCGGGACGGCCGGGTCGTGGCCCGCCTGGTCACCGCCGAGACCTCCGCCGACGAGATCGCGGCCGCGATGACCGGCCGCGCGGTCGAGTTGGACCGGATCCACGGGGCGGGGACAGCCGGGGATGTGGTGCTGGATGTGTCCGGTCTCGCGACCCCTGGAGTGCACGAGGCCGAACTCACCGTCCGCGCCGGCGAGATCGTCGGCATCGCCGGCGTCGCCGGCAACGGCCAGAGCGAGTTGATCGAGGCACTGGCCGGGCTGCGGCCGCTCGAGGCCGGGCACGTGACGCTCAAGGGGCAGGACATCACCCACGCCTCGGCCACCGAACGCCGCCTCAAGGGCCTCGCGTACGTCCCCGAGGACCGGCACGCGGTCGGTACGGCCCCTGCCGCGTCCGTGGCCGACAACCTCGCGATGGGACACCACCGTACGTCCCTGTCGCACCGCGGCCTGCTGCCGCCGACGTCCGTCCGAGCGCACGCACGGCGGCTCATCGAGCGCTTCGGCATCAAGGTTTCCGGCCCCGACGTGCCCGCCTCCGCCCTGTCCGGCGGCAACCTCCAGAAGCTGCTGGTCGGCCGTGAACTCGCCCATGAGGCCCCGCTGCTGCTCGTCGAGCAGCCCACCCGCGGAGTCGACATCGGTGCGATACAGAACATCCACGACCAGCTGATCGCCTACCGCGACGCCGGTCACGCCGTCCTTCTCGTCTCGGCCGAACTGAGCGAGATCCGGGGGCTCGCGGACCGGGTGCTGGTGATGTACGAGGGCCGGATCACGGCGGCGTACGACAAGAACGAAGCGGACGAACGGACGCTGGGGCTCGCGATGGCGGGCGGCACGAACGAGCGAGTGGAAGCCGCCGACTGACATGAATCCCTCTCTGGAACGAACAAGTCCCTCTCTGGAACGGACAAGGGGAGCCCTGCGCTCCCCCATCACCTTCTCCGTGCTCGCGGGCCTCCTCATCGGCGCGCTCTTTCTCCTCGGTTCCGGCGCGAATCCGGTCACGGCGTACGAGGCGGTGCTGACCGGCTCGTTGGGCGCCGACGGCATCGGCTCCACCCTGTCCACCGGCACCAGCGTGCTCGGCATGGCGCTCGCGCTGGCGATCCCGCTGCGGGCCGGGCTGATCAACCTCGGTGGGGACGGACAGATGGTGCTCGGCGGCATCACGGCGGCCGTCACCGGCCTGTACGCGCCGCTGCCCGCACCTCTCACGGTCGTGATCGCCCTGCTCGCCGGCATGGCGGCGGGAGCCTCCTACGCCGCGCTGGCCGCCCTGTGTGAGAACCACCTCGGTGTTCCGCTCCTGGTCAGCAGCCTGCTGCTCAGCTACCCGGCGGTCTCGCTGGCCTCCTATCTCGCCCGCTACCCGCTCAAGGAGCCCGGCTCCAGCCTCCCGCAGACCCGGGCGATGCCCGACGGGGTGGCGCTGCCGGCGTTCGGCGACTCGACGGTGACCGTCGGACTGATACTGATCGTCCTCGCGGCCGCTGCCTACTGGTTCGCCGACCGGCGCACCGCGTTCGGGTACGAGATACGCATGACGGGTCTCAACGCGCGCTTCTCCGCGTACGCCGGTGTCGAACGCCGGGGCCTGACCCTGAAGTTGATGTCGGTCTCCGGCGCGCTCGCCGGACTCGTGGGCGCCATCGGGGTGTTGAGCTTCCCGTACCGCTTCGTCGACGGCTCGCTCACCGCACCCGGCTACACCTGGACGGGACTCACCGCCGCGCTGCTGGCGACGGCGGCACCGATCGGCACGGTGATCTCCTCGTTCTTCTTCGCGGTCCTCCAGGTCGGCGGCCTCGCGATGGAGCGCACGACCGAGGTGCCGCGGGAGCTGACGCAGGTGCTCCAGGCGATCGTGATCGTGTTCCTGGCGGCCCGGCTGCGGTTCCCCGGCCGCCGGCTCGACCGCCGTAAGGAGGCGGTGTGATGTTCCTCGACTCCGATCTGCTGATGTCGGCGCTGCGCGCGCTCACCCCCATCCTGCTGGCCGCGCTCGGCGGCGCGATCTGCGAACGGGCGGGCGTGTTCAACATCGGCCTCGAGGGCATGATGCTGATGGGCTGCTTCACGTCCGTCGCCACCAGCTGGTTCACCGGCAGCGCCTGGCTCGGCGTCCTGGCGGCGGCCCTCGCGGCGGCCGCGTACTCGCTGATCCTGGCGGTGGGGGCCGTGACCCTCCGCGGGGACGCGGTGGTTCTCGGGGTGGCCATGAATCTCCTCGCCGTGGGCCTCACCGGCTTCCTCCTGCGTACGGTCTTCGGAGTGCAGGGCACTTTCGACGATCCGTCACTGGCCGGGCTGCCGTTGGCCGGTGGCTTCACACCGCTCACGTATTTGTCGTGGGCGGCGGTCGCGGTGGCCACGGTGATGCTCTCGCGGCACGTGTGGGGGCTCAGGCTCCGCGGAGTCGGCGAGGCCCCGGACGCGGCCGCGACGCTGGGAGTGAGCCCGGCCGGGTACAAGTACGGGGCGATCCTGCTCTCCGGTGTGCTGTGCGGGCTCGCGGGGGCTCAACTGGCCCTCGGCAACGTCACCTTGTTCACCGAGAACATGACGGCGGGCCGCGGCTGGATCGCGGTCGTCGCGGTCATGCTGGGCCGTGCCGCGCCCATCGGGGTGCTGCTCGCCGCGCTGCTCTTCGGCCTCGCCGAAGCGGCCGGCTTCCGCCTCCAGGGCCTCGGTCTGCCCCAGCAGGCGACCGACGCCGCGCCCTACGTCGTCACACTCGGCGCCCTCTTCCTCACGACGGCCCGTCGCCGTCGCCGTACCCGCCCTACCGGAGCCGCCTCATGACCCACGACCACGGGCACGCCCGGGCCCAGGACCTGCTTCCCGTCACCCGCATACCCCGCACCGGGCTCCCGGCGCACGCGGTCGTCGTCGGCGACCCGGCCCGCGCGGCCGTCGTCGCCGCCCTCCTCGACGGCGCCGAGGAGGTGTCGTACCACCGCGAATACCGTGTGTTCAGCGGCAGTTGGAAAGGCGTGCCGGTCGCCGTCGCCTCACACGGCGTGGGCGGCCCCGGTGCGATCCTGCTGTTCCAGGAGCTGGCGGACGCGGGAGTCGGCACGATCCTGCGGTTCGGCACCGCGGGCGCGATGAAGCCCGGGATCGGCGACGGCGATCTCGTCATCGCGGAGGCGGCCGTACGGGACGACGGGGTCACCCAGCAGCTGCTGCCGCCCGAGTACCCGGCGGTGTCGGCGCCCGAGGCGGTCCTCGCGCTCCAGCGCGCGGCCCGTGAGACCGGGGCCCCGCACCACCGGGGCATCGTCTGGACACGGGCGGCCTTCCAGCCCGGGCTCCTCCCCCTCTTCTCCTACGACGGCGCCGGGCTCGCGGCGATCGAGATGGAGCTGTCGGCGCTGCTGGTCACCGCCTCGCTGCGAGGGCTCGTCGCCGGTGGTGTGCTCGTGATCGACGGGGCGAACGCGGACGAGCTGGTGGACGAGGAGGGCACCAGCGTCTACGACCCGCACCGGGACGTCGTCGCGGCCGGTGTCGAGCGGGGTGCGGTGGTCTCCCTGGAGGCGCTGCGGCTGCTCGCCGAGGGGGACACACGGTGAACATCGACCTGTTGGTGCACGGCGGTGCCGTTCTGACGGTCGACGAGGACGGAGGCGTTGTTCACAACGGGGCCGTCGGGGTGCACGAGGGCGAGATCGTCGCCGTCGGTCCAGCGGAAGAGCTGTGTACGCGGTTCACAGCCGATGAGTCCATTGACTCGAGCGGTTGCCTGGTTCTGCCCGGGCTCGTCAACACGCACACCCACCTGGCGATGACCCTGCTGCGGGGCCGCGCCGACGACGTGACCCTCCAGGAGTTCCTGGAGCGGGTGCTGCCCGCGGAGGCCGAGCTGCTCGCGCCGAAGAACGTGGCGGCGGCCGTGCGGCTGGCGATCGCCGAGAGCGTACGGGCCGGGGTGACCTCGGCGCTCGACATGTACTGGTTCCACGAGGCGGCCGAACGGGCCGCGCGGGAGGCGGGCTGGCGGCTCCACTCGGGCCCCACCTTCATGGACGTACCGGAGCCGCCCGACGGTCTCGCGTACGAGCAGCGGCACGCGTGGGCCCGGCGGGATCTGGAGGCGCGGGGGTCGGCCCACGCCGGCCGCCGTCCCGTCGTCTTCGCGCACTCCACTTACACCCTCTCCCCCGACCAGCTCACCGAGGTCGCCGCCCTGGCACGGGAGTTCGGGGCGTTGCTGCACATCCACGCGGCGGAGAACGCCACCGAGGTCGCCACCGTCGAGGAGCGGTACGGCAAGCGGCCGGTCGAACTGCTCGCCTCGCTCGGGCTGCTCGGCCCCGACCTGCTGCTCGCGCACGCCGTGGACCTCACCGGGCCGGAGATCGCGGCGCTGGCCCGCACCGGCACCTCGGTGGCCCACTGTCCGGTCTCGAACCTGAAGCTGGGCTGCGGGATCGCGCCCGTGCCGCGGCTGCTGAGCGCCGGGGTGACCGTCGGGCTCGGCACGGACGGAGCCGTCAGCTCCAACTCGCTGGACGTGCTGGGCGCCGTCCGGCAGGCGGCACTGGTGCACAAGGCGGACGGCGACCCGACGGCGGTCGGCGCCGAGCAGGCCGTACGCATGGCGACGATCGAGGGCGCGCGGGCGCTGGGGCTCGGGGAGCACCTGGGATCGCTGGAGGCCGGCAAACGCGCCGATCTGATCGTCCTTGACCTGAACGCGCCGCACCTGCGGCCGCTGCACGACCCGTGGTCGACTCTGGCGTACGCGGCGCACTCGGCGGACGTCCGGGACACCGTCGTGGACGGGCGGGTGCTGATGCGGGACCGGGAGCTGCGCACGCTCGACGAGCGGGCCGTGATCGCCGATCTGGAGGCTCTCGTCCGAGCAGACCTCATAATGAGCTGAGACATCCGACGTCTCAGCGCGATGCGGGGCGAGAAGGAGGCCGACATGGCTGTCACCGACGAGGCGATCGAGAAGATCAAGGGAATGATCGTCTCCGGCGCGCTGCGCCCCGGCGACCGGCTCCCCAAGGAGAGCGAGCTCGCCTCCGAGCTGGGGCTGTCCCGCAACTCGCTGCGCGAGGCCGTGCGGGCGCTGTCGCTGATCCGCATCCTGGACGTACGGCAGGGCGACGGCACGTATGTGACCAGCCTGGATCCGCAACTCCTGCTGGAGGCGATGAGCTTCGTCGTCGACTTCCACCGCGACGACACGGTCCTGGAGTTCCTGGCCGTGCGGCGCATCCTGGAGCCGGCCGCCACGGCGATGGCCGCCTCCCGGATCAGCGAGCAGCAACTCGACGCGCTCTCCGCCCAGCTGGACAGGCTCGGCGACAGCCCCTCGGTGGAGGAGCTGGTGGCCTCGGACCTCGACTTCCACCGCGGGATCGTGCAGAGCTCCGGAAACTCCGTCCTGTGCTCGCTGCTTGACGGGCTGTCAGGTCCCACCACACGGGCCCGGATCTGGCGTGGGCTGACCCAGGAGGACGCGGTCAGCCGCACCCTGCACGAGCACCGCGCGATCCTCGCCGCCCTGCGCGACCGGGACGGCGAGGCGGCCCGGTCGTGGGCGACGGTGCACATCGCGAGCGTGGAGCAGTGGCTGCGTTCCACGCTGTGAGTTTCGCGGCGGGGACTGTAGGGGTGCGCGTCGACGTGCGGGTGCCGGCTCGTTGTGGCTGGTCGCGCCCACGCGGCGGAGCCACATATGGACATGGCCCGCGCCCCTGAGGTCGGGATGGCCCCGGGGCGAGGCCCGGGTGTTTCAGGGTGGCGAACGGGGCAGTGATCCGTTCACTCCCCCGTGCAAGGGGGCTGCGGGCGCCCCCGCCGGACGCCGTAAGGTTGGTGCGTTAAGCGAGGGCACGTCGGAAGGAGGCGCTGGGTGATCGAGCTCGAGGGGGTTCCCGAGCTGATCGACCCGGTCATGGTGGCCGCGTTCGAGGGCTGGAACGACGCCGGCGACGCCGCCTCCACCGCGGTCGCACATCTGGACAAGGAGTGGAAGGGCGAGGTGTTCGCGGCGCTCGACGCCGAGGACTACTACGACTTCCAGGTGAACCGCCCCACCGTGTGGCTGGACGGCGGAGTGCGCAAGATCACGTGGCCGACGACAAGGTTGTCGGTGGTCCGCGTCGGCGGCGACAAGCCGCGCGATCTCGTACTCGTCCGAGGAATCGAACCGTCGATGCGATGGCGCTCGTTCTGCAACGAGCTGCTGGGCTTCGCCCACGAACTGGGCGTGGAGCTGGTGGTGATCCTGGGCGCGCTGCTCGGCGACACCCCGCACACCCGCCCTGTTCCGATCAGCGGGACCACGTCCGATGCGGACCTGGCCCAGCGGATGGACCTGGAGGAGACCAAGTACGAGGGCCCCACAGGCATCGTCGGCATCCTCCAGGAGGCCTGCACTCACGCGGGCGTGCCCGCGGTGTCGCTGTGGGCGGCCGTACCGCACTACGTGTCGCAGCCGCCGAACCCGAAGGCGACGCTGGCCCTCCTGAACCGTCTGGAGGACCTGATCGACGTACGGATCCCGCTGGGCGAGCTGGCCGAGGACGCGCGCGCCTGGCAGGTGGGCGTGGACCAGCTGGCCGCCGAGGACACCGAGGTCGCGGAGTACGTCCAGACGCTGGAGGAGGCCCGGGACACCGCGGAGCTGCCGGAGGCCTCGGGCGAGGCGATCGCCCGGGAGTTCGAGCGGTATCTGCGGCGCCGGGACGGCGGCCAGCCGGGGCAGCCGGGCGGTCACGCGACCGCGGACGGCAGTGACAGCGCGGCCTATCTGCGGGACAGCCCCAGCGGTCGGGCGAAGCCTCCCAGGCCGCCGAAGCCGGAGACTGAGGCCGCGACGGAACCGGAGACGGACGACGAGGACTCGTCGTCGGAGGACTGACCCGAGGACCGGGCCGGTGAGGGCGGTGCGCTGGATGCGCGCCGCCCTCAGCCGTGTCAGGACTGTCGCACCGCCACCGCGTCGTACTCGGTGGTGGGCGTCGGCTCCACGTCGAAGCGCGCGTTGGGCAGATACAGGCGACTGCCCCAGGCCGCCACCGTCGTCGGGATGCGGAAGCGCGGGTCGGTGATGCGGGTGATCGCGGTACCCCGGGTGCCGGCGTCGTTCAGCCGGAACACGTCGATCGCGTTCTGCTGCTGCTGGACGGCGTAGAGGATCCGGCCGAGCAGGAGCAGGCCGTCGCCGTTGGGCAGTTTCGCCGCGCCCAGGTCGACGGCACGGGCGGCGCCGGTGCGCGGGTCGACCCGCATGAGGCTGCCGCCGTTCGCGTAGGCGTTCACCACGAGCAGGGCGCGGCCGTCGGGGGTGCGCTCGATGCCGTTGGCCGTGAAGTCGGGCCCCTGCTGCCAGTCGCCGGTCAGCGGTACGGTCGTCACCGCGCCCCTGGCGAGCTTGTAGAGCACCGGCTTGAAGGAGTCGGTGAACCAGGCGGCGCCCGGGGTGAGGATCACGTCGTTCACGAAGTTGCCGCCGGTGGCGTACACCTGCTCGGTCTCGCCGGAGCGGGCGTCGACGGTCCGGATCTCGCCGCTGTCGCCGCCGGCGAGGAAGAGTCTGCCGTGCCGGTTGATCTTCAGGCCGACCGTCGGGCGTCCGGCGCCCTTGGCGACGATCTTGCCGCGGCCGGTGGCGAGGCTCGCCCGGTAGATGGCTCCGTTCGCGAGGGAACCGAAGTAGGCGTATGGCTGGGAACCGATGGTGATGCCCTCAGGCTGGAAGCCGTCGGGGAGGGGGAACTGCGCGGGCCACGCGGCGTGCCGGGTCTCGGCCGCGTGCGCGGTGCCACCGAGCAGGGCTGCTCCGGTCAGCGCGGCGGTCGTGGTCAGGAGTGTGCGACGTGCGAAGGAACGGTCTGCGAGTGCCACGGTGCGTCCTTCCGCAAGGGGCCGGCGCACGGCCGGCCGAACGGGCGAGCGAAGCTCCCACCCCATCACATGACGGCTGTCTCCACAGCCTTCGGCCGGATTGTGACGTGACATCGGTTGCGGAAGGGTTGCACCCGTTACCCAATTCAACTTGTTTCCAAGCCGAGTTGGCGAACGTGGGCTGGACGGTCCGCCGTTGTGGTGCGTGGCATGACCGGAGCGTGACAGACGAAGGGGCGCTTCCCTCCGCGGGGAGGAAGCGCCCCTTCCTTACGGCCCTTACGGCCTCCTAGAGGGCCACGCCGAGCAGCGCGTCCACCGCACGTGTCACCACGCCGGGCGCGCCCATGTCGGCACCGCCCCGCTCCTCCTGCGCGGCGGCCCAACGGTCGACGGCGGCCAGCGCGGTGGGGGCGTCCAGGTCGTTCGCGAGGGCCGCGCGGATCTCCTCGACGAGCGTCTCGGCGGGCGGACCGTCGGGCCGGGAGACGGCGGCACGCCAGCGGCCCAGCCGGTCCACGGCGTCCTGGAGGACCTGGTCGGTCCACTCCCAGTCGGCCCGGTAGTGGTGGGCGAGCAGCGCCAGCCGGATGGCGGCGGGGTCGACCCCCTCGCGCCGCAGCTGCGACACGAAGACCAGGTTGCCCTTGGACTTGGACATCTTCTCGCCGTCGAGGGCGACCATGCCGGCGTGGACGTACGCCTTGGCCATGGGGAACTCGCCGGTCAGCACCTGGGCGTGGGAGGCGCCCATCTCGTGGTGCGGGAAGGCGAGGTCGGAGCCGCCGCCCTGGACGTCGAAGGTCATGCCGAGGTGGTCGAGGGCGATCGCGACGCACTCGATGTGCCAGCCGGGGCGTCCCCGGCCGAGCGAGGCGCCGTCCCAGCTGGGCTGGCCCTCGCGGGCGGCCATCCACAGCATCGGGTCCAGCGGGTTCTTCTTGCCCGGACGGTCCGGGTCGCCGCCGCGCTCGGCGGACAGCAGCCGCATGGCGGCCGCGTCGAGGTTCGAGACCCTGCCGAAGTTCGGGTCGGACTCGACGGAGAAGTAGACGTCCCCTTCGAGCTCGTACGCGGCACCGGCGTCCCGCAGCCGCTCGACGAGCGGCACGATTCCGGGTATCGCCTCGACCGCGCCGATGTAGTGCTGCGGGGGCAGCATCCGCAGGGCGGTCATGTCCTCGCGGAAGAGGGCCGTCTCCTTCTCGGCGAGGGCGGCCCAGTCGAGGCTGTCCCGCTCGGCGCGCTCGAGGAGCGGGTCGTCGATGTCGGTGACGTTCTGGACGTAGTGAACCTGGCGCTTGGTGTCGAGCCACACGCGCTGCACGAGGTCGAACGCGTTGTAGGTCGCCGCGTGCCCCATGTGGGTGGCGTCGTACGGCGTGATGCCGCAGACGTAGAGACGGGCGACAGGACCGGGGTCGAGGGAGACCAAGCCACCGGTCGCGGTGTCGTGGATCCTCAGGTCGCGGCCCTGACCAGGCAGGGCGGGGACCTCGGAAGCGGGCCAGGCATGCATGTCATGAGCCTAACCGGACGGATGTTCCGTATACGAACCGGACCGGGCCGGATGGCCGGTAAGGCCTTCTTGCGCGGTACGGGCCTGTGTGCAGTGTGCTGCTAAACGGGCGGCCAGGGAATGGCCGGCCACTCACCGCTCGGTTCCGGGTGCTTCCCGGAGTCCAGCAGCGCATCGACACGCGCGCGCGTGGCGTCGAGTTCGGCGGCGGTGATCAGTACGGCAAGACGCCGGGCGAGCGCTCCGGAGGGGCCGAGCGTCTCCTTGAGGCTCCTGAGGACGTCGACCGCCTCTCCCGTCAGGGGTTCCCCGGCCCAGCCCCACAGGAGCGTGCGGAGCTTGTTCTCGGTGTTGAAGGTCACTCCGTGGTCGATGCCGTAGAGACGGCCGCCCTCGGCGGGCAGCAGATGGCCGCCCTTGCGGTCCGCGTTGTTGATCACCCGCGTCGAGGACCGCGAGCCGGCGCAGCCGCTCGTCGTCCGCGTGCACCAGGAGCGCGGTCCTGCCTTCGTCGACCTCGGCGAGGCCGATGGCCTTCCAGCCGGGCTCGGGTTCCTCGGCGTCGACCAGGGCGAGCAGTTCACTGCCCGGCACGCCCTCGATCCACAACTGGCACATGCCCTCGCCGTAGGGTCCGTCCCGCAGCACGGTGGGCGGCACCAGGCCCCAGCCGGTCGCCTCGGACACCTCGTACGCGGCGACCTCGCGCTGGGCGAGGGTGCCGTCCGGGAAGTCCCAGAGGGGCCTCTCGCCGCGGACCGGCTTGTAGACGCAGAGGACCTCCTGGCCGTCGTGGGAGACGGAGCAGTGCAGCACCGCGTTGGACGCGTCCCGGATCTGTCCGCGAACCGTCAGCTCACCCCTGGCGAGCAGCTCTGCCGCGGTCACGCTCCGCGGCGGTATCCGTTCTGGCGCGGACATACGTGTCCTTCCGGGTCGAGCGGGAGGCTGCACAGCGGGCACGGCGGCCGCCCGGCGTTGACGACGTCCAGGGCACGCTTGGCGAAGGCTCTGGCCTGCGCGCCGGTGAGCCGGACCCGCAGCATCGGGGGTCCGTTCTCCTCGTCCTGGAGGAGTTTCTCCTCGGCCTCGGCGAGGTCCTCCTCGGACTCGGCCTCCAGCTCCACGAGGGCCTGCGCCTCGACGATCATGCGCTGCTCCTCGCCGTCCCAGGCGAGGGCCATGGTGCCGACCCGGAACTCCTCCTCGATGGGGGTGTCGAGGGGGGCGGTGTCGGCGACCTCGGTGGGCGACACGGCCGGCACCGGGGCGCTGCCGCCGCTGCGGCGCACGACCTCGTCGAGGAGTTCTTCCATCCGCTCGGCGAGAGCGGCCACCTGCGTCTTCTCCAGGGCCACGCTGGTCACTCGGGGGCCGGCCGTGGCCTGGAGGAAGAACGTACGGCGCCCGGGCAGTCCGACCGTGCCGGCCACGAAGCGGTCCGGCGGGTCATAGAGGAACACCTGACGGGACACGTCCTGTCTCCATTGGATTCGTGAGTACGGGAACGTCCATGCGTGAACGCGCTTGTGTGAACCGCTTCACCCTACTGCGCCCGACGATCACGGTGCGCCCGCACCACCACCGACAGGGGCGTCACCGCCCGCGGCCTCCTCGCGCGGCACCAGGGACGCGAAGTCACCGGTGTCGCCGAGGCGGACGAGAAACGGCCTCAGACGTGTGTATCGGATGACAGTGATGGAACACGGTTCGACAGAGATCCTCTGGAAGAGGTCGAGATGAAGACCCAGTGCGTCCGCGACGAGCGACTTGATGATGTCGCCGTGCGAGCACATCAGGTAGACGGCGTCGGCCCCGTGATCGCGCTCCACGCGCGCGTTCCACTCGCGTACGGCCTCCGCCGCGCGCGTCTGCATCGCTCGCATGGACTCGCCGCCGGGAAACGCGGCCGCCGACGGATGCGCCTGGACGACCTCCATGAGCGGCTCGTCCCCCAGCTCCGCGAGCTTGCGGCCGGACCAGTCTCCGTAGTGGCACTCCCCGATGCGTTCCTCGCTGTGCGCCGGGAGGCCGGGCCGGGCGTCGAGCAGCGGCTGAATCGTTTCCTGGCAGCGCTGGAGGGGGCTGGCGACGACCTCGGAGATGGGCACTCCTTCGAGCCGTCCGGGGAGCGCGGCGGCCTGTGCGGTGCCGCGCTCGTCGAGGGCCACCCCGGGCGTCCACCCGGCGAGCAGCCCCTCGGTGTTCGCGGTGGATCGTCCGTGCCTGACAAGGATCAACGTGGGCATGCGGCCCAGGGTAGGCGTACGCCGGACCGCGGCGTCCTTGGAGCGACGGGAGAACACACTCCGTGATCGTTGACTGTGCCATCTACCGGGAGGGGCATCGTTCGGAGGGGCCCGAGGACCTGTCCGACGCGCTGGATGAGGCGCGATCGGCGGGCGGGTTCGTCTGGATCGGGCTGCACGAGCCGACGGAGAAGGAAGGAGTTCGACCTGGTCACCCGGGAGTTCGGACTGCACCCACTGGCGGTGGAGGACGCTCTCAAGGCACATCAGCGGCCCAAGCTGGAGGTGTACGACGACTCGCTGTTCGTGGTCCTCAAGCCGGTGGTGTACGAGCCGGAGAGCGACACCGTCTCCACCGGCGAGGTCATGCTCTTCCTCGGCGATGCCTTCGTGGTGACGGTCCGTCATGGCGTGGGCTCACCGCTGAAGGCCGTACGGGAGCGTCTCGAGAAGGAGCCGCAGCTGCTCGGCAAGGGGCCCACCTCGGTGTTGTACGCGGTCGCCGACGCCGTCGTGGACCACTACCTGGAGGTGGCGACGGAGCTGGCGACCGACCTGGAGGAGCTGGAGGCGGAGGTGTTCTCGCCGGACGGCGGCGGCTCGCGGCACACCGCGTCCCGGATCTACACCTTCAAGCGGCAGATCCTGGAGTTCCGCCGCGCCACCGTCCCGCTCTCGATGCCGCTGACCCGGCTCGCGGGCGTGGGGGCCTACGGCGGGACGGTGCCGTTCGTGAACGACAGGGCGCGGCCCTTCTTCCGGGACGTCAACGACCACCTCGCGCGCGTGAACGAGTCGGTGGAGGGCCTGGACCGGCTGGTCTCGGACGTCCTGTCGGCGCATCTCGCGCAGATGAGCGTCCGGCAGAACGACGACATGCGGAAGATCTCCGCATGGGCGGCCATGGCGGCGGTCCCCACGATGATCGCCGGGATCTACGGCATGAACTTCGACCACATGCCGGAGCTGCACTGGGTGTGGGCGTATCCGGCGGTGATCGCGCTGATGGGCGTTCTGGAAGTGCTGCTGTACCGGCTGTTCAAGCGCCGGGGCTGGCTGTAGGGGGTTGGGAACTGCTGGGGTTCGACTGAGTACGAGTGTGTTCTGGCGTGCGTGGGTGAGCGTGGAGGGCCCCGGCGGACGTTTGAGGGGCAGTGCCCCGGGAGGGGAATCAGGGTTCGCCTGTCGAATGTGTGACCTTTCCGGCTGGGTGCTCGTTGGGTGCGGTGAGCGGGTTTTCGAGGGGCTGTATGGGGGGTGTAGGGGTGGGCGGGTTGCGGGAGCTTGTGGCGTCGTTTGTCGTGCCCGGACCTGCGGGGGTGGCGGTCCGTACCCGGCTCAGGGAGCTGACGCCCGCCGATGGGAAGGTCCTCGCGCTGGTCGGCGCACACCTCGGCTCCCTCGCCTCCCGGGACCTGAAGGTGCGGTGCGGGCAGGGCCTGGAGCACTCCGCGGACACCTGGGCGGCCCGTAAGCGGGCTTTGACGGCGGTGTCGTCGTCCCGGTGGGCGGGTTCGCTCACCAAGGCCACGCATGATCAGTGGGCCCTGGCCCGGCGCGGCCAGCTCGCCCACATCCAGACTCTCGAGGCGGGCATCCGCACGATCGCGCACCGGTTGTCGCTGCCGGTCGGCGCGAAGGGCTCGAAGAACACGCCGGGCGGCTACCGCAGCAGGCGGGAGTGGCACGCCAAGTCCCGCCGCCGGCATGTGCTGGAGGACCGGCTGGAGCGCGCACGGGCCGACTGGGAAGCCGGGACCGTGCACGTCGTACGCGGCGGCAAGCACCTGGCCCGCACCCGTCACCAGTTGCCCGCCGCGCAGCTGACCGAGGCTCAGTGGCGGCGGCTTTGGGAGGCGGAGCGCTGGTTTGTGCAGGCGGACGGCGAGTCCGGCAAGCGGTACGGCAACGAGACGATCCGTATCAGCCCGGACGGTGAGGTCAGCATCAAGCTCCCGGCCCCGCTCGCAGGGTTGGCCAATGTCCCGCACGGCCGGTATGTCCTCGCGGCGAACGTGCGGTTCCCGCACCGGGGGCAGGAGTGGGCGGACCGGGTGGCGGCGAACCGGGCGGTCGCCTACCGCATCCACCTGGATGTGGAACGGGACCGCTGGTATGTGACCGCCGCCTGGCAGATCCCGGTCTCCCCGACCGTGCCGCCGGCCGCCGCGCTCGCGCACGGTGTGATCGGCGTCGACATGAACGCCGACCACCTGGCCGCCTGGCGCCTCGACACCCACGGCAACCCGACCGGCAGCCCCCGCCGGTTCTTCTACGACCTCACGGGCACCGCCGATCACCGTGACGCCCAGGTCCGCCACGCCCTCACCCGGCTCCTGCACTGGGTCCGCACCTGCGGCGTGAAGGCCATCGCCGTCGAAGACCTGGACTTCACCGCGGAGAAGACCCGTGAGAAACACGGACGTAAGCGCCGCTTCCGGCAGTTGATCTCCGGCATGCCCACCGGCAGACTCCGCGCCCGGCTGACCTCCATGGCCGACCAGACCGGCATCGCCATCATCGCCGTGGACCCGGCCTACACCAGCCGCTGGGGCGCCCAGCACTGGCAGAAACCTCTCACCCACGACAACAGGAAGATCACTCGCCACGACGCTGCCGCCGTGGCGATCGGACGGCGCGCCCAAGGGCACCCGATCCGGCGACGGACGACACCGCCCCGTGCACACCAGAGCGATGTGCACGGGCATCGGACCGTCCAGGCCGACCGGCATGCCCCTGGACGTGAGGGACCCCGCCCTCCCCTTCCCGGACCACGGACACGATGCGTGCCGCCGGACCGCGGAGCGAAAGCGGGCGACCAGAACGCCCAACACCGTTCGGAGCGTTCGGCTGAGCATGAATCCTGGCAACAGGACTCCTTCCCGCTCAGTATCTAGGAACGGTTCTCAGGCGAACTCGGGGGCCGAGGTGGCGGGACCGCCCATGGCGTCTCGGCGCTCCGGTGGCTTCAGCGAGACCATACGGCGCCAGCCCGCGGCGCGTTCGTAGGCGTACAGGCCGTGGATGCCCGCGGCGAGGACGGCGGACTTCGCCCGGGACCAGCCGAGGATGCTTCCCATGTGGGCCATCACCGCGAGGCTGACGTCCCGGTAGACGCGGATCTCGGCCAGGGCGCACTCCCTGAGCGTGTGCCGGATGGCGCGGCCGTGGCCGGCGTAGGCGAAGCGCAGCAGTTCCTCGTGGCAGTACGCGAGGTGGTTGTCCTCGTCGCCCGAGATCATCTTCACCGCCCGGCCGAGCTCGGGGTGGTCGGCGAAGTGCTTGCGCAGCAGCTCCATCTGCTCGGAGGCCCGCTGTTCGGTGACCCTGCTGTGGGCGAGGTAGGTGACGATGTCCCGCACGGTCAGCGGCTCGTCGCTCTTGAGCTTCTCGTGGGCGAGGCCGATGCCGTGCTTCTCCAGGAGCATCGTGTAGTCCGTCTCGGGCGGGACGGGCACGGGTTCGAGACCGCGTTTCCTCATCAGGGCGTTGAAGATCCGCCCGTGCTTGTCCTCGTCGGCGCCGTGCCGGGTGATCTTGGGGGCGAGTTCGCGCTCGCTCGGCGGTACCAGCGCCGCGATGCGGGCGTTCTCCCAGCCGCCCTGCGACTCCCCGCTGGCCGCGATGGAGCAGAACAGCCGGAAGGACTCGTCGTTGTCGAGGATCTCCTGGAACAGATTCTTGGCCGAAAGCATCGTGGGGCACCTCTCTGCCGGACTCGCCGCACGCCGTAAAGAAAGAGTCAAATGCGGCGCGAGGGGTGCTGCAACAGCTAGGGCGGCCAGCTCCGCCGAACGGATGACCTCCGGGGCCACGACGGGGGCGTAACCGCAAAGAGCACGTGCGCGTTGAAGCACATGACGGCCGTGGCGGGGAAGACCCCCGAGCCCCCACCACGGCCGCGGAAACCTCCGGTGGCCGACCGTGTGTCCGTGCGCAGGCGCCGTTACGCGAGCCCGGCCCGCTCCAGGGCCTCGGTGCCGGCCCTGAGCGAGGCGAGCCGCTCGTCGAGGGTGAAGCCTGCGGGGGCCAAGGTGAGGGTGGTGACGCCGGCCGCCGCGTACTCCCTCATCCGGTCCGCGATGCGGTCCACGGAGCCGAGCAGTGTCGTCTTGTCGATCAGATCGTGCGGAATGGCGGCAGCGGCGCCGTCCTTGTCGCCGCCCAGGTACTTGTCCTGGATCTCGGCGGCCGCCGCCTCGAAGCCCATGCGCTGGGCGAGCTGGTTGTAGAAGTTCTGCTTGCGGCTGCCCATGCCGCCCACGTACAGCGCGGTGTAGGGGCGGAAGGTGTCGGCGAGCGTGGTCACGTCCTTGTCCTCGCCGAGGGCGAGCGGGAGGGTCGGGGCGATGTCGAACCCGTCGAGGGTCTTGCCCGCCTTCTCGCGCCCGGCACGCAGATGCCGGATCGCGGTGTCCTCCAGGTGCTCGGCGGAGGGGAAGATCAGCAGGGCCCCGTCGGCGATCTCGCCGGTCTGCTCCAGGTTCTTCGGGCCGATCGCGGCGATGTACAGCGGGATGTGCTCGCGCTCGGGGTGCACGGTCAGCTTGATCGGCTTGCCGGGGCCGCCGGGCAGGGGCAGCGTCCAGTGCTGTCCCTCGTAGGAGAGGCGCTCGCGCGACATGGCCTTGCGCACGATCTCGACGTACTCACGCGTGCGTGCCAGCGGCTTGTCGAACTTGACGCCGTACCAGCCCTCGGAGACCTGCGGTCCCGACACGCCGAGGCCGAGCCGGAAGCGGCCGCCGGAGAGCGAGTCGAGGGTGGCGGCGGTCATCGCGGTCATCGCCGGCTGGCGGGCCGGGATCTGGAAGATGGCCGAGCCGACGTCGATGCGCTCGGTCTGTGCGGCGACCCAGGTGAGCACGGTGGCCGCGTCCGAGCCGTAGGCCTCCGCGGCCCAGCAGACGGCGTATCCGAGCCGGTCGGCCTCCTGGGCGACGGCGAGGTTGTCCGCGTCCATTCCGGCGCCCCAGTAGCCGAGGTTGATCCCGAGCTGCATGGCCGATTCCCCTTACTGATCAGTAACGTCCTTGTCGGCAGACCTTAGCGTGGCAGGGCGCACCGGGGCAGGTCGCGGCCCGTGCCGATGAGCGGGCGGCGATCCCCGCGCACCTGTCGCAATCCGTTGTCCACAGGCCCCCACGCGACAGGTTCTGGCCAGTAATCTCGGCGTTCATGGAGCAGAGGCATCTCGGCCGTACCGGCCTGCGCGTGTCCCGCATCGGACTCGGCACCCTCACCTGGGGCAGGGACACCGACGAACACGACGCGGCGGACCTCCTGAAAACCTTCTGGGAGGCGGGCGGGACGCTGGTCGACACGGCGGACGTGTACGGCGACGGCGAGGCCGAGTATCTGCTCGGGCGTCTCATAGAGGGCCTGGTCCCGCGCCGGGACCTGGTCATCTCCACCAAGGCGGGCAGCGTTCCCGACCCGGACATCCGCGTCGACGGCTCACGCGGGCACCTGCTCTCCGCACTGGACGACTCGCTGGCCCGGCTCGGCACGGACTACGTCGACATCTGGCACATCCACTCCTACGACCCCTGCACCCCGCTGGAGGAGACGCTCCAGGCCCTCGACCTGGCCGTCAGCAGCGGCCGCGCCCGCTATGCCGGGGTGTCCAACTTCTGCGGCTGGCAGCTCGCCAAGGCGGGCACCTGGCAGCTGGCGGCGCCCGGGACGCGCACCCGGCTGGCCGCCACGCAGCTGGAGTACTCGTTGTTGCAGCGCGGGATCGAGCGGGAGGTGCTGCCGGCCGCGCTCGATCTGGGCATCGGGCTGCTGCCCTCCTCGCCGCTGGGCCGTGGTGTCCTGACGGGCAAGTACCGCAACACCACCCCGGCCGACTCGCGGGGTGCCTCGGAGCATCTCGCGCCGTTCGTCGCGCCCTACCTCGACGACACCGCGAGCCGCATCGTGGACGCGGTGACCACGGCGGCCGACGGGCTCGCGGTGACGCCGCTCCAGGTGGCCCTCGCGTGGGTACGGGACCGGCCGGGAGTGGCCGCGCCGATCGTCGGCGCGCGCAACTCGCAGCAGCTCACGGCGGCATTGTCAGTGGAGGCCCTTAGTCTTCCTGACGAGATCTGCCGGGCGCTCGACGATGTGTCGGTGCCCGTGCACCGCTATCCCGATCACGACTGGAGCACGCTGTGAGCACGGAGCCGGAGCCCACGGAGAAGACCGAGCCGGGGACGCGGGGCGCCGCACCGGGGCCGGAGGGCACCGGGGAAGCGCCGGGCCGGGCGACGGACGGCGTCGCGGTGAGCGCCGGGGGCGGCGAAGAAGGGGCGACCGGGGGGTCGGACACCGGTGCCGACGGATCAGCGCGAGACTCCGTGGCGGAGAGCGGTGACGCGGGGGCGGGCGACAGCACCCGGACCGGTGAGGGCGCCGACGGGGCTTCTGGGGGTGGCGATGGGTCGGGGGCGGCCGGGGGCGAGGCCGGTGAAGGCGTGAGTGACGGGCCTGTCGGCGGCGAGGAAGCGGAGGCCGACGCGGGCGAGGGCGGCGACTCCGCCGGCGTTGATGCGGACGGGGCGGGCAAGGCGCAGTTGTCCGAGGCCGAGGCCGAGTTGGCGGCCCAGCGGCTCGAGCGGGAGCGGATCGCACGGCGGAAGGCCGAGAAGCAGCGGCCCCTCGACAGTGGTGCCAAGCTCAGCGGGAAGGCGGCCGATCTCCTCGCTGCCGTACGGGCGGTGGAGAGCGGGGCGAAGCCCGTGGCCGCCGTCTTCAGCGAGCCCGAGCCGCCGCGTCGGCCCGCCCAGGAGCCGGTGCGGCCCCGGCCGGTGTCGGCGGAGGCGACCGGGGCCGGCGGTGTCGGCGGACCCGCGCCGGAGACCGTGGAGGCCGTACAGCGTGTGCTGGCCGAGGGCGGGGCGCCCAAGGCCCTCGCGCCGCAGGTCGCCGCGGTCCTCGGAGAAGGGGCCGCCGAGGAGCTGCGGGCGGATCCCTGGCAGTTGCTGCGGGTCACGGGCGTACGGCCCGAGCAGGCCGACGGGTTCGCGCGGGAGCTGCTCGGCGCGGAGTGCGCGCCGGACGACGAGCGGCGGGGGCGGGCGGTCACCGTCTGGCTCCTGGAGCAGGCGGCGCTCGCCGGGCACACCGCGCTGGAGATGCCGGCGCTCACCGCCGCACTGGCCCAGCGGGGCGTGCCGGACGCCGACGCGGCCGTACAGAGCACGATCGCCGAGGCCGAGGCCCTGGTCTTCCAGGACGCGCTCGACCCGGCGGCCCCGGAACCCGCGGAGGACGACGAGGAGGGCGTGGAGCTGCCGGTCCGGATCCTGGTCGGGCTCGAGCGTTACGCCCTCGCGGAGGAGAGCCTCGCCGACGGTCTGGCCCGGCTGATCAACTCCGTGCCCAAGGAGGACGGTTCGGCCGAGGACTGGGAGCGTGCCGCCGCGTCGGCCAAGGGTTCGGCCGCCGAGCTGATCCGCGCGGTCGCGGCGGGCGGTCTGGTCCTGCACACCGGCGGCCAGGCGTCCCTGACGGAACCCGCGGCGCTGCTGACAGCAGCGCGAGGGCTGGGGCTGCGGGCATGGGCGGCCACGCACAGCCCACTGGGCCGCGACCGCTTCAGCGCCCTGCTCCAAGGCGACCGGCCGATCGCCGCCGGCGCGGACGGGGCCGCGCGGCAGGACGACACCGCAGACGCCGGCCCCCACCGGCAGGGCGGCGGTACACGCGACGCCTCCGTCCCCCAGGACGACTTCGCCCCGGCGGCAGGGGCGGCACCCGGCATCCCGACCGGCTCCGCGCCCTCGGACGGCACCCCGCACGCACAACCCCACACCGGCTCCCCGGGCGGCACCCGGCCCGTCGCGACCGTCGCCGGGCTCCTCTCCGGTGCTGAAGGACCCGGTCGGGATGGAGACGGGGCGCTCGATCTCGACCTGCTCGTGGTGCTCGACGCGCCTCAGCTGGACGTCGAGACGGCCGCGCTGCTCGTGGAGTCGCTGCCGGACGGGGCGCGCCTGGTGCTGGGCGGAGATCCGGCCGTGCTGTGGTCGGCGGGGCCCGGACGGGTGTTCGCGGATCTGCTCGCCGCGCGGATCTGTCCGCAGGTCGCCTCGCGAAGGCCGGACCCCGGCCCCCTGGGCGAGCTGGTCTCCGGTATCGGCATCGGTGAGCTGAACCAGGTCGAGGCCCCCGGCAAGGAGGTCGTGATCGTGCCGGTGCGGGACGCGGGCGAGGCCGTGTACCGGACCGTGCAGTTGGTCGCGGACTCGGTGCCCCGGGCGCTCGGGGTGCCCGCCGAGGAGACACAGGTGATCACACCGGGCCACGGCGGCGCCGCCGGCACCCGCGCCCTCAATGCGGCCCTGAAGGAGCGCCTCAACCCCGGCCCCGGCCGCTTCGGCGGGTTCGACCCCGGTGACCGCGTCGCCTACTCCCCCGCACCGGGCCGTACGCTCCCGGGCCGCGTGGTCGGGGCCGACGCGGACGGCCTGCACCTGACCTGCGCAGGCGAGCCCGTCGTCGTACCGAAGGAGCGCGTGGAGCAGTCCGTACGTCACGGCTGGGCCCTGACCGCACACCAGGCGGTGGGTTGCCGCTGGCCCGCGGTGGTCGCGGTACTGCCCGGCGACGCCACCCAGGCCCTGTCCCGCCCCTGGGTCTACACGGCGTTCGGCAGGGCGGATCGCCACCTGTCCGTGGTCCAGGGCGCGGAACAGGCCCTCCCGAGGGCGGTGGCCGAGATCCCGGCCAAGCCGCGAACGACTCGGCTGCCCGTCCTCCTCAGGACACAGACACCGACGGCCGCCTGACCCGTCCGAAAAAGGGGCGCGGCCCCGGAGATCATTCCTCCGGGGCCGCGCCTCATTCGTCTCAGCGACGGTCCACGTCCAGCGGTTCCAGGTCCTCGTCCTCGAGGTCAGCCCCGTCGGCCTCGTCATCGACGTCCTCGTCGAGGTCGTCGTCAAGATCTTCGTCGAAGACCGCGCTGACATCGAACCGGCACACCACCCGCTCCACGTCGACCTGCTCGAACGGGGCCTCCAGCCACTCCCCCGGCTCGGCCGGTTCGTCGGCCGCGGTGACCCACAGTGTGGAGTCGCCCTCCTCGAGACCGAACTCCTTGTGCCGGGAGGCGATCTCGTCGGGCTCGAACTCGCCGAACAGCACCCCCAGCGCGCCGTGCACCGTGCCGGAGGCCTCTGTGCCGACGGCGTCGTCGGCCGCCTCGACCCGCTGGGCCTGCGCCAGCAACCGCTGCGGCTCCGCCACGGCGTAATCACGGCGGATCAGCACGCTCAGCGCGTTCGGCTCCTCCGGGCCCTTGTACGGCGCGGTGTCCTCCGCGCCGGGGATCTCGAAGGGGGTGACCTCGTCGTAACGGTCGTAGAGCAGCTCGTCGTACACCTCGGCGGCCGCGGCCAGTTCGTTGAAGGCCTCGTAGACGCCGGGGTCGTCCTCCCCCGACCTCCGTTCGACCGCGGCCAGGTGGCGGTCGAGGGCGGTCTTGACCGCCTCGGCGGCGGCACGTACCTCGGCAGCGGTGGGCTGCACAGCATCAGACATAGTGCAGACGCTATCCGTACCGGGCCCCGGACCGCACAATAGATGCGATGCCGGAATACGAATTTGTCGACGTGTACGTACCGCGGGGGGTCTCCCGCAAGGACGCCACACGTCTGCTGACGGACCATGCCGAGTACGGACACTGGGAGTTGGACCGACTGAGCCTGATGCGCGATGGCAGCCGCAGGGTGCGGTTGCGCCGGCGGATCATCCGCCAGGTGCGTGCCACGTGGTGAGACAGGCCGAACGGAGCGGGCCCCGCCGCGGCGGGGCCCGCTCCGTTTCACGCGGTGTGCCCTAGGCCGAGGCCCGTGCCCTGCGGTAGAGCACCGTGCCCGCCAGGAGCGCCCCGGCGCCCACCGGGAGGGCCAGGCCGATCGGCAGGTCGCTGCCGGTCTGGGCGAGCTGCGCGCTGCCCAGGGGCTGGGTGAGCGTCTGGGTACCGGGGTGGTTGCCGCTGACCTGCGTCTGGTGGCCCGCGCCGGGCGGGGTGGCGGGGGAGCCGAGGTGGCCGGGCTCCACCGGGTTACCGGGGTGGCCGGGGTCGCCCGGGTTGCCCGGGTTGCCGGGCTGTTCCGGCGATCCGGGCGGCGTCTGGTGGCCGCCGGGCGGGGTGTGCCGCCCGCCGCCGGAGCCGTTTCCGCAGTCGTCGTCCATGGCGGGGTTGCCGACGCCGATAAGGTCGACGCTGTTGCCGCAGACGTTCACCGGAACGTCGATCGGCGCCTCCACGTGGTTGCCCGAGCCCACGCCGGGTGAGCCACCGGTGTGTCCGCCGGCGTGCGAACCCTCAGAGCCCGCGGAGTCTGAGTCGCCGTGTCCGCCGTCTCCGTGACCCTGGTGACCGCCGTCCTGTGCTCCGGCGCCGCCGCCCTTGCCGCAGCTGTTGCCCATCGCGGGGTTCAGGACCCCGACGACGTCCACGGTGTTGCCGCACACGTTCACCGGCACGTGCACCGGCACCGACACCGTGTTGCCCGACAGTACGCCGGGAGAGTTCGCGCTTGATCCGCTCGCGCCCGAGTCGGCGTGGGCGGCGCCTCCTGCCGCGGCGATCACGCCGGTCGCGGCCGCCACTGTCATCAGGCTCTTGCGGGTGACTTGTCGCATGTACCGAATCCCTGCTTTCGACCTTGTCCCGAAATACCGCCGCATCGCGGTTCTGCTTCTTTTCGAAAAGGCCGGTCGGCCCCGGAACGCATGGCGTGCACTCCGGGGCCGACCGGCTCACCCCTCTTCACTGAGGGCGAGGCACAACGTCACTTGTTGATGCAGGTGTTACCGAAGGCGGGGTTCAGCAGCCCGATCACGGAGACCGTGTTGCCGCAGGCGTTCACCGGCACGTGCACGGGAACCTGGACGACGTTGCCGGACAGAACATCCGGGGAGCCCACAGCAGCACCCTGAGCACCCGCATCGGCGACGGCAAGCCCCGCGCCCGCGAGAACCAGGCCACCAGTGGCAGCGGCAGCGGCGACGACCTTCTTGATCATTCTTCCTCCTTATTGGCAAAGCGACCCCAAGTAGCGGATCGCATCACCTGTAACGCGGAGGGAGTAATGGGGATACGAGCTTATGAGCACATTCACTCTTGCCGACCGATTTCGCACGAGCGGCCGAATTGCCGCGTCAACTCGCGTCGATGAAACGGTCGAGCACCCGCACGCCGAACTTCAGCCCGTCCACGGGCACCCGCTCGTCGACACCGTGGAACATCCCGGCGAAGTCCAGCTCCGGGGGCAGCTTCAGCGGCGCGAAACCGAAGCCGCGGATGCCGAGCTCGTCGAAGGACTTGGCGTCGGTGCCGCCGGAGAGCATGTACGGGATCGCCTTGGCGGCGGGGTCCTCGGCGACCAGCGCGGACTGCATGGCGTCCACCAGCGCCCCGTCGAAGGTCGTCTCCACGGCCTTGTCGGAGTGCACGTCCTCCCGCTTGACCTTGGGCCCGAGGATCTTGTCGAGGTCGGTGAGGAACTCCTCCTCGAAGCCGGGCAGGAAGCGCCCGTCGACGTGCGCGGTGGCCTCGCCCGGGATGACGTTGACCTTGTAGCCCGCGCCGAGCTGGGTGGGATTGGCGGTGTTGCTGAGGGTCGCGCCGATGAGCTTGGCGATGCCGCCGAGCCGGGCGAGCGTGCCCTCCATGTCCTCCGGGTCCAGCTCGGTACCCAGCGCGTCGCCGAGCTCGTCGAGGAAGGCGCGGGTGGTCTTGGTGACCCGGACCGGGAACGTGTGCCGTCCGAGCCGCGCGACCGCCTCCGACAGTTCGGTGATGGCGTTGTCCCGGTGGATCATCGAGCCGTGCCCGGCGGTGCCGGCCACCGTCAGCTTCATCCAGTGCATGCCCTTCTCGGCCGTCTGGATCAGGTAGAGCCGCCGCTGCTCGCTCACCGTGAAGGAGAAGCCGCCGACCTCGCTGATCGCCTCGGTCACGCCCTCGAAGAGCTCCGGGTGGTGGTCGACGAGGTACCGGGCGCCGAACTTGCCGCCCGCCTCCTCGTCGGCGAGGAACGCGAGGACGATGTCGCGGGGCGGCCTGCGCCCACTGCGCAGGCGGTCCCGGACGACCGCCAGGGTCATCGCGTCCATGTCCTTCATGTCGACGGCGCCCCGCCCCCACACGCACCCGTCGGCGACCTCGCCGGAGAAGGGGTGGTGGGTCCAGTCCTGCGCGTTGGCCGGCACCACGTCGGTGTGTCCGTGGATCAGCAGCGCGGGCCTGGACGGGTCCTCGCCGGCGATCCTGGCGACCGTGGAGGCGCGACCGGGGTGCGACTCGAAAATCTGCGGTTCGAGGCCCACCTCGGCGAGCTTCTCCGCGACGTACTCGGCCGCCTTGCGCTCACCCGGGCCCGAGTGGTCGCCGTAGTTGCTGGTGTCGATCCGGATCAGCTCGCGGCAGAGGTCCACGACCTCGTCCTCGCCGGTGACGCCCCTGGCCGTGTCCGTGTCGCTCACGCTGTTCCTCCCGCTGTCACTGCTGGTGGTTCCCCTCATCCTCCCCCCGCGGCCCGGTCCTCCCCAAGACCGGGCCCGGCCCGTCACACGCCGTTCACGCGGGGCCGGGCACGGGGACGGGGGGTGATCGGGGCCCCTCGAAAGCCTGGTAATGTTTCCTTCGTCGCCGCGAGGGGAACCCCGCGCGACAGACACCTTGTCCGGGTGGCGGAATGGCAGACGCGCTAGCTTGAGGTGCTAGTGCCCTTTATCGGGCGTGGGGGTTCAAGTCCCCCCTCGGACACCAGCCGAATCCCCCGGCCGCTCAGCGGCCGGGGGATTCGTCGTGTACGGCCTGTTCGCTGCATGTGGGGCATCTCTCGCTCGGCGTGAAGATCACCAGGTCACAGGCGCGCGGCAGAGCTGCCGCACCGCCCGAACAGCCCTTTCCCGGTGGCCGTTTCGGGGGGTCGAACCTAGCGTCGTACTAAAATTTCCGGCTTGTTACGAGCTGGAGCCGGACAACCCCAGGCAGACCTGCGGCCCGCCAGCGCCCCGGAGGGCTCCGGGATCGAGACGCGAGGACCGATGGCAGCGATACACGAGAGCAGTGCTCTCGGCCTGCTCAACGAAGAGCTCAGCGCAGAGATCCGCGAACAGTTCGGCCACACCGCCCGTTTCTCCGGGGGCCCGGCCGCCTCCCCGCGCACGCTCGTCGACGTCTTCGACGCATCCGTACGGTCCTACCCCGACGAGCTCGCCCTGGACGACGGGACCACCCGGCTCACCTACCGTGCGCTGGCTGTCGAGGTGGAGCGGCTGCGGCGGCGGCTCGCCGAGGCCGGGGTCGGGCTCGGCGACCGGGTCGGCATCCGGGTACCGTCCGGCACCAACGACCTGTACGTCGCGATCCTCGCCGTGCTGGCGGCGGGCGGCGCGTACGTCCCCGTCGACGCCGAGGACCCCGACGAGCGGGCCGAGCTGGTGTTCGGGGAGGCGGAGGTCCGGGCCGTGGTCGGCGCCGGGCACGAGCTGACCGTCCACGGGCGCTGCGACTCCCCCGCCGCCCGGCCCGGCATCGAGCACGACGCGTGGATCATCTTCACCTCCGGCTCCACCGGCAGGCCCAAGGGGGTCGCCGTCTCGCACCGCAGCGCGGCCGCCTTCGTGGACGCCGAGGCCGCCCTGTTCCTCACCGACGATCCCATCGGTCCCGCTGACAGGGTCATGGCGGGGCTGTCGGTCGCCTTCGACGCGTCCTGCGAGGAGATGTGGCTGGCCTGGCGGTACGGCGCCTGTCTGGTGCCGGTGCCGCGTTCGCAGGTCAGGAGCGGGGCCGATCTCGGGCCCTGGCTGGTCGAGCAGGAGATCACCGTCGTCTCCACGGTGCCGACGCTCGCCGCGCTGTGGGAGCCCGAGACCCTCAACGACGTACGGCTGCTGATCTTCGGCGGTGAGGCCTGCCCGCCCGAACTGGCACAGCGGCTGGTGACGGAGGGGCGCGAGGTGTGGAACACCTACGGGCCCACCGAGGCGACCGTGGTGGCCTGTGCCTCGCTGATGAGCGGCGAGGAGCCGATCCGGATCGGGCTGCCGCTGGACGGCTGGGAGCTGGCCGTCGTCGACGAGGCCGGGGACCCCGTGCCGATGGGCGCGAGCGGGCAGCTGGTGATCGGCGGGGTCGGGCTGGCGCGGTACCTGGACGCCGAGAAGGACGCGGAGAAGTACGCGCCGCTGAAGTCGCTGGGCTGGCAGCGGGCGTACCGCAGCGGTGACCTGGTGAAGGCGGAGCCCGAGGGGCTCGTCTTCCTCGGCCGGGCCGACGAGCAGATCAAGCTCGGGGGCCGGCGGATCGAGCTGGGTGAGGTCGACGCGGCTCTCCAGGCCCTGCCCGGCGTCGCGGGAGCGGCCGCCGCCGTCCGCACCGCCCGCAGCGGCAACCAGCTCCTCGTCGGGTACGTCGTCACGCAGGACGGCTGGGACCACGCCGCGGCCGTGAAGAAGCTGCGGGCCGAACTGCCCGCCGCGCTCGTGCCGTTGATCGCCCCCGTCGCCGACCTGCCGACGCGGACCTCCGGCAAGGTGGACCGCAACGCGCTGCCCTGGCCGCTCGAGGGGCTCGAAACGGGCGGCCCCGCGGAGGAGTTGTACGGCACCGAGGCCTGGCTCGCCGAGCAGTGGGCGGAAGTCCTCGGCATCCCGGTCTGCGGTGCCCGCGACGACTTCTTCGCGATCGGCGGCAGCAGCCTGGCCGCCGCCCAGTTGACCACCCGGCTGCGCACCCGCTACCCGAGCGCGGCCGTCCTCGACATCTACCAGCAGCCCACGCTGCGGAAGTTGGCCCGCCACCTGGAGGAGTCCGCGCAGGACGACGGGGCGGCGCGGGTGATCGCACCGGTGCCGCTCAAGGCCCAGGTGATCCAACTCCTCGTCCTGCTCCCCCTGTTCACGCTGCTCGGGCTGCGCTGGCTGGTGCCGCTCGCCGCGCTCGGGAACGTCCTGCCGTACTCCTGGCTGCCGGGCACCTCGTGGTGGCTGGTGGGGGCCGGTGCCCTGCTGCTGTTCAGCCCGCCAGGACGGCTGGCGATCGCAGCGGGCGGGGCGCGCGTGCTGCTGCGCACGGTGCAGCCCGGCCGCTACCCCCGCGGTGGCAGCGTGCACCTGCGGCTGTGGACGGCCGAGCGGCTCGCCGAGTTCACCGGAGCGACCTCGCTGACCGGCTCCTGGCTGGAGCGGTACGCGCGGGCGCTGGGCGCCAGGATCGGCCCGGACGTGGATCTGCACTCGCTGCCGCCGGTCACCGGCATGCTCAAACTGGGCCGGGGCGCGGCCGTCGAGTCCGAGGTGGACCTGTCCGGCTGGTGGCTGGACGGCGACCGGCTGGAGATCGGCCAGGTCAAGGTGGGCGCGCACGCCGTCGTCGGCACGCGCAGCATCCTCTTCCCCGGCGCCCGGGTCGGCAAGCGGGCCGAGGTGGCGCCGGGCTCGGCGGTCACCGGGCAGATCCCGACCGGTCAGCGCTGGGCGGGCGCTCCCGCGGTCAAGCTGGGCAAGGCCAAGCGCAACTGGCCGAAGGAGCGGCCGGGGCGGGGGACGTACTGGCGGGTGATGTACGGCCTGGCCGGCTTCTCCCTGAGCATGCTCCCGGTGCTGGCGGGTGGCGCGGCCTTCCTGGTCGCGCGTCCGTTCCTCGCCGCCCACGCGCCCCTGAAGGGCGCCGCCCTGGCCCTCGTCCCGGCCACGCTCGCCTTCGGGCTGGCGTACGCGCTGCTCGTCCTGGTCGCCGTACGACTGCTGAGCCTGGGGCTGCGCGAGGGGACGTATCCGACGCACAGCAGGGTCGGGTGGCAGGCGTGGACCGTCACACAGCTGATGGACCGCTCGCGCGAGACGCTGTTCCCGCTGTACGCCGGGCTGGTCACGCCGGTGTGGCTGCGGCTGCTCGGGATGCGGATCGGACGCGGTGCGGAGGTGTCGACGGTGCTCGCGCTGCCGAGCCTGACGACGGTCGGCGAGGGCGCGTTCCTGGCCGACGACACGCTGACCGCGCCGTACGAGCTGGGTGGCGGCTGGGTCAGGGTCGGGCGCGCGGAGATCGGGCGGCGGGCGTTCCTCGGCAACTCCGGGATGACCGCGCCGGGGCGGACCGTGCCGGACGGCGGGCTGGTGGGCGTGCTGTCGGCCACGCCGAAGAAGGCGAAGAAGGGCACGTCGTATCTGGGCCTGCCGCCGGTGAAACTGCCGCGCAGTGCGGCCGACAGCGACCAGAGCCGGACGTACGAGCCCTCGGCGGGGCTGCTGTGGGCGCGCGGTCTGGTGGAGCTGTGCCGGATCGTGCCCGTGTTCTGCTCGGCGTGGCTGGCCGTGCTGACGGTGGCCGCGCTGTGTGTGCTCGGGCCGTGGGCCTGGCCGCTGGCGGGAGTGGTGCTGCTCGTGGCCGGTGCGTCGGCGGGGCTGGTGTCGATGGTCGCGAAGTGGCTGCTCGTGGGGCGGCACCGCAGTGGGGAGCACCCGCTGTGGAGCGGCTTCGTGTGGCGCAACGAGCTCGCGGACACCTTCGTCGAGGTGCTCGCGGTGCCGTGGCTGGCGGGTTCCGTGCCCGGTACGCCGGTGCTGACGGCGTGGCTCAGGGGGCTCGGCGCGCGGATCGGCAAGGGCGTCTGGGTGGAGAGCTACTGGCTGCCGGAGACAGATCTGGTGACCCTGGAGGACGCGGCGACCGTGAACCGCGGCTGTGTGCTCCAGACCCACCTCTTCCACGACCGGATCTTGCGGACGGATACTGTTGTTCTCCGTGAGGGTGCCACGCTGGGCCCTGGCGGGATCGTGCTGCCCGGCAGCACGATCGGGGCCCGCACCACGCTGGGCCCCGCGTCGCTCGTCATGGCCGCGGAGTCCGTCCCGGACGACACCCGTTGGCTCGGCAACCCGATCGAGGCATGGCGGCCCTGAACGCGGGCCACTCGGAGTCGGTGAGCGGTGTACCGGCGGATCCGAGCGGCAACGCAGCGCAGGGAGCGGAAGCGGCAGTGGCAGTTCAGCAGGCGGCGGGTCCGGACCCGTACTTCCCGGACCACGGTGACGCCCGGTACCGGGTGCACCGCTACGAGCTCGCCCTGGACTACCGTCCGGGCCCGAACCGCCTGGCCGGGAGCGCCCGGATCAACGCCATAGCGGGGCGCTCGCCGCTCGCCGAGTTCATGCTCAACCTGTCCGACTTCAAGATCGGCCGGGTGCGGGTGGACGGCCGGCAGGCGCGCTACACGCACCGGGGCGGGAAGCTGCGGGTCCGGCCCGCGAAGCCCATCAGGGCAGGTGCCGCCTTCACCGTCGAGGTGCACTGGTCGGGCAACCCCAAGCCGGTCGGCAGCCCTTGGGGCGGGCTCGGCTGGGAGGAGCTGGAGGACGGGGCGCTGGTCGCGAGCCAGCCGATCGGGGCGCCGTCCTGGTATCCGTGCAACGACCGGCCCGCGGACAAGGCGTCGTACCAGATCTCGATCACCACGCCGTCGGCGTACGCGGTGGTGGCGGGCGGCAGGCTGCTGACCCGTACGACCAAGGCGTCCACGACGACCTGGGTGTACGAGCAGGCCGCGCCCACGTCCAGCTATCTCGTCGGGCTGTCGATCGGCAAGTACCAGACGGTGCTGCTCGGTGACCCGGGCCCTGGCGGGGTGCCGCAGCACGGGCACATCCCGGCGCATCTGCTCCCGGAGTTCTCCCGGGACTTCGCGCGGCAGCCGCGGATGATGGAGCTGTTCCAGGAGCTGTTCGGGCCGTATCCGTTCGACGAGTACGCGGTGGTCGTCACGGAGGAGGAGCTCGATGTGCCCGTGGAGGCCCAGGGGTTGTCGCTCTTCGGCGCCAACCACGTGGACGGTGCCCGGGGTTGGGAGCGGCTGGTCGCGCACGAGCTGGCGCACCAGTGGTTCGGAAACAGTGTGTCCATCGCGGACTGGCGGCACATCTGGCTGAACGAGGGGTTCGCCAAGTACGCCGAGTGGCTGTGGTCGGAGCGCTCGGGGGGCCGTACCGCGCAGCAACTGGCCGCTGCGGCACACCGGTTGCTGTCCTCGCTCCCTCAGGACCTGCGCCTGGCCGACCCGGGCCGCAAGTCGATGTTCGACGACCGGCTCTACGAGCGCGGCGGGCTCACCGTGCACGCGGTGCGCTGCGCGATGGGTGACGAGGCGTTCTTCCGGATGCTGCGCGGCTGGGCGGGGCTGCACCGGGGCGGGGCCGTGACCACGACGACCTTCACGGCCCATGTCAACCGGTTCGCGGACGAGCCCTTGAACGACCTGTTCGACGCCTGGGTGAACCGGGCGGCGCTGCCGCCGCTGCCCACGCTGATTCCGGCACGGCCCGCGCACCCGCCCACCAACGCCGGGTCGGCGTAGGCGGGCGGGCCCCGGGTCTCAGCTCACCGGCACCTTCAGCTTGTCCCAGCTGGCCTTGCCCGGGATGCCGTCCGCGTCCCTGCCCCGGAAGTGCAGCTTGTGCTGCCAGGCCTGGTAGGACTTGCGGTCGGCCTCGGTCCACTCGGGGCTCGGCCCCTCCTCGTAATGGCCGCAGCCCTCGGCGACCAGGCGGTGGCCCATCGCGGTGATGATCGGGGACTTCTGCCCGAGGTGGAAGAAGTCCGCGCCGGGGAACGGGATGTACGACGGTTTCGACGGCGTGGGCTTCGGATCGGGTTGGGGCTTCTTGCCGCCGAGGCGGTCGGCGATCTGCTTGCGCATGCCGTCCATGGTGAAGCCGCGCGGGTCCTGCTTGCCCGGCTGCCACTCCTTGTGGCCGATCACCGAGCGCTCGCTCCAGCCGTGGTGGCGGCAGATCGCGGCGGCGACCTTCTCGATGGCCTCCTTCTGCACCTCCGGCCAAGGGTCCTTGCCGTTACCGAGGTTGATGCACTCGAAGCCGTAGAAGTGCCGGTTGCCGTCGGTGTCCGCCTCGTTGTCGCCGGGCAGCTTCGACTCGTTGATCACCGCGCGCAGGACGTCGCTGTCGCCCAATCCGGCATGGTTCGCACGGCCGTTGCCGACTAGGTGGATCTCGCCCTTCTTGTCGATCACACCGTGGCAGAGCGGGCCGGGCAGACCCGAGTAGCCGTCGTAGCAGATGTCGACGGAGGCCGCGGTGCCCGAGGTGACGGTGTGGTGGATCATCACGCCGTTCACCGGGCCCCAGGGGCCCTTCGTGTTGCGGTTGTGGGAACGCCAGTTGCGGACCTCGTGGACCGTCAGGCCCTCCGCGCGCAGGAGTTCCACCATCTTGGACGCGCCGATCGGCTTCGCCATTACCGGTTCCCTTCCTCCGAGGCCTCCGCTTCCGCCTGTGCCGTGGTCTGCGACTGGCCGTGCGAGGGATCGGCCTCCGCGGCCTCCTCCTGACGGCGGGCCTGCTCCTCCGCCGCCAGCGTCGCCTCGCTCGCCGCGGGAACGCTGCTGGCCAGCGGCCCGAAGGCGTAGCGCAGGTCCACGGTGCTGCCCTCGCCCTTGACCAGGGCGAGCGGGGCGAAGCCGCGGACGATGCCGAACGGGGCCTGGAGGAGGGGGCGGCGGGCCGAGTCCGTGGGCCACTCGACGCTGCCGGTGGCGGTGCGGGCGGGGATGATCCAGTGGTCGCCGGTGCGGTAGCCGACACCCTTGGCGAAGTAGACCTCTACGCCGTCCTCCAGGGGGAGCCATTCGCCTTCCGTGATGGCTACGGCCCCGTGCTTGAGGGCTGACGTACGGCCCTTGCGCTTCGGTCCCTCGTGGTGGTCCCAGCGCCGCAGGAACGGGTTCAGGTGAGGCAGGCGGCCGACGCCGGGCTCCGGTTCGGCGGACAGGCGGACCCGACGGCCGGGCAGGTCGAGTTCCTCAACTCGCAGCAGGGGCAGGGCTTCCAGCCGCGAGGCGTAGGCCGTGTCCGTGAACTCCACGAAGTCGCCGACGTCCAGGTCCAGCTTGTCGTCGTGCCCGAGGGACGCCAACTGCACCCACGTTCCATCGAGTTCGTCGACCGGGAAGACCACCGAGCCGTTCTCCCGCGACCACTTGAAGGTGGCGTCCTTCGCCTCGCCGCCGGCGTGCACCTCGACCCGGTAGAGCTGGTTCTCCGGGCCGCGGTAGCGGGCGTCTGGCCTGACGAGACAGGGATCCTCGTCGGCGTGGTCGGGGCGTTCGCTGCGGGCGGCGAGGCGGGCGGTCGGGGCCTGCGCCGTGGCCCACTTGTCGAACGCGGCGCGGACGACCTCCTTGGACGGGTCGGTCTCGTCGATCGCCAGCTCGGCCAGGGAGAGCGACAGCACCTGCCATACGACCTTCACGCGGGCGGCCGTGTCGGGCATCGCGGCGCCGAGGGCGACCTCGCGCAGCGCCGGGTCCTCGGCCGCGCTCACCGCCCGCTCCCACACCTTCAGATAGGCGACGAACGGCGACTGGGCGGGCGAGGGCAGCCGGTCGCCGGGCTTCTCCGGGTCGCGGAAGGCGTCGGGCTGGTCCCAGTAGGTCCAGAAGGCGGGCGGCTCGGCCGTGTCCTCGGCGTCGTCCTCGTCGGGCACCGGAACGCCGGGCGCGGGGCGGTTCGCGTCGAGGAGGATGCCGTCGACGTAGTAGCGGCCGCCGTGGATGTACAGGGTGTCGATCTCGTGCCTGCCGCCCACGTACTCGATGCGGAAGCCCGCCGCGTCACGCGGCCCGCCGTGCCGGCCGATCAGGTCGGCGACGAGGGTGCGGGCCTGGTGGAGCTGGATCGCGGTCTGCTCGTTGGCGTCGGCGTCGAGCTGGACGCGGCCCTGCTGGGCGATCACCGCCGAGTAGTGACGCTCCGGGCGGAACGTGAGGCGGGAGAGGTCAGCGTGCATGAAAGGGGTCCCCCTGGTTCAGGAAGTGTGCGTAGGTCTGCGGGTGCGCTCAGGTGACGAAGAAGATCCCGGCGTCGGTGCCCGCGGGCGTGTACTCCGCGAGCCGCGCCCTGAGTCCGTCCTCGCGCTGCGGCCGGTACAGGTCGTGGTAGGCGCCCGGTTCGGCCCCGTCGTCGGCGCCGCGCCGTAGCTCCTCGGGGCAGCGGTCGGCCAACTGGGCGTACCAGGGCGTCCCGTAGCGCACGGAGGTGAACAACGGGCCGGGCTGCGAGGGGCTTCGGTGCCTGCGGGGCGTACGGGATCCGGCAGGGACGTACGAGTAGCGCAGGCAGCCGATGCCGCGGCGGGCCACGTGCAGTTTGCCGGTGAAGATCGAGTTCTCGGCGATCTCCACGGCGTGTGTGTGGACTTCGCCGATCACGGTGGTGCGGTGGGCGTGGAGCACGGCGTGGGCGAGGCGGCAGTCCGGCGCGGACAGGGCCTCGCGGTCGTGGCCGGTGGCGTCGAGGACACTGTCGCGGAGGTGGATGTCGAGGGGGTCCTCTGAGACTTCGTCGCCGATGACCTCGATGGTGCCGAGGACGCTGTGCTCGATCTGGAGGCAGGCGGTGGTGCGTTCCAGGATGATGCTGGGTTCGTCGGGCGAGTGCGGCTCGCACTCCGGTTCCAGGGACCAGCCGGGCACGAGGGTGCTGTGGCGGACGACGACGGCACCCATCGGACCGGTGACGTTGATGCCGCGTCCGGCGACGAGCAGCCCGTCGAGGACGACCCGCGGCCGCTCGTGCGGGGCGCAATCGTCTTCTACAGCACGGATGTTGAGGGCGTCCGGGCGGTTGCTGTACCAGTCGAGCAGGCGGATCACCGGCCGGGTGCCCTCGGCCGCGCGCAGTTCGAGGCGGTCGCCGGGGTCGAGGTCGAAGTCCAACTGCTCCTGGTAGGCGCCGCTGTGGGTGATCTCGATGATGCCCTCGGGCCCGGTCCGGTCCGCGCGCCGGTCGTGCTGCCAGGCCCGGTAGGCGTCCATGATCTGGCGGTACGGCTGTCCCGGGCCGACTCGGTAGAAGGCCGCGTCGGGGCGGGCCACCCGGTCCGGCCTCTCGTACTCGCCGCCGCCCATGTCGGTTCCGTACGCGTAGTGGTAGTCCACCCACACGCCCTGCCGGGGCGCCGACCGGGACCCGAACGCGATCCGCCCGAGCTCCGGGTCCACGGCGACCTGGCCGCGTTTGGGCCGGTAGCGCCAGTCGGACAGGTCGGCCACCACGATGTCCTGGGGCGGCACGGGCCGGTCCTCGCCGTCGCGTCGGATGCAGAGGCTCTTGCCGGGGCCGTAGTAGTCCAGGAGCCGGTCGTGGAGGAGGCGACGGGTGATGAACGCCGGGACGTTGTCGACGGCGGCGATGTGAGTGGGCGACGGCTCCGGGACCGGCTTGGTGACCAGCGGGCTGTCGTTGCCGAGGATCGAGAAGGTGTAGAGGTTGCGGGCTCGGTCGATGCAGTAGGCCGGGGAGGACGTCAGGGAGTGCGACTTCAGCCGCCAGACGAACAGGGCGACTCCGGCCGGGCTCCAACCTCCTTGTTTCTTACGGGACTCGGCGCGGCGTACGTCGACCGTGCGGGCCGCCGTGTCGAACGGGCTGCCCGCGAGGGCGAGCGCGGAGCCGTCGCGGAGGTCGAGGAGGCGACCCCTGTCCCTTTGTAGTTTCACCGACTGGTTCTGGGCGACCAGGCGGGAGAGTTCAACGGCCCGGGCCGACCAGCCCGCGACCTGCTCCGAGATCTCCTCCAGGAGGTGCAGGGTGCCCTTGCGGCGGCGGTTGGCGACGGTCGCGGCCACGTCGGCGCGCGGGGCGACGGCCTCGGCGAGGGCTTCCCGGCCGCCTTCGTGCAGGCCGGTGGTGAGGACGCGTTCGTAGCCGGGGAGGGTGCGGTAGCCGACCAGGTCGCCGAGGTACGGCAGCACCCAGGGGGCGGCCGTCTCCACGAACAGGTCCTCGTAGCCCTGCTGGACGCCGTCGCGGACGCGGTCGAGCTGCTCGGCGATCACCGCGAGGAGGGCGCGCAGGGGCTCGCCCTCCTCGGCGTCGCGGAGGAGATGCCAACGGGGCAGGAGGGCGGCGAGGCCGTCTGGTTCCCTTGCCGCAGCCGGGGCTGTGGTGTCCGACTGGACATCCGCCGAGTGCGCGGTCATCACTTGACCTCCGTCAGGATCAGGGTGTCGGCGGCCTTCGGGGACAGCAGCGCGAGCTGCGCCGGGCGGATGCCGCGGAAGACGTACACCGTCCGGCCCTTGGCGAGGCGCCGGGTGTCGGTGATGTCGGGGTTGAGGCGCAGGAGTTCGGCGAGCGGGACGCCGTGACGGGCGCAGATCTCGGTGAGGGTCTCGCCGTTCTCGGCCCGGACCGTGTGGGTCTTCTCGTCGTACGTCGCCGGGTGTGCGGGGACGGTCTGCTTGGGCTCGCCGGGGTTGGTGAGCAGTTCGGTCAGCTCCTGCGGGGTCGCGGAGGCGGGGATGCCGGTGAAGACGTCCACGTCCATGTAGTCGACGCCGGGCACGGTGTGGGCCGTGGCGAGGAGTTCGGACAGGCGGGCCGGTTGGCCCAACTCCCGTCCGTCGTAGCCGAGTCGGCGCAGGATGGCCTGGCGCAGGCGCGGCTCGACCGTCTCCCAGGCGTGGTCGTGCGCGATCTTCACCTTGGCGGCGACGAGCAGGAGGACCAGCTCGCGTACGTCGACGCGGACCGGGAGACCCGGGTCGCCGAATTCGGTGAGGGCGCCGCGCAGGGGCCGTAGGGTCTCCTCCGCGATCGGCACGTCGTCGGTGCCCGCGACCGTGACGTGCAGCACGCGCCGCCGTCCGTCGAAGAGTTCGCGTGCGGCCGCTCGGCCGATGCCGGCGCGGGAGCGGGCGAAGTCCTCGTAGTCGGCCTCGGAGACCAGCCGGTCGAGGGCGGAGACCGCGAGGGGGATCGTGCGGCGGGTCAGGCCGGGGCCGTCGGCGTCCGCGCCGCCGGTGGCCGGGCGCGGGTTGGTGACCGCAGTGACGCCGAGCGGGCGGGTGAGGGGCTGGGTGATGCGGTCGGCGGCGACGTTGGCGGCCCGCCCGGTGCCGAAGCGGTAGCGGGCGTGGACGTTGTCGTGGCCGGTGGGCAGGCGGGCGCCGTGGACGCCGTCGCCGAAGGTGACCGTGGTGCGGCCGTCGGCGGTGGAGCCGGTGATGTAGACGCGCTCGCGCGGGCCGCGTCCGGCGAGGCTGTCGACCTCGTGCCAGAGCACACCGTCGACCCGGATCTCCAACACCGGCGTGGCACCGAGGGGGTTGTCGTCGGCGAGCCAGGTGAGCGGCGACTGCCAGAGTACGAAGGTCTGGCCCACGCGGTCCGAGTCGCCGCTGCCGATGGCCTCGTCGCGGCTCTCGCCGTGGGTGGCCCGGACGACGTTGCCGAGGATACGGACGGACTCGCGGCGGTAGCGGTACGCGAGGTCGCCGGTCAGGGTGAGCCGGGTGTGGACGCGGTCGCCGGGGAGCTGGGGGTCCGCGGCGGGGTCGGCGGCGGCGATGGTGACGACCTCGGTGGCCGGGACGGCACCCGGCAGGTCGCTGCGCTCACCGCTGACGACGAGGGTCCGTCCGGGGGCCAACCCGTCGTACAGCTCGGCAAGTTCGATCTCGTTGCCGTGCACGTCCTCACCGAGCGGTTCGTCGGCCAGGCGCAGCGGTTCGCCCGCCGCGTGCACGGTGGTGTCGCGGATGTGGGAGAGGAGTACGTCGAACTCGTCCAACCAGTCGTTGGCGAGCGTGAGTTCGGTGCCGCGCCCGGTGATGCCGTAGTTGGTGTACGCCGCCGTACGCTTCGCCATGACCTGGGTGGTGACGAAGGCCAGCTTGGCGTCGCCGGGGATCTGGTCCCCCTTGGCGGGCCGCTGGACGGCGACCCAGCTGCCGACGGTGATCCCGTCGTGCACGCTGTCCAGTTGGAGCACCTTGCGGTTGACGGGCTCGGGCTTGCTGGCGATGACGATCTCGACGTTGGGCTCGGTGCTGCCGATCGTATAGCGCAGGCTGACCTCGTACTCGCCGTGGGTGAACTGCTCGTTGGCGCCCGGGCGCAGGGCGATCTCCTGCGCGGTGCCGTTGTGGATGCCCACGTGGACCAGGCCGTCGTCGTCGGGCCGGGACACGAACAGGGTGCGCTCGGGCAGCCCGCTGCGGAGGCGGACGGTGACGCCGGGGTCCTGGGAGTCGGTCGGCCGACGGGTCGGCCCGTTCAGGTCGCGGTCCTGCCCGGAACGGGTCTGAAGGTCGACCTGCCCCGGCCCGAGCGCGAAGGACACCTGCTGGGCGAGCGGCAGGGTCACGGCCCGCTGGTCGGAGCTGCCGCCCTCGATGTACTGGAAGTCCGTCCGCACCGGCACCTTGCCCGCGGTGTCGTAGGCGACCCGGACCCCGGCCAGCACGGCCCCGGTGAGCGGCCAGTCCGCGGAACGGATGACCCGCCCGCGGTCGTCCTGGACCGGCTTGAGAGGAGCGGTGGCCCCGAAGGGCGCGGTGGTGACCCGCATGGCGAGCAGCTCACGGAGGAGCGGCGCGGCTCCGGGCACGGCGGCCTTGCGCCAGGCCGGGTAGAGGGTGCGAAGGGAGGGGTTGAGGGTGGAGAGGAGGCGGGCGGGGTCGGCGGTGGGGCGGGGGGCCGCGCCTTCCGATGCCGGGGTGTCGGCCCGCAGGGCGGGGAGGATGCCGGCCAGTGCCTGGAGAGCGGCGGCGCGCCGGTCTTTCAGGGGCGCGGGGCTGTATCGACCTGCGGCTCCGCCGCGGGGCGCGACCAGCCCCAACGGCGCGGCAGACGACCGACTGCCTTCTGTCTGCGCAGGCGCCAACTCCAGTGCCCGCTCAGCAAGTTCCCCAAGCACCGCCTCCAACTGCTCGAACCAAGCGGCGACATCCTCATAGGGATCGGCCAACACCTGGGCCTCACCGAGACGGGCGACGGGCTCCGCGAGCCGCTGGGCGAGGCTCTCAGGCGTCTCGATGCCGTCCAAGTCATCCCGCAGCGGCGCCAGCACCTGATCGTCGATGTCCTCGATCAGCCGACTCACCGGCCGCGGATTGGGCACTTCGGGCGTCGGCGGCTCATCCCCGGGCTCCCCCGGCACCGCAGGCTCGGCGACCCACCGCCGCACTTCGTCCACGAGCTCCTTGAGCGTCGCCGGCGCCGACTTCGGCAGCGAGATCGCGGTGATCTCCTCGTCCCGGTCGACCCGTGTCTTCGCGACCGGCAGCAACAGCCGCTGTCCACCCGCCTGTTCCCCGAAGACGAACAGCAACTGGTCCCCGGTCCGGAGCGAGTTCGCCGTACCGTCGACGAACAGCTCCGACCGCCGCTCCAGATCCGCGGGCGTCACCGACGACGGCCGGCGCCGACGCACCTTCAACTCGTTCCAGTCCCAGCGAGCCGTCAGATCCGCACTGGTCTCGAACGTGAGGGACTGCTCATCGGCGGACGCGGGCACGCTGTGACTACGCGCTCCCCTCGGGATGAGCACCGGCAGGGTCTCGGCGCGCGGATCACGTTCCAGGCTGTACGCGAGATAGGTGGACGCGGCGACACCCGGCCGCGGCCGGTGCCCCACCAGCCTGCCCAGCAGCACCAGCGACCGGTGCTCGTTCGCCGTACGGACATACGCCTCGTCGGCGATCCGCTCGGAGTGGAAGGTGAGCAGGTCACCGAGGACGGCGGTGGCGTCGAGCAGGCCGATCGCCGGGTCGTCCGGGGTGCGGACGGTGAGCCCGTTCAGGGCCGGGTACGCGGGTGAGGCGAGCCGGTCGAGCAAGGCCGCCAGGAAGGACCCGTACTCGCCGACGCGGTAGTCGAGGGCGGTGCGGCCGGGTGGGTTGTGGAGCGGGGCGGGCGCCAGGCGCTCGTCGTGGCCGCCGCAGCCGCATTCTTCAGACGCGCACATCAGGCACCTCCCAGGGATATCGCCAGCAGGCCGTTCTCCGGCCGGTCCGGGTCGTTGTCGCAGGTGGCGATCTCCAGCGGGCCGAGCCGCAGCACGCCGTCCTCCCTCTCTCCTCGGTCCTGCTCGGACAGCCTTTGGAAACGGGTGACTTGGACGCCCGTCACACCGGGCACGGCCGCCGCGGCGGCGACCAGTCGGCTGAGCCGGACGGGTTCGCCGAAGGTCAGCGCGTCGGGGTGGAAGAAGCCGTGCCGTCCGTTGCCGAGCACGCGGTACAGCTCGGCGAGGATCTGCCCGTGCTGGTGACCGGGGGCCGCGCAGACGCTGAGCGCGATGTCCAGCGGGACGAGCCTGGCGGGCCCGACGACGAGGTCGTGGCCGATGCGCCGGTACGCCTCCAGGGACTGCTCGACGTGCGCGAGCAGTTCGGCCGAGGGCTCGGCGTCGCCGTACGCGTCGATCGCGATGTGTGCTTCCTGGACACTGCCGGTCCAGCGGAGCGCGGCTGCGGCCCGCTGGACGCCGGGCAGCAAGCTCGCGAGGGCCGCGTAGTCGTCGGCGGTGACCGCGCGCAGGCGGGTGCGGCGCAGGTCGAGGGGGGCCAACTGGCGCACCTGCCCGACGGGTTCGGGTTCCGCGCCGCCGACGGCGGGCAGGGGATTGCGTACGACGACGGCGGGCGGCTGTGCGCAGTCGCTGTGGATGACCAGGTGGTTGATGGCCTCCGCGCCGATGTTGCCCGCGCTGCCGCCGCCGAGCCGGTAGTGCAGGGCGAGCCGGGCTCCCGGGGTGGGCCGGGCGCCGTGCCGGCCGTCGCCGAAGCGCAGGGCGAGGCGGCCGTCGTTCTCCAGTTCGCCGACGAAGTGCCGGTCGCGGGGACCGCTGTCGAGCAGGTCGCGGCGCGGCGACCAGGTCTCGTCGACGCGTACGGCGGGCAGTGCCCGGCGCGGGTCCTGGGTGAGCGCGGCGGTCGCCGGGCCACGGAGTACCGGCTCGTCGGGGTGGAGCCCGGCAGCGTACTGCGGGCCCCAACTGTGCGCGATCTCCCAGGCGATGTGCGGGTCGAGGACCGTGCCCGCGCGGGCGCGGGCCGCGAGGATCTCGACGCGGCGGAGTTTGCCGTCGAGCAACCGGTCGCTGCGGTACAGGAGTTCGCGCAGGGCGCGCACCGGGTGGCGGCGCAGTTCGAGGCGTTCGAGGACGTGGAGGCCGTAGACGAGGGTGAGTTCGGAGATCTCCTCCTCGCTCAGGCCGTCGCGGTCGCGGGCGCTGCGCCACAGGTCGACAAGGCGCTGCCGGATGCGTCCGGGGATCGCGGCGATCCGCTCGGCCTGTCCGGCGGCGACCGTGGCCGGCTCGGGGTACGGCACCGCTTGGACGACCGGGGAGCGGCCGAGGACGGGGCGGAAGCGGGGGGCGATGCCGGGGTAGACGGACTGGGCGAGCAGGGTGCGCAGGGCGGCGGCCTGGGCGTACGACGTCCCGGGGACGACGCGTTCGTGCCGCTGCCCGGCCCGCTCCAGGCCGAGTCCGGCGCGTACGGTGGCGGCCTCGCCGACGGTCTGGAACAGCTCACGGATGTCGTCCGGTACGAGCGACTCGCCCGACTCGGCCTTGTCCGTCAGGGAGTTGATGAGCCGGGCGGGCGCGTTGCCCTCGTCCCGGTCGCCGCAGCCGAAGGCGGGCGGGGCGCAGGGGGCGACGACGGCGGGCTCGGGCGGGACGGTGACCGTCTCGGGAAAACCGTGGAGGGTGCGGCCGTGGTCGACGAGGACGACGTTGCCGCGGGCGAGGGTCACGTCCTCGACGGGCAGGCAGTCGCGGCCGGCCCGGGCGGTGAGGCAGAACGGGAAGCGCAGGGCGTCCTCGGCGGCCCAGGTGACCTCCAGGACCGGCTGGTCCTCGATGCGGTCGACGGCCGGGCGGACGGAGGTCAGACGGACGGCCTGGCGGTGGGCGGGGTCGGCGTCGCCGGGGGTACCGGTGCGTGGGCCCCGTACCTCTTCGAGGACCAGCAAGTCGCCGGGCTTCAGGTCGAGTTGGCGGTCCTTGCAGGTCTCCCGGTCGCGCCATTCGTCGCGCAAAGTGGCCGAGGTCGCGCCCTGGGGGAGGGTGCCGACCTCGCCGCCCCAGGTCCACAGGCGGATCGCGTTGTGGGCGACCTTCAGCTCCAACGGGTCGGCGGCGACGACCGGTTCGAAGACCTCCACCGAGCCGCGCTCGTCCAGGTCGCCGAGGTCATTCTCGTCGATGACCGTGCCGGGCTCGGGGCGGTCGTGCGGGTCGAGGGTGCGGACGTCGACGGAGGCGAAGCGGAAGGTGCCCGGGGCGAGGGTGATGTCGCCGGCGCTCTCGACGGTGACGTACGCCCTGGCCGTGCAGCCGTCGTGCATCGCGTAGTCGATGAGCCGGAGGTGTCGCCGTACGGAGACCCGGCGGCGGGCGGTGTCGAGGTAGGCCTCGGTGGCCACCGCGTCCTGCTGGTAGCTGATCTGGTCGCCGGTGTACGCGAGGAGCTCGACGAGGGTCATGCCGAGGTCGGCGGGGTTGCGCTCGACCCAGTCGGGGGTGGTGAGGGCGAGCCGGTCGAGGAGCAGCTTGCGGATGGTGTCGTGGTCGCGGGCCGTGTAGTCGACGACCGGGGCCTCGGGGAAGCTTTCTGGGTGTCCGTCATCTTCCTTGCAGTCGAAGGGAGTTGGGCAGTCGGGGCGGAAGGAGAAGGTCGCGGTGTGGTAGCGCTGGTCGAAGCCGCGGAAGGGTTCGGTGCCGGGGCGGCCGTACGGGTCGGTCTCGACGAGCGAGAGACGGTAGCGGGAGGTGTCGCCGGCCTGGTCGAGGGTGACGTAGAGCTTGTCGTCGAGCTCGGGGTCCTCCTCGCGTTCGACGCTGAGGTCGACGGCGGTGATGCCGGTGATGCGGCGGCCGCCGTCGATACGGACGTTCTCGGGCCCGAGGCCGTGCGGGGCCTTGCCGAGGAAGGTGACGGTGAGGAGGAGGCCGTCGTCGTCGACCTCCACCGCGTCGATCCCGTTGAGCTGGGCGGCTCGCACCTTGGCCCGGCGGGTGGTGGTGCGGGTCATGCGGGTCGTGGTGCCGGTCATGAGGCCCTCCCCTCGAAGAGGTCGTCGCGCAGGGTGCCGGTGGCGCGGACGACGTACGAGAGATGGACCCGTACGACGTTGTCCTCACTGTCTATGTCGAGCGCGACCACCTCGATCAGGTCGCCGAGCCAGCGCTGGAGGGAGGCCTGGACGGACAGTTCGAGGGTGCTGACGAGTTCCGGGCTGTTCGGGGCGAAGACCAGGTCGAGGAGTCCGCAGCCGAAGTCGGGGCGCATCACGCGCTCGCCGGGGCTGGTGAACAGCAGCTGTTCGACGAGGTCGTGGACGTGCTCGCCGTGTCCGGCGTGCGCGGTGCGGCCCCGGCGGTCGGCGTGGAACGGGAACGCGATGTCGGAGCGCGTGCGGGCGCGTGGGCTCATCGGACCGTGACCTTTCGCTGTGCGGCCTGGACGACGGGCGGTCCCTGCGGGACGAAGGCCGCGGTCAGGCACTGGGCCGCGGAGGTGTCGAGCAGTACGGGTTCGCCGCCGACCGTGACGCCGCTGCCGCCGGCGGTCCAGCGGACCGCGACGCACGGCGAGGGCACGCGGTCGACGGTGTGGGGGCAGCCCGTGACGACGTACGCGTGGGCGGCCGTGGCGACGACGGCGCCCCCCGCCCGTACGCCTCCGGAGGGTGTGGTGGCGGCGGTGACCCGGCCGCCGTGCGGACAGCCGATCACGGCGCCCGCGTCGAGCAGACTCCCGGACAAGATCTTCCCCCGTTGTCTATCGCTTGGAGAGGACGGTCAACTGGCCCTCGTTGATGGTCACTTCACGGCCGCGCAGGATGACCTCGGCACCCGCTCCGGTCGCGATGACGACGGCTTCCTCGGTGATGCGGATGTAGGCGCCGCCCTGGGCCTGGAGCAGGATTCCCTGCTCGGCGCCGGCGGTGTCGTTCATCACGATCTTGTGCGCGGCCGGTGTCTGTACGACGACGGGCTTGTTCGGCGAGTTCGCCTGGAGCTCGCGGCGGGCGTCGGGCGGCAGTTCCTCGGCGGTGCCGTACCAACACCCGGTCCACACCGGGAAGCTGGGGTCGCCCTGTTCGAACTCCACCCACACGCCCGCGCCGGGCGGCGGCACCACGAACTGCCCCGACTCCGGGCCGGTGAACGGCAGGCAGGGCAGCGCCCAGGTGGACGGCTCGTCACCGAGGACGTCCGGGACCTCGACGGTGACGCGGCCGATCCGCAGGGGGTCGTCGTTGCTGACGACTCGGCCGCGGAACTTGCCGAGGTAGCGGTTGCTGGGTGCCGCCATGGTGAGGAACTCCCGGTGTGTGTCGCTGTTGTCGGGGCGCGGTGTGTTCTGGCTCGGTGTGTTCTCAGGGCCGTACGTAGTCGCTGCGGGCTTCGAGGCCCTCGCGCGAGATCGTGAAGTTCTGCTGGAATGAGCCCGGACGCAGGGTGTGCGTCACGGACTTGACGTAGTAGTCGCCGTCGTACGCCCGTCCCGCGCCGCGCACGCCGACCAGTTGCCGGGGCTGGAGGATGTAGCCGTGCCGGTTGACGTCGAGTGAGCCGGAGCCGGTGATGACGTCGGCGGAGACGGCGGCGCGGGCGAGCAACTCGGCCTCGGCCTGCTCGCGTTGCTGCTTGGCCGTGCCGGAGAGCGTCTTGCGCTTGAGGGCCGGGGTGGGCCGCTTGCCGAGGGGCGGGCGCAGGGGGCTGATCGCCGGCTGGGGCAGCAGCGTGGACACCCTGGTGCCCGGGTCCTGCCAGCGGGCCTGCGGCTCTTCGCGGGCCGTGCCGTCGTAGGCGAACGTCAGTTGGTCGACGGTGGAGTTGGCGTCCACGTTGACGTTGAGGGCGTGCTGGCGGATGCCGAGGCGGACTTCCGGTCCCCAACGGGCTGAGGACTGGCCGGGGTTGGGACCGGGCTCCAGATAGAAGGTGTAGCCGTTGGCCTGGGCCAGCTCGGTGACGTACTGGAGGTCGGTGCCCGTCTGGTAGTGGACACGCAGGTCCTGGTGCGGGGGTTGGGCGATCTGCTCGGTGTAGACGTCGGGCCGGATGCCGTAGTCGGAGTAGCGGCGCAGGATGTTCAGGACGCGCTCGGAGGGCGGCAGATTCGGGTACCGGGCGGTGCGCTCCTCCAGGTCCAGCAGGAGGGTGAGGTCCTCGCCGGTGACGGTGAGGGTGGAGTGTCCCGGCTGGTTGCTGGCGCCGACCTCCTGGCGGACGATCAGGCCGTCGAAGAGCACGTCGAGGGTGCCGCGGACGCTGACGGTGACGATGATCCGGGTCTTCGGGTCGAAGAACCCCTCGGGCAGCAGCCGCCGGTTGATGATCCCGTTCTTGGTGAGGTCGAAGGCCAGCTGGAAGCCGCTGCGCTCCCCCGCCGTGGCGGTGATCTGCGCGGACAGCAGCGCCTCGGTGACCTCGGCCGGGACCGGCCGGGCGAGCTTGGGCCCCATGAGGAGCGTGATGTGGACGGGACCTTGTCCGACGGGCAGATCAAACACGCCGGTCTCCCCTGCCGCTGGGGAACCCGCCGGCGAGCGGGATGTCGATGACGCGTCCAGCCTCGTCGGTCAACTCCCGTGGATCGAGGACGGGGTTGGCGTCCGCGATCTGCCACCACTGCCCGGGCTCGCCGAAGTACCGCTGGGCGAGCAGGTCGACCCGCTCGCCGCCCCCCACCACATGTTCCTGCGTCTCCTGCTGGTCCAGCGAGGGCAGCAACCGCCGCTTGGCGTACCGGACTTCGGTCCCGCCGGCCTGACGGTGGATGCCGATCTCGGCGTCGTGGTACCGGCTGCCCCGCGAATAGGGATGGGCGCCGGGTATCGCGCCCAGGGCGTTCTCGTACGGCTCGATGTCGGCCATGGTGTGCTGCTCAGCCCCTTCCGCTGAATGTGCCACTGAGCCCGAGCGCACCCAGCCCGGCGCCCCGCGCGGCGGCCGCGAGCCGCTCCTTCTGCGCGAGGTGCGCCATGTACAGGTCGGCGCCGCGGTGCCCTGCGGGCAGGTCGCTGACGGTGAGGATCTTCATCCCGATGCCGAGGGAGGCCCGGATGGGATTGAGGTTCACGTCGAAGGCGGACTCGTTCACGGACAGCTCGGTCAGCCGCACGGGCATGACCCGCTTGCTCCCCCAGGTGAACAGCGTCAACGGCATCTCGATCGGGCTGATCTCGATGGTCCCCTTCTGCGACAGCCGGCTGGCGGCACGCAGCTGCTCGGTCGTCGGCTGCACCAGCATTTCGAGCGTGGCGAGTTGCGGGTGGATCCCGTCGGGCGCGGCCACCTCGAACTGGTCGGTCGCGTCGATCTCCGCGGTGAACTTCCAGGTCTCCTGGGCGGGGCCCTTGAGCCGGAGAGCCTCGTTTCTGTCCCCACCACCACTGCCTCCACCGCCGGAGTCACTGTTGTCTCCGGCGGACTGGGGGGCGAGGCTGCGCTCCAGCGTGTCAGGGTTGAACTGGAGCACGACGACACGTTGGGGGGCGCCGGTGCCGGGGTCGACCACGACTATGCCGGAGCGGATAGGCTTGGGGATGTTTCGGTACGACATGATTCTCCTTGGGGTGCGACCTCTTGCACGGGTCAATCGGTGCCGAAGCGGTGGAATCCCTCCAGGAGGATCGCGGAGTTGTGCCGAATGAACTCCTCGGGATCGTTCTGTCCGATCTCCTCGACCAGCGAGATCAGCTCCGGCCACCCCAGGTATCCCGTGGCGACAAGAACTGCCTGCCGCAGAGCGGGATCCGAATCCTGTGCCAGTGACCGGAGCAGGGAGATTTCTTCCTGCCGGTCGTCCGATGTCGCCGAGAGAGCGGCAGCGTAGACGGCGACAAGTTTCTCGTCCCGAGAGCTCGCGCGACCCATGGCAGCCACGGCGTCTTCGAAATGCCATACGGGGCACGCTTCTTCGATCTCGCCGATCACCCGATCCCTATTGTCGCCGTGCACGGTGAAGTAGAAGAGGGCGATCGGTCGGTCTTCGACCGATCTGATTTCCGTCCTGCCGTCCACTGTGGTCCACACGTCGACGACCACGTCCGCGGCCAGGTCCCCGGCATCGACCGCATTCCAGTCCAGATCCCAGGCGAACCTCTGAATGTCGTCGGAAGTCACCCCGGGAGCTAGCACAATTCTTTGCTTCGCGTTCGTCATGATCTGGGCCCTTTATTGCAGCGAGTAGAACTTTTCGAGTGCCTTCTGGACTCTATCCCGGCCGGCTTTCAGCGCTTCGTCCTCGGTATCCCCGACGATGCCTTCGTTGTTGGTCACCGCTGCGGCCCATTGCTGGGCGAGTTGCTCCTCGCGGCGCACCAGCTCGTCCCGTTCGGCCCCGGTCCCTCCTTGGGAGGTCGTTCCTGGATGCCTGCCGCCCTCCACCGCTGCCACACCTCGGGCGGCCCTTGGGGCCCCGATCATCGACATCGGGAACCGGCCTCGCCCTCCGGGCGCCTCCGTTCCCTCGTACTCCGTGAAGGCCTGGCTCCACGTCATACCGCCGCGCTGCGGACCTCGCTCGACCATCTGGGTTGTCATCGCAGCGAAGCCGAGATTGGCCGGATTCCTCACCGATTCCCGGACGAACATGAGCCAGGTGGCATTGCGCAGCAACCTCCGGTTCGCTCTGCTGAGGCTCGGCGGGAGGGTGCCCGTCCTCACATACGTGCGCATGTAGTTCGCGATCCGGGCGTCCGTCAGACCACTCTTCCGCATGAGCTCTGCGATCTCCGGATAGGTGCCGACTCCCCGAGTGAATGCGTTGACGGCGCCTGGCCTGTTCCACTCTGCGACGTTCTCGCGTTCACTACCGAAGCGGTACTGCTCGTCCTTCCACAACGGCGGATTGAAGGCATTGATCTCGACCTTCCTGCCACCCGGGAGGGATATTGTGAGGTTTCTCGCGCGTTCCCTGAGATAGCGGACCACGGCTGGTACGTCCCTCCCACCGGAGACCTCCAGCGGGTGCGTGTTCCTGAACCGTGCCAGAAGTCCGGAACGTGACCGATGCATCTGTTGCGCACGCTCCTGCACGTCGGGCCGGCTCACGAAGGTCTGCACGAGTTCATGAACGATACGGCGTATATCGGCCCCGGTGAGCCGGAAGCCCCCACCGGCCAGAGCCTCCGGATTGAGTACGGCACGGATGTCGAAAGCTCGCGAACTCGCCGCGTCCAGTCTGGTCAGTCGATACCACAGGCGCATGGCCAGCAGGACGGCATTGAGCGCAATGCCTGTGGTCCCGCGTCGCAGCAGGTTTGCGATACGAGGGCGGATCCGCGCGACGATCCTCGCGAGCCGCGCCTCCTTGGACTCCTTCGACTTCTCGTCCTTGCGCCTCTGGTCCTGCTTCTGCCTCTTCTGCTCCTGCTGCTGCCTCTTGTGGTCCCGCAGCCGGTCCTTCTTCTTCTTGAAGAGGTTCCGCAGCTTCGACGCGCCGTTCTTCAGCGCCTTGCCGACCTTGGACTTCTTCAGCTTCCTGCCGAGGGTCTTCGCCGCGTTGCCGACCTTCTTCAGGGCGGACTTGACGGCACCCTTGGCCTTCGCAAGGGCCTTCGCGGCCGGGGACTTGGGCTTCTTGGGCCTGGTCGGCTTCGGGCCCTCGATCTCCTTCTGCTTCTTCTTCGGAGGAGTTGCGGGAGCCTTGTCCCTGGCCGGGCCCCGGTCCTTGTCGGGAGTCCTGTCCTTGTCCGGACCCTGGTCCTTGTCGGGTTTCTGTTCCTTCGACGGATCCCGATCCTTGTCGGGCGTCCGCTCCTTCGGCTTCGTCTCCGCCGCGTCCGGCTTCTTCTCCGGCCCCTTGGGCGTAGCCGTGTCCTTCGGCTTCACAGGGGACTTCGGGTCGGGTGAGGGCCTGCCCTTCGGCTTCGGCACGGTGCCAGGCCTGGACAGCGCCTGCTTCGCCTTCCGCATCGCCCCCCGCGCCGAATTGACCGCCGCCCCCGCCGCCTTCTTCGCCCCGCCCCCGACCTTCTTCAGGCCCTCCATGATCTTCTGGGACATGGCCTTGAGCCGCTTGCCGACCCCCTTGGTCGCCGAAGACAGCTTCTGGAGAAGGAAGTTGGTGATGAGGTCGAGCAGGGCCACCACACCCGCGGCGACCGCCTCCGCGAACAGGCATGCCGCCGGGCCCGCCTTGACCGCCTTCAGATACGCCCAGAACTTCCCGAACGCGGCCAGGATCGAGCTGATGCTCTGCCAGGCCGCCATCAGGCCCTGGACGATCGTGAGGATCGCCCCGGCCGCGGGCACGATCATCGAGACGACCTTCTCGATGACCAGGGAGGCGATCATCATCGGGAGCGAGGCGATGATCGCGTCCCACGCCATCTTGCCGATCTGCTTCATCGACACGCAGCCCTTGACCAGGACGTCGATGACCGCCTTGCCCAGGCCGAGGATGCCTTCGACCTTCGTGTCGAACCACCCCTTGACCGCCACCTTGATGGCGCCCCAGAGGTGGTCGGTGATGCCGGTCTTGGCCGAGCTGCCCGCCTTCGAGATCCAGCCGCCCGGGTCGGGGGCGATGTCCGCCACCAAGGCTGCGAACTTGCCCAGCGCCTCGACCGCCGCCTGGGCGAACTTGATCGCACCCTCGATGATGGCCTGGAAGGCCTTGATGGCCGCCTTGACCCCGGCTTCCAGGACGTCCAGCAATGCGTTCAGGCCCGCCGCGAGCGCGTCGAGCAGCCTGTTGACGGCCTTCTTCAGGCCGTCCGCCAGCTGGTTGACCGTGGCGATGGCCGCGTCCCGCATGCCTTCGATCGCCTTGCGGAACCTGTCGCGCAGTTCGGGGAATGCCGCGAGGAGTACGTCGCCGATCGCGATCAGGACGTCGGCGAGCGCGTTGATCGCCTTGACGGCCAGGTCGCGGACGAAGTCGATCGCCGCGTTGGCCCACTCCTTGAACTTGTCGATGATGCCGTTGACGAGGGCGCGCGCGGCCTCGAACACCTTGGTGACCGCTTCGAGGAGGCCCTTGAAGAAGTCGCCCACCTTGTCGGCGACCCAGCCGAAGAAGCCGCCGGACGGCTTCTCCTCCTCCTTCTTCTTCTCGGCCTCCTTCTCGGCGTTCTCACGCTCGGTGTCGATCTGCGCGTTGTCCTTGTCCTTGCGCTCGGCGACTTCCTTGTCCTTGTCGTCGCGCGCCTTGACGATCTCCTTGTTCTTCTTGCCGTGCTCGTCCTCGGACTGCTTGTCCGCGTCTTCGGCCTTCTTGTCCTGCTCGGTCCGCCAGTCCTCTCGCTGCTTCTGCGTCTCCCGGGCGACCCGGCCGCGTTCGGAGGTCTGCTTCTCGGTGTTCTGGGCGACCTCGCGGTCGATCTCGGTCTGCTTCTCCTGCTTGGACTGCTGCTCGCTCTGCTGGTGTTCCTTCTCCTTGGCGCCGAGGTCACCCTGCGCAGTGCCGGCGGCACCGGTGATCTCGGAGCCCTTCTCCTGCTTGGCGACGGCGCCTACGCCGTCCTTGGGCTTGGAGGCGGCCTTGAGTGCGCCGCCCTTGCCGCGCTTGCCGCCACCGGAGGCCTTTCCGGTGAGCTGTTCCCGCGGCGCGTCGGGGAAGATCTGGTCCTCGCCCATGGGTTTGGCCGCGTCGTCCCGACCGGTCCGCTGGATGTCGGACTGCTTGTCCTTCAGCGCCTTGGCCTGGTCGTCGGTCCGCGTCGGGTCGCTGGCGCCCTCCAGCCGGATCTTGGGGGCAGGTCCGACCGTCTTGTTCTGGAGTTCGGGGTCGGTCGTCGGCACGGCGTTGGCCGCGGCCTCGATGTTCGCGGCCTCGGCCTCGCTGAGCCCCTTGTCGGGCGCGGCGGGAGGCGGCGGCGGAGGCACGTCGTCGGTGGGCTTCTTGCCCTGGGCCTTCTCGCTGCCCTTGGCCTTCTGCTTCTCGCCCTGGTCCTTCGGGCCGAGCTTCTCCACCTTGCCGGTGACCTGAGCCGCCGCGGGGGCGGCCTCGGGCGGCGCCGAACGCGTCTCGGGCGCACCCGAGGGACGCTCCTTGGTGGGCGGGGCCGCGTCGAGCCGCTGCTGCTCCTCGCCGATCTTCCTGTCCGCGGCCTTGTCGACCCCGGGCATGGCGGCAGCGGCCTGGTCGGGCGCCAGCTTGCTCACGGTCTGCACGGCGGCCTTGGGGTCCTGCCCCGAGACGTCCGGCGGCTCCTGCTCCTTCTCTTCCGCCGCGGCCTCGCCACCGCCGCCACCACAACTGCCTTGACCGCCCTCGTCCTTCTCGGCGGCGGGTTCGGGCGGTGCGCAGCCTCCGCCGTCCTTCTCCAGGGACGCCTCGGGCCGGGGCGTGGCCGTCTCGGTGGCGGTCTGGCCGGGCGTGGCGGTCTGTTCGGCGGCGGGGCTCACCGCCGCCTGCGCGGCGGACGGCGCGGCACCGGGTCCGGCTGCGGTCGTCGGCCCGGCCGTCCGCTCGGCGGCGCCCACGGGCCCAGGGGGTACGGCACCGGGCCCGGACTCCTTGGGCACACGGCTCTTGGCCTGCGGTGCCTCGCGCTCGGGCCGGGGCGGTTCGGCGCCGCGCCGGGCGGCGGGAGAGGGATTGCGGTCCTCGACCGGCGTCTTCGGCGTCTGCGCCCCGGCCGGCTTGGACACGGCCGCCGCGACCGGGGACGCGACGGGCGGCGCCGGGGCCTGGACGGCCGACTGCGGCTGTACGGCCGTACGGTCCCGCTGTTCGCGGCCCTCTACCCGAGCGTCCTGCGCATCCTCGGCGTCCGGCCGCTCGTCGTCGCCGCCCGCGTCATCCGCATCGGAGTCGGCGTCCTTGGTCTGCTCCTGCTCCTGCTCCTGCTCGGGATCGGGTTTCTCGGCCTCGGGCTCGGCCCGTTCCTTGTCCTGGGTCGCGAGGTCCGGGCCGACCTCCTGGTCGAGCGGCTTCTCGGTCTCCTGCAGGTCCTTGGTGCTGCGGTCGCGGGTCTGGGCGGCGGGCCCGTTCTCGGGCTGCGGGGCCTCGCCCTCGACGGGTCCCTCGTCCTGGCCGGGGGCCTTGGGCTCGGGTCCGGCCTCTGCGTCGTCGTCGGACCGCTCGCCTTCCTGCTTCTCCCGCTCCTGCTCGATCTTCTCGGCCTTGGTCGGCGGCGGAGTGGGAAAGGACGGCAGGGACGGCTCGGCGGCGCCCGGTTCGAGCCGGTCCGCGGTCGGTACGGCGGACAGGGCGAGGTCGGCCTCGGGAAGGTGGTCCTCGGGCTTGATCTCGGGCTCGCGCTCGGCGCCCGGGGCACCCCCACCCTCGTCCTCGCCGCCCGTGACCTCGTTGTCGGCGCCCGCTTCGAGACCGAGCGGCCGCTCCTCCTCGCGCGGCTCGGCCTCGGCGCCGCCGTCCTCATCCTTGTCGTTCAGCCCGTGCTCGGAGAGCGCGGAATCCGGCTGTTCAGCCCGCTCGTCGACCTTCTCCGGGCGTACGGCGCCGGGCTGGGCCTTCTGCTTCGGGTCCGGCTCCTCGTTCCTGGACCCTGCGGCGGGCTGCGTCTGGTCGTCCCGGCGCTTGCGCTTGTCGGCGCCCGGCGCGCTCGCCTGCTGCGGGTCGGCCTCCTCACGCTCGCGCTGTTCCTTGCGCTCCTCCTTGGCCTGCTCGGTGCCCTCCTGCTGCCCCTGGGCGTGCTCGTCGGCGGCCTGGTCGGTGCGGTCGCGGTCCGCGGCGGCCTGCTCGTCCTCCTGCTGCTGCTCCTGCCGGTCCTGCTGCCGGGACGCGTTGCGCTCGTCCTCCTGCTCGGTGCGCTGCGCGGCCTCCTGATCCTCGGTGGCGGCGTCCGCACGGGCCCGGCTGCGGTCGCTGCCGCTCTTCTCGTCGCGCGCTCTGGCGTCCTGCTGTTCCTCGCGCTCGTCGGTGGCGCGCTTGTCATCGGAACTCCGGTCGGACTCCTGCTTCTTCTTCCACTGGATGCGTTCGACACCGAGTGCTTCGAAGAGGTCGATCTCGGGCAACGGAACGTCGGCGGGCTGCAGTTCGACGGGACCGGGACGCGCCTCGTCGGCGAGGTCCAGGAGACGCTCGTACTCGGGCGTCAGCAGCCGGGTCTCCAGGCGCTCGACGACCGCGTCCTCCAACTGCTCGGACATCCGCGCCAGTTGGAGGCGTACGCGGCCGGAGGCGTCGGTGGGGTCGCCGCGCAGGCTGCGCAGCACGTTGCCCGCGAGCCGGTCGACGAGGGTCGCCGGGTCGACGGCCTCGGCCCGCATCCGGTCGGCGTCGACAGTGGCGTAGCGCAGCCAGCCGGGGGTGGCCTGTCCCTCCTCGACCTTCGAAGCGTCCTGTGGTGCGGATTCCGGAGCGCCGGACCGTACGACCGCCTGGGCGGCCGCTTCCGCCTCGCGCTCGATGGACTGCTGCGGCAGGCTTACGGCGCCCAGCTCACGCCCGGCCCGCAGCGCGCCCAGGCCATGCGCGTTCTGCACGGTGTGGTGCAGCTCGTGGGTGAGCAGGCGCCGGCCCTCGTCGGTGCCCGGCTTGAAGGCACCCTCGCGGAAGAAGACGTCCTGGCCGACGGCGACCGCGTCCGCCCCGAGCAGCTCTGTCAGCTGACCTGCGTCGCGGCCGGTGTGCAGCCGTACGCGGCTCAGGTCGTGACCGAGCTGCTCCTCCAACTCCCGCCGTACGCCTGGGTCAAGGGGCTGACCGGCGCCGCTGACGATGTTCTTCGGCTCGGGCGTACGGGACTTGGCGGCCCGCTCCTTGCGCTTGCGACGGCGCTGTTCGGCGGACTGCTCCGTACCAGCCTGGTGGCTCTGCGAGTTCACCGGGTCGCCTCCCCGTGACCGCTCAACCCTTCGTGAACGGCCCGGGCCAGTTCCTGTCCGAGCCGTCGCGCGGACAGCCCGGCGGGCAGCGGGGCGAGTCCGGTCAGCGCGTCGACGCTCAGCGCGCCGTTCGCCGCCAGCGGTACCCCGTGCTCCCGTACCAGCCGGGTCAGCTCACGCTCGAAGGCGGCGGAGACCCGCTCCGGATCGGCCCGGAATCCGTCGAGTACCAGCTCGCCGATCTCCACGCGGATCGCCGAAACCCCGGAGTCCCTGTTCACACCCATCCGCGCACCTCCGCCGGCGTCAGCGAGCGCTCCAGCTTCAGGTACTCGGTACGGGCGGCGGCGAGCATGTGTCGCATCTGCAGCGGGTCGCCCTCCTCGGCGGCGAGGAAGGCTCCGGACAGGGCGATGTTGCGGATCGAGCCGCCGGCGACGGTGAGTTGGGCGAGCAGCGCGGCGTCGATGTCCTTGACCGGAGCCTGCGGCGGCAGCACCCGGCGCCAGATCTCGGCCCGCTCGTGCTCGGCCGGGAAGGGGAAGTCGACGACGAAACGAATGCGTCGCAGGAAGGCCGTGTCGAGGGCGTTCTTCATGTTCGTGGTGAGGATGGCCAGACCCCGGTAGGCCTCCATCCGCATCAGCAGGTAGCTGACCTCCAGGTTGGCGTACCGGTCGTGGCTGTCCTTGACCTCGCTGCGCTTGCCGAACAGGGCGTCGGCCTCGTCGAACAGGAGCAGCGCGCCGCCGCGTTCGGCGGCGTCGAAGACCCGGCGGAGGTTCTTCTCGGTCTCACCGATGTACTTGCTGACCACCTGGGAGAGGTCGATGACGAACAGGTCGAGGCCCAGCTCCTTCGCCATGACCTCGGCGGCCAGGGTCTTTCCGGTGCCGGAGCCGCCCGCGAACATGGCGGTGACGCCCAGTCCCCGACGCAGAGTGGCCGCGAATCCCCACTCCTGGTGGACGGTTGCCCGCTGCCGCACATGCGCGACGATCTCCCGAAGCACGCTCGTCTGCCGCTCATGCAGCACCAGGTCGTCCCAGCCGGCCTGCGGCTCGATCCGCCGCCCCAGCTCGTCCATGCCGATCCGGGCCTCGTCGAGCCCGGCCCGCCACGCGAGTTCGGCGGCGTCCAGCTCCTCCTCGTGCGGCAGCCGACGCCGTACGGTCGCGGCCGCGGAACGCACGACGTGCGGCGGCAGCTGGAACTGGGCGACGAGGGAACGGAGTTCGCGTTCTCCCAGTTCGGTCTCCTCGAACGCGCCCGCCCACAGACCGAGTTGCTCCTCGTCGTCGAGCCGCGGCACCACCACCCGCGCCGCGTACGACCGCTCCGAACGCAGCGGGTCCTCACTCGACACGACCACCGGTACGGCGGCCCCGGCCAGGAACGACTCGGTCGCCGCCCGCTGGTCGCGGTCCAGCTCGGCCACCTCGACGAGCAGCGCGGCGGGCAGCAGGATCGCCTCGCGCTGCCACAGCCGGGCGAGCCGGTCGCGCTCGGCGGGGTCGGACGGGACGTCCTCGGCGCTCATGGAGTAGAGCCCGAGCCCCGAGCGGGCGGCCGCGGCGGCGGCGAGGTCGGCCCGGCTGCGCGCGTCCCCGCCGGTCAGCTCGACCAGCGGGGTGTCGGTCCCGTTCGTCCAGCCCTCGGCGAGCCGGGTCGCGGCCAGGTCGTACGACGGCGACAGCGCGTCCGGCACCGGAGTGCGGCGCAACTGGCCGTGCAGGCGGGCGTCCAGGTAGGGCGAGGTCAGCAGGAAGTGCAGGATGCGCTCGTCGAGCCGGAGCCGGGTCATGGTCAGTCGTGACTCGTCCTCCAGCTCCACGATCCGCCAACGCCTCAGCGGCGCCACCGGCGTGAGCGCACTCCAGTGCGGCTCGGCCAGCGCCGCCAGGGCGAGCGAGAAGGTCGGGTACGCCCGCTCGGGATCCCCGCAGGCGGCGGCACAGCGGGCGGCGGCCGTGGGCTCCAACTCCTGGGCAGCGGTGAGGAGTACGAGGTCCCGCTCGAAGGAGGTGAGCCCGAAGCAGGCGACGAGGGCGTCGAGGGGGGTGGCGCCGGGGCCGGTGAGCACGGGAGTGCCCGCGGACGGCTCCGTGGAAGCCGTCTCCGTACCACCGGAGTGTGCGGCATGGCCGTCGACGCGAGCCAGGACACGCCGGATCTCCGCGTTCAGCGTCGAGCTTCCGTCGTCCACACCCGTTCCGTCCGTCCCCATGTCCTCACCCGCCCCCGTCGTCTCCATGTGGTCTCAGCTCTCCGTGCTCTCGTCGCGTGGCGCCGGCTGTGCCGCCTTGCTCGGCCGAGTGGTCTTGCGCGTGCGCGCGGGAGCCTTGGCGGCGGTCTTCGCAACGGCCTTCGCAGGTGCCTTCGCAGGTGCCTTCGCCGTCCTTTTCGATCTCGCTCCAACTACCTCCGCCGGCGCCGATTCTGACGGCTCCTCAGCTGTGGGCTCGTCCTCCGGAGGAACCGGCGGCACGAACGGCACGACCCGTACCTCGGGCCGCTCCACCGGCCTGCCCGGCACCGGGCTCTCCCGGCCGTCGATGAAGACGAGCGCCGCCTGGTAGACCACGGACAGCGCGTACGGCGTCTGGTAGAGCATTCCCCACAGCTTCGACGTCTCGTCGACGTCCATCACCGTCGGCGTGAACCGCACTCGCTGCGCCGACTCGGCGAGATCACTGGCAGCGAGGTACGGCCGCTGCTCACGGGCCTGTTCGATGACGTCCTTCGGCAGGATCGGGATCTCGTGCAGCGCGCGGACCACGGAGCCGATCAGCCGCTGCCCGACCAGCTCCGTCTCGTCGCCGTACGCGGTGATCAGGAAGTGCAGGTCGAGCGCCGCGGCGGGCCGCTTGACGAGCGTGCCGTCGGCCGCCCGGGTCGGCAGATCGTTGCCCCGCTGCGAGGTGTTGGGCGTGACCTGGTACAGGAAAACGGAGATGGTGGGGTCGCTCGGCGGGTCGGCCGACGGCTTGCGTGGCTCGACCTTGACGGCCATGTCTGTCTCCGGCCCCAGGTTGGACTCGATCAGCAGGGCGAGGGCCTGGGTGACATGGGCGAGGGCAAGTGCGTTGCTCATGACGTCGGTTCCTCGGTTCCTCTCGTCCTACTGGTCCCTGCCGTGTCGCTCATTCGCGCCCCCGGGCCAGGTACTCCGCCAGGCTCACGGTCGCCCCGGCGCGCTCCTTCGAAGGCGTCCGCTGCCGCCCGCCGCCCGAGGGCGTGTCCCCCGCGGTGACTTCGAGCCGCCCGATCTGCACCTGCACGACCTGCTCGGTCACCCGCTCCGGCCGCCGTGCCGCGGCCTGCCGTACGGCGTCGCGGGCGGCCGCCGTGTCGGCGGCGCTGGGTCGCAGCGCCGCCGGCACGGCGGTGGGGGCGGCGTCCGTTCCCGGGGGGATGGGCGCGGACGCCGCGGTCTGTGACGGATGCCGTTCCGCCCGCCCCGAGGCGCGCCGCCCGGCGTCGGGCAACGGCCGCGGCACCGGAGCGAGAGGTGTCGCAGGACGAAGCAACGGCACCTCGGCCCGGACCGCCGGCGCCGGACGCGGGGCCGGCTGCTCCGGCGACCGCTCCGTGCGTACGACGGTCCGCTCCCGTTCCGTGTACGTCCGGGTCTGCGCGGGAGCCGGGCGCCGCATGTCCGGCGCCGGTAGGGCTGGTGGCGTGGCCGAGGGCCACAGCAGCGCGTCCTCGTCCGGCGCCGCCGCCCGGTCCCGTACGGCCTCGACCCGCTCGAAGGGTCCGGGCAGCCGGGGCTGCACCCGCACTGCACCGGGGCGCGGTGCCGCGTGCCGGGCGATCAGCCGGTCGAGGAAGTCGGGGGCGGGCGCCCCCTCGGCGTCAGACATCCGCACACAGCTCCAGGTAGTAGCGGCGCCGCAGCGGGCTGAGCGCCAGGATCTCCGGCTCGCTCCACCCGTAGGCGGTGGCGAGCAGATGGACGTCGAGCAGCACGTCCCGTGCCCAGGCGTCCAGTTCGGTCCACAGGTAGGAGGCGATGTCGAGTTCGGCCCGAGTGGCCTGCCCGCACTCGGGGCAGGCCACGTTGAGCGCCAGGTCGGCGCCCGGGTCGGCGGCCTCGACGGCCTCGGCGATCCGGCGCTGCACGGGTGCGGGCAGTTCGCCGGCGGTGGCGGCGGTCCCGTCCCGCACCGCCGACACGAGGCACCGGGTGAGCAGCGCCTCGCGCGGATCCCGGGAACGGGCCACGGCCGTCAGGTCGGCGACCCCGGGCAGCCTGAACTCGACGTCCCAGCCGTCCTGTTGGACCCGGACGACGGACTCGGCCGAAGAGCGCCCGCCCAGCGAGCCCGCGAGGTCCCCGGCGTCCAGCTCGAACTCCATGTCCTCGCCGCACGCCACGCACGCCAGCCGCACCTGCATCCGCTCGCCGAACAGCGCCCGGCGCAGTGCGAAAAGGTCGGCCTCGCGTTCGCCGACGGGCACCGAGGGCAGCCGTCCGGCATCGATGTCGGGCCGTGCCGTGCGGTGCAGCAGCAGCGCCCGCCCGACAGGCGCCTCGCCGATCCCCGCCTCCCACGTGGACAGCAACTCGGCCGCCCCGGTGATCACCATGTTCTCCCCCGATTGTCCCGACTACCCCTGGATCACGCCGGGTTGAGGAACGACGGCTCCTCCGGCTCGGGCACCTCGTAGTCCCGCTCCCAGCCCTCGCACTCGAGCTTCAGCGACTGGATGGCCACCGCGTTGGCGTTGGCGTCCAGCTCGCCGAGGACCTGATACTCACTCGGCCAGGTCCGGTAGAGCTTGTGCGAGACGGCGACCTGTCCGGCCTCGTTGAGGACCTGGATGACGATGTCCTTGCGGAAGTCGGCGAGGGAGACCTCGGCGCCGAGACCGGCGCCGACCTGCCAGACCTTGTTGGCCCAGCGGTCGAACTCGGGGTCGTGGGTGACCCCGCGTTCGAGCGTGACGCCCTCGAACTCCGAGCGGCCCGGCGACTTGCGCGGGGAGGAGGGGTCGCCGCCGTGCCGGTGCTTGACGACCTCGGTGGTCCGCTTGAGCGGACTGATCTTGCTGATGCCGGCGACCGTGCGACCGTCCCACAGAACCAGGAACTTGAAGTTCTTGTAGGGGTCGAATCGATGCGCGTTGACCGTGAACTCAGCCATCGGATTCCTTCAGCTCTCCATGTTTCCGTGGGCGCTACAGCGCGAACTGGCCCGAGGTCTGCTGGATCTTGACGACCACGAACTCGGCCGGGCGGACCGGCGCGATACCCACCAGCACGTTGACGATGCCGTTGGCGACGTCCTCGTCGGTGGTGGTCTCGCTGTCGCACTTGACGAAGTACGCCTCGCGCGGGGTGCTGCCCTTGAAGGCGCCCTGGCGGAAGAGCGTGTGCAGGTACGAGGAGGCGCCGAGCCTGATCTGCTGCCACAGGCTCTCGTCGTTGGGCTCGAACACGACCCACTGCAGGCCGCGTTGGAGACTCTCCTCCACGTGCAGCGCGAGCCGCCGCACGGGCACGTACTTCCACTCGCTGTCGAGCGCATCGGAGCCCTCGAGGGTGCGCGCCCCCCAGACGAGGGGACCGGACACCGGGAACGTCCGCAGGCAGTTGACGCCGAGCGGGTTGAGCAGCCCTGTCTCCCGGTCGGTGAGATCGACGGTGAGCGAGTGCACGCCCACAAGCTGCGCTTCGGTGCCGGCCGGTGCCTTCCACACCCCGCGCTCGGAGTCGGTGCGGGCGATGACCCCCGCGACCGCGCCGGACGGCGGGAAGGAGCGCAGCCGCCCGGTGAGCGGGTCGGTGAGCTGCAGGTGCGGGAAGTACAGGCCGGCGTGGTTGCCGCGGACGGCGTCGAAGGCGGCGACCCCGGCGCGTGCGGTGTCGACGTTCACCCAGGTACCGGGCGCGTCGACCAGCAGGAAGATCCGCCGTTCCTGGCACAGCCGTTGGGCCGCCGAGACGACGGTGAGGGCGTCATCGGTCTTCTCGTACGACGCCAGCTCGGGCAGCGCCAGCAGGTTGACGTCGGCCACCCCGCGCAGCGCCTGGATGCCGGTCTTGTCGGCCTCGGAGCCGATGAGGTCGCGCGGACCCGGCGCCTCGCCGTCCTCGCCGCCCTCCAGCGGGAAGACCGGCGGGTTGACGGAGGCCTCCAGGCCCAGGTCGTTGGCGCACTCGCCGAGGAAGCGGACCACGTCCTCGGGGTCGGTGGACCCGGCGACGACCTGCAACCGCCGTCCGAACGCGGTGACTTCGACGCCCGCGAAGGCGTGCTTGCCCGGCGCGTCGGGCAGCGCCCGCAGCTTGCGCTCAAGGAGCAGCGCCAACTCGGCCACGGACGAGGGGGCCTCGCCGTCGCAGCCCGGGTCGTACAGCTTGAACTCCCGCTCGACGTCACCGATCTTCACGGTCAGGTCGACGGCCAGGTCCGGCAGTTCGTGCCCGAAGGGCTTGGAGACAGTGCCCGACGGGTCCGGGCGTCCCTCACCCACGGCCTCGACCCGGATCAGCCGCGAGCCGGCGTTGATCACGGTGGGCGCGTACCGGCCTCCCCCAGAGGGGGTACCCCCTGCCTCGTCCATGGACAGACCGGTGAAGCTCTCGCGGGCGTCGCCCTTGGCGTCGTAGACCCGCAGGTTGAAGGTCTCGTCGGGGCGGAGGGTGTCGTAGTCGACGGCGACGCGCAGTCCGTTGCCCCATACGCCGGGTTCCTTGGCGTGGACGTCGAGGACGCGGCTCTCGCTGTGGCCCTCGGTGGACTCCAGGGCCACATGGGCGGCCTTGCCGCTGCCGGACTTGGCGACCCGCACGACGACGGCGACGGAGCCGCCGTTGCCGAAGAACTGGTGGACCGCGTAGGCGAGGGCGCTCTGCGAGCTCAGACCGCCGAAGCGGCGCTCGAACTCGGTGAACCCTGTGACCCGTACGGGCTCGTTGAGCGGACCGCGCCGGGTGTGCCCCACGAACGCGGTCACCGACGTGGTCACGGCGGAGATGGTGCGGGTGCTGCTGGGAAGCTCTTCGACATGGACGCCGGGATACGTCGGCCTGGCGGCGCTCACTGCATTCGTCGGCATTCCCCCTCCAATCCCTTCTCGGGCACCGAACGACAGGCACCAGGAGACGGAAGAGGGAGGGTTCGTCGCGGCGCGCGGCGGTCTCCGGCGCGCGAAGGCGCGTCGGTCCGTGACACCGCATCAGTTTCCCCCGTCAGCACCCGGGACGGACGGCCGTCCGGGTCAAGCGCACGCTTGTGACTCCTGATGCTCAAGTGCTCAACCCACCGTGGGGGGTCGGGAGTTGGCCGTGCAAGGCGTGTTCACGCCAGCCCTGAGGGAGGTTCGGTGGAGGGTACCCACCCGAATCGCACACGATGTGCGCATGTCGCAGCAGGCACTTCACGGATTGCACACAGGCGATGTTCTAGCAGAATGGCGGTCATGCCCCGACGTACCTCGCATCTCCGGCCCTCTACCACCTCCGGGCCCGCTCACCAGCCCTCCTGCCCTTGCGGTCTTGAGGAGACGTTCGAGGCCTGCTGTGGCCGATTCCACCGGGGTGCGGCCGCCGCACCGACCGCCGAAGCGCTGATGCGTTCGCGCTACAGCGCTTTCGTGAAGCGCGACGAGGCGTACCTGTTGCGCACTTGGCACCCGCGGACCCGGCCGCCAGGCGTCGATCTCGACCCCGGCATGCGCTGGACCGGCCTGGAGATCCTCGACACGACCGACGGCTCGGCGTTCCACAGCACGGGCACGGTGACGTTCCGCGCCTCGTTCAAGGGTGGCTCCCTGCACGAGCGCAGCCGTTTCGAGCGCGTGGACGGCGCCTGGGTGTACGTCGACGGGGAGTTCCTCGACTGACCTACGGCGCGAGTATCTCCAGCTCCTGGAGGGCGCCCTCCGCGATCTCGCGGGTCAGCTCCTCCGCGTGACCCGCGTCGCCCTCGCGGATCGCCTCGGCGAGCCGGACATGGAGGGTGACGGCGGCCGGGTCGGGATCCTCGAACATGACCTCGTGGCGGGTGCGTCCGGTGAGGACCTCGGCGACCACGTCACCGAGGCGGGCGAACATCTCGTTGCCGGACGCGTTGAGGATCACGCGGTGGAAGGCGATGTCGTGGAAGAGGTAGCCCTCGAGGCGATGACCCTTGGAGTTGGCGACCATGCCGAGCGCGCACTCGGTGAGTTCGGCGCACTGCTCGGCGGTCGCGTGCTTCGCGGCCAGGCCCGCCGCCACCGGCTCGATCGCCGAGCGCAGCACGGTCAGTGAGCGCAGTTGGTGCGGCCGGTCGGCGCCGGCCAGCCGCCAGCGGATGACCTGGGGGTCGTAGACGTTCCACTCGGCCTTGGGGCGGACCGTCACGCCCACGCGCCGCCGGGACTCGACCAGGTGCATCGACTCCAGGACCCGGACCGCCTCGCGCATCACCGAGCGTGAGACGTCGAAGCGCTGAGCGAGTTCGTCCGTGCGCAGCACGCTGCCCGGCGGGTACTCCCCCGCGGTGATGGCGGGGCCGAGGGATTCCAGTACGCGCCCGTGCAGCCCCCGGCCCGATGTGCTCATGCACTCAGAGTACGGGGCATGTCACACCCAGAAAAAGTCAGACTTATTCATCACAGGCTCTTGAATTTGTCGTACCTAATCGGTTTCAGTTGCGTCTGCATCAGCCGGCATGAGTCGGCATCTGATGTCGAAGACGACACGCAGACAGTGAGGCAGCGATGAGTACCCCGAAGGTCGTCGTGGTCATGGGCGTCGCGGGCACCGGGAAGACCACCATCGGTCCCCTGCTCGCGGCCCGGCTCGGCGTTCCGTACGCCGAGGGCGACGACTTCCACCCGCCGGCCAACATCGCCAAGATGTCGGCCGGCACTCCGCTCACCGACGAGGACCGGTGGCCGTGGCTGGACGCCATCGGCTCCTGGGCGCACGGGCGGGCGGAGCTCGGCGGGGTGGTCAGCTGCTCGGCGCTGAAGCGGTCGTACCGCGACCGGCTGCGGGCCGAGGCGCCCGGGGTCGTCTTCGTGCACCTGGCGGGCGACCGCTCCCTCATCGAGGACCGGATGTCGCACCGGCAGGGGCACTTCATGCCCACCGCACTGCTGGACTCACAGTTCGCCACGCTGCAGCCCCTCCAGGAGGACGAGGCCGGGGTCGTGGTGGACGTCTCCGGCAGCCCGGAGGAGATCACCGGGCGCGCCGCGAAGGCGCTCGCCGAACTCCCGTAACACCCCTTTCCGAAGACCATCCCCGTACCTGCAAGGGACACCCGTGACCAGACTCAGCGTCGAGATGCTGGCAGCGGACGCACCGGAGCCGATCACCTCGGCCGGTCACGCTCAGCTGGGCATCGCCGTACTGGCGGGCATCGCCGTCATCGTTCTGCTCATCACCAAGTTCAGGCTCCACGCCTTCCTGTCGCTGACCCTGGGCACGCTCGTGCTCGGCGCGGTCGCCGGAGCGCCGCTCGACAAGGCCATCACCAGCTTCACCACCGGTCTCGGCACCACGGTCGCCGGCGTCGGTGTGCTGATCGCCCTCGGCGCGATCCTCGGCAAGATGCTCGCCGACTCGGGCGGGGCCGACCAGATCGTCGACACGATCCTCGCGAAGGCGGGCGGCCGTTCGATGCCGTGGGCGATGGTTCTGATCGCCTCCGTCATCGGTCTGCCGCTGTTCTTCGAGGTCGGCGTCGTGCTGCTGATCCCGGTCGTGCTGATGGTCGCCAAGCGCGGCAACTACTCCCTGATGCGCATCGGCATCCCGGCCCTCGCCGGTCTCTCCGTGATGCACGGCCTGGTCCCGCCGCACCCCGGCCCCCTGGTCGCGATCGACGCGGTGCAGGCCAACCTCGGTGTGACGCTCGCGCTCGGCGTGCTGGTGGCCATACCTACGGTGATCGTCGCCGGTCCGCTGTTCTCGAAGGTCGCGGCCCGCTGGGTGGACGTCCCCGCGCCCGACCGGATGATCCCCCAGCGTGCCTCGGAGGACCTGGAGAAGCGCCCGGGTTTCGGTGCCACCCTCGCCACGCTCCTTCTCCCGGTCGTCCTGATGCTCTCCAAGGCACTGGTCGACATCGTGATCGACGACCCCGACAACACCGGGCAGCGCGTCTTCGACGTCGTCGGCTCGCCGCTGATCGCCCTGCTGGCCTCGGTGCTCGTGGGCATCTTCACGCTGCTTCGCCCCGCCGGCTTCGGCAAGGAGCGCCTCACCCCGCTCATCGAGAAGGGCCTCGCGCCCATCGCCGGCATCCTGCTGATCGTCGGCGCCGGCGGCGGCTTCAAGCAGACCCTGATCGACTCAGGTGTGGGTCAGATGGTCCTGGAGATATCCGAGGACTGGTCCATCCCGGCCCTGCTCCTCGCCTGGCTGATCGCGGTCGCGATCCGCCTCGCGACCGGCTCCGCGACGGTGGCCACGGTCTCCGCGGCCGGCCTGGTCGCCCCGCTCGCCGCGAACATGTCGACGACCCACACCGCCTTGCTCGTCCTCGCCATCGGCGCCGGCTCCCTCTTCTTCAGCCATGTCAACGACGCCGGGTTCTGGCTGGTCAAGGAGTACTTCGGCCTGGACGTCGGCCAGACCGTCAAGACCTGGTCGATCATGGAGACGATCATCTCGGTGTTCGCGGGCGGTCTGGTCCTGCTGCTCTCGCTGGTCATCTAGCGCTACGGCGATCCGTCGCCCCGCGGGAACGCCGGGGGCCGGCAACTCCTGGCCACCGGCTCCGAGGGCAGGAGCTCCGTCGGGACCCCGGCGGACGACGGGACTGCCGTGAGGGCTCCGGCGCGGCTGGACCGCCGTTGGGACTCCGGCGGGCGACCAGACTCCCATCAGGGCTCCAGGGGGACCGTCGTCGGAACTCCTGCGGATGACTGAGCCACCGTCAAGAACTGGCACACGACCAGACCACCGTCAAAACCCCGCGGAGAGCCGGACCACCGTCAAAGCTCCTGCTCGGCCTCCGCCTGTTCCTGCGCGGCCATCTTGTTGTCCTCGTGCACATCGGCCCAGGTGGCGAGCTTGCGGTCGCTGCGGTCGAGGGTGGCCCGCAGTTCCTTGATCTGCTCGGTGTCCCAGCCGTCCCGTTGCACCAGGCTGCGACCGCCCTCGTCGACGGGTACAGCCTCCATGGCCGCCACGGCCCTGGTCAGCTCCTCGACCTTCAGCCGGATCTCGGCCCACCGCAGGCTCGCGGCCTTGTGGCCCGTGGTCTGGGGAACGTCCGTGGAGGGCTCGCCGTTGTAGGTATGGCGCACGAGCGTGTCGGTCAGCTCCCGCACCTCACCCGCGGCCGACCGGTTCGGGACACCCTTCTCGTCGACCTCCAGGAGCGGCTCGCCACGGCGGCCGGCGCGGACGATCTCGTACGCCTGGTGGACGCCGCGGCTGCGGGCCAGCATGGCGCGCAGCACGGTCGCGGGGCTGCGGTCGTCCTCATGTTCCGGCCCTCCGAACACCTCGCGCTGCAGCGCCATGGGATCGGCGACGGCCATGTAGTAGCAGGCCTTCACCGCCAACTCGGTCTGGGCCGGACCCAGTTCTCCGCTGTCGCCGAAGCCGGACTCCACCTCGTCCAGCGCCTCGTCGCGCAGTTGCTCCAGCGACAGGCCGTCGTATTCGGCGCCCTCCAGCCTGAGGTCCGCCGTCAGATGCTGCTCGATCTCCTTGAGCCGGTAGGCACGTTGGAGCACCGCGCGGCGCGGCCGCACGACCTGGACGAGGTCGTTCATCTCGGTGCGGTACGGGCGGATGACGAGTTCGACGGCGATGTCGACCCGGTCCTCACGCGTGGGCTTCTGCTTGGCGGTCAGGGACCGGATGCCGTCGTTGACGCGTCGCTTGGCGCTGCCGCCGAGCACGGAGCGGACGATCTCCGCGGCCCGGACGTCGCGGTACGGGCTGAAGCCCTCGTCCAGGGCCTCGTCATGGCTGATCACCCCAGCGAACCACTGCTTCTGCGGCTCCGAGATCCGGGCCGGACGGCTGCGCGTGGGCTGGGCCAGGGTGTCGAGTACCGCGTCGGCCTTCGCCTCGTTCTCCACGGCGGAGCCGTAGGGCTTGGGCGGGCGGATGTGGGTCAGGCCGATGAAGTTCCGTACGGCGGTGTGGAAGGGAAGGTTCGTCCGTTCGTTGGGCCGGAACCCGATCACCACGCGGGCCGGCACGGTCAGGACCCGCACCTTCTGCTGTTCCTCGTCGCTGAGGTTCTCCCAGCCCTGCTTCTGCACCAACCGGAGCCAGCGATTGGTCTCCCGGCGGAACAACCGGCTGTCTATGCTCCACTCGTACGCGACCTTCGACGGCGCGTAGCCGAGGAGTTCATGGACCGCGCTGATGCGGCTCGAACCGTCGGCGGCGATCAGCAGGGGGGCCGAGCGGTGCCCGTCCCGGTGCCGGACCGTCATCGGGACGACGGTGAGGGGCTGGAGCACTCCGTCCACCGCCACGTCCTCGCCGAGGGGGTTCTCTCTGGCCAGCCGACTCTGGGCGTCCTCGAGCCGCTGCGCGAGCGTGTGCGGACTCTCGACCAGGATCTCCAGCTCGGCGAGGTGTCCCGGGCCCGACGTGGGCTCGGGCAGTACCCGCAGGTTCGCGGCGGCCCCGCCGAGCGCGTAGCTGCGGCGGCCGTACTCCCGCGGGTTGGCCGGGTGGGGCACCACCGCGGCCGACCACAACCGGGTCTCGGCGATCAGCAACGTGCCGCCCTGGACGCGCAGTTCGGCGGGTTCGGCCAGCTTGCGCCGCAGTTCGTCCGGGCGCACGGCGGCCTGGGAGAGGACACGGACGGCGCCCGCGGTGAAGCTCTTTCCGGTGAGGGCGTCGGCCAGGTTGTCGACCGCCGCGACCCTGGGCAGGGGCCACTGGGCGGGCTGCCAGCCGGTCTCCCTGTCGGCGCCGGAAAGCGTCTCGGCGTCGACACCGGCACCGACATCGGCACGGGAGAGCCCGGAGGAGCCGGCAACGTGCGTCTCACCAGCCATGTGACGCCTCCGCGATGCGGTCAGCCAGGAGCAGTGCGTCGTGCGCGCGCCGTCTGGCGGGGGCGTCGGCGTCCAGTCCCGCCAGTTCCACGTCACGGGAGGCCTGTGCGGCGTGGTCGCTCAGTGCCGCGCGGACCTGGTACCACGCTTCCCGATTCTGCGAGACGCTCAGCAATCCGGTGCCCTCATGGCGCATCTGTTCGCCGACGATGCCCTGCCACTGAACCGTCAGCCGGCCCAGCGTGACTCCGCCGTCCAGTGCGGCATCGGACGGTTCGGAGGGTGTCGTGACGGCGGAGCATTCCGCCGCGGCGTGCCGCAGCACGTCCGTGATCAGACGGATCTCACGCTCCGCGAGCGTGATCGGGACGGTCTCGGGTCGGTGTACGGGCATGGAACGGCACTCCAGAAAGCCGGGGCCGATGACGAGCATCGGCACATCTGCGTCTGCCTGCCGGACTGCGAAGTCCGACCGAGCGAGAGCGCGGACATGCTGGCCTCCGACCTCCACCCGTGTCTGTCCGCGGATCTCTCGCGTCCGGGACGTCCGGTGCCGTTCGAGCCGCACGCCGACCGTCTGGGGGGAGGCAGGACAACGTGGTCGTGCCTTCCGTACGGCAAGCGGCTCGGCTGCTCGGATTGGTCAACTGCCTCCGGCCGAGGAGCCGTTCCGCACAACGCGGGGTCATCGAGCGAGTCGCTCAGGACGCAGAATGTATCCAATGGATCACCCTGCGTGCAACGACTTTCCTCTTTTCGCAGAAGTCACGCGACATATCACGGAAGGCGCTCACCGCGCCGCCACCGGCCGCCGTTCACGGCCGCCACAGGGGGTGTTTGCGTTCCGCCCACTCCCGGCTCACTGACCCCGTCCGCAAGCCGCGCCGTGCCTCCGGGTCCCCGAGGGCCATGCCGATGTGGCCCGCGAGGACGATGCCGATCGAGAGGGCCAGCCAGTCGTGGACGAAGGTCGCGCTGGTGCGCCACTGGATCGGAGTGAGGTGGGTGAACCACATCAGCAGGCCCGTGCCGAGCATGACCAGGCTCGCGCCCGCGATCCAGGCGGCGTAGACCTTCTGACCCGCGTTGAACTTGCCCGCGGGACGGGCCGCCCGGCGCTTGTCGCGGCGCAGCGCGGCACGCAGCCAGACCCGGTCGTGCGGGCCGAAGCGGTTCAGGAAGCCCAGGTCGGCGCGGAAGGCGCGGGAGACCAGGCCCACCAGGACCGGTACCGGCAGGGCCAGACCCGCCCACTCGTGGACGCGGACCACCAGCTCACGGCGGCCGACGAGTTCGGCGAACTGGGGGACGTAGAGGCAGGCCGCCGTCACCACGCAGACGCCCATCAGTGCGGCGGTCACGCGGTGGACCCACTTCTGGCTGCGCCCGAAGCGCCGGACAGGTGCCTGCGGTGGGGCGTCAACTCGTAGGCGCATCGTCCCGCCCGTTCGATCGGCCCACCCAGGCGTCCACGTCGTAGCCCCGGTCCTCCCAGTAACCCGGCTCCACGTCCTCGGTGACGGTGATGCCGGACAGCCACTTGGCCGACTTGTAGAAGTACATGGGGGCCACATAGAGGCGGACCGGGCCGCCGTGGGAGTGGCCGATGTCCTTGTCCTGCATGCGCAGGGCCACCAGGACGTCCGAGCGGCGGGCCTGGTCGAGGGTGAGGCTCTCGGAGTACGCCCCGTCGAAACAGGTGAAGCGGACGGCGCCCGCCTTCGCGGTCACCCCGGCGGCGTCCAGCAGCCGGGACAGCCGTACGCCTTCGAACGGCGTGTCCGGGACCCGCCAGCCCGTCACGCACTGCACGTCCTTGACCATCCGGGTCTGGGGCATCGCCCGCAGGTCGGCCAGGGTGTAGGTGCGCGGGCGCGAGACCAGTCCGTCGATCTTGAGCTGGTAGTTCTCGGCGTTCTTGTGCGGCACGGACGAGGTCACCGAGTAGTAGCGGAAGCCGCCGCCGTTGGGGAGCAGTCCCGTCAGCCCGGTGGGGTCCTTGTCGGCGGCACTGCCGAGGAAGGCCTCCAGGCCGCGTTGCAGGGTGGGCGCGGCGACCACGCCGAGCGCGCCCAGGCCGAGGGTGCCGAGGAGGACACGGCGGCCGATCGGCGCACCGCGCTGCTCCTCGGGCTGTTCGGAGTTCACGTACTCATTCGAACACCCGCGAGGCCTGCGGGACCAGGAATCACGGGTGCTCGTCAGACTTCTGTAACCACTTCTCACCCGGATCTCAGCGAGCATCCGGTTCGCGGAGGGCTAGGACACCTCCCCCGCCGCCTTCTCCAGCTGGAACGCCTCGTTGCCGAGGCCGATCCGGGCGTGCGCCTCGGGCCTGCGGGCCCGCAGGAGCAGTCCCTGCGCCAGGCCCACCAGCACGGCGAGCCCGATGATGCCGGGCAGCACCCAGCTCAGCGAGGAACCCGGGCCCGCGCCGACCAGGACGTCGAAGTCCTTCACCGTGTAGACGGCGATCACCAGCAGGGCGATCCCCGCGAGGGCCGAGGTGACCAGCCGCCAGGCCTGGGCGCCGGCCGCGCCGCGCCGGACGAAGAAGGCGATCACGGAGGCGGAAGCGGCCGCCATCAGCAGGATCACGCCGAGGGAGCCGATGTTGCCGAACCAGGTGAACAGGTGCAGGACCGGCACGGTCGGGTCGCCGGTGGGCTTGTCGTCGGCGATCGCGAAGACGACCACGACCACCACGGACACGGCGGTCTGGAGCAGCGAGCCGGTGCCGGGCGCGCCGCTGGCACTGTTCGTGCGGCCGAAGGCGGCGGGCAGCAGGCCCTCGCGGCCCATCGCGAAGGCGTAGCGGGCGACCACGTTGTGGAAGCTGAGCATGGCCGCGAACATGCCGGTCACGAACAGCACGTGCAGGACGTCCGTGAACGTGCCGCCGAGGCGGGACTCGGTGAGCCCGAAGAGCAGTCCGGCGCTCTGCTTCTGCGATTCGGCGACGACCGCCGAGGGCCCGGTGGCGACGGTGAGGGCCCAGCTGCTGAGCGCGAAGAAGACGGCGACGCCACCGACCGCCAGGAACATCACGCGCGGCACCAGGATGTGCGGGCGGCTGGTCTCCTCGGCGTACACGGGCGCCTGCTCGAAGCCGAGGAAGGCGGCGATGCAGAAGCACAGGGCGGTGCCGACGCCGGCGCCGCTGAGGGTGTCCGGGTTGAAGGCGTGCAGGGACAGGCCCTGGGCCGCGGGGTCGGCGACCGCGGCGACGTCGAAGATGACGACCAGGGCGACCTCGACGATGAGCAGGACGCCGAGCACACGCGCGTTGACGTCGATCTTCAGCCAGCCCAGCGCGCCGACGACCAGGGCGGCCACCAGCGCCGGTATCCACCAGGCCACCGACAGGTCGGCGTAGGTGGCGAACAGCCCGGAGACCTCGAAGCCGAAGATGCCGTAGATGCCGACCTGGAGGGCGTTGTAGGCGACCAGGGCGACGAGGGCCGCGGCCGCACCTGCCGTGCCGCCGAGGCCGCGGGAGATGTAGGCGTAGAAGGCGCCGGCGTTGTGGACGTGCCGGCTCATCTCGGCGTAGCCCACGCTGAACAGGACGAGGACCAGGCCGAGGACGACGTAGAGCAGGGGCTGGCCGACGATCCCCATCACCGCGAATGTGGTGGGCATGACACCCGCGACGACCATGAGGGGGGCGGTCGCGGCGAGGACGGAGAGCAGCAGGCCTCCGGTGCCGAGGCGGCCGGCGCGCAGCGCGCGCTCCTGCCCCTTGAACGTACTGATGTCTGGTCTGCTCTTGCTGGAACTCTCGGTGGCCATGGGGACCGTCCTTCTGGGGTTCGGGGGTGCTACACCGTGCCGAGCGCGCGGTCGCGGGCGGCACGGAAGGCGGAGTACGGCTCGTGGTCCGGATAGGACCAGGGAGCCGGGGTGGGGCGTTCGCCGATGCGGTGGAAGAGGGCGGCGGCCTCCGCGCCGCGGCCTTCGCAGACCTTCGCGTGGGCGAGGAAGTTGAGGTCGACCAGGCGGCGGGGGTGGCCCTCGTGCTCCCATTCCAGCCACCAGTCGAAAGCCGCCTTCATCACCTGCCGGGCCCGTCGTCCGGTCCAGTGGCCGGAGGCGGCGGGGTCGCGCGGCTCGTGCCCGGCGGCGGCCAGGGCCCGGTAGCGCTCGGCGTGCGCGATGACGGGCAGGATCGCGAGCGGTGAGTCGGCAGGGGCCTGCTCGGCGGCCCAGTTGGCGAAGTCATAGACCTCGTGCAGCGGATCGGGGCCCGCCTCGGCCCGGCGCTCGGCGAGCCGGGCGACCATCAGATGGTGGGCGTGGTGGTGGTCGGCGTGCCGCTGCCGGATCTCGCCGAAGACCTCGGCCACCTCGTCCGCCGCCCCGAGGTCACGCTCCAGCAGGAGCAGGCCGAGCCAGGGGGTGGGGTCGGCGGGCAGGCGGTGGGCCGCGGTCCGGCAGGCGTCGCGGGCTGGGGCGGGCTTTCCCTTGCCCCGCAGCACCCGCTGGACCAGGGCGAGGGCGAGCAGTACGGCGGCGTCGCCGGAGTCCGGCTCGGCCACCAGCCAGTCCCTGGCCCAGGCGTCGCTGTACGGCTCGGCGGCGAGAACCGTGATCCGGTGGCCCCGCCGGTCCCACTCGTCACCCGTCCGGGCGAGCAGCGCACGGGCCGCCTGCCATCTGCCCTGCACCAAAGCGGCACGCGCGTCGATGAGTTCGGCGTCGTCGAGGGCCGCGTCGAAGGCCTGGGCGGCGCGTTTTCGACTGCGGCCGAAGGGTGGCGGTGGCGGGGACACCGTGTGGGTTTTCCTCACGGAACATGGCGCGTGACGGGTGGGGCGAAAGGGCGAGACGGAAGTGGTGGGGCGGAAGGGGCGCCTGGGCGGACACGCGCAGGCCGACCGTCGATGTGGGCAGGTCGGCGGGCCGATTCGCACCGCCATCGACTGATCACGGACAGCCAACCGCCCGCCAATGGTTTGCGTCAAGGGCCGAAGGCGCGTTACACGCGTCAACTCTCCATACTTGAGAGGAAGTTGTGGCGAAGCGGTGCTGGTGGGACCGGGTCAAGCGCCCGCGTCTGTGGCGTACGCCATGGCGCCGCGCTTCCTCGCACCGCACCATGACAGGAACCCCCGCTGCCGAGAACGGCGGCGGCGGCCGAGTCGACAGCCCGAATACGGGTACTCCCAGGGGCAAGCCGGACACTGGGACGCTACAGTCGGCGACAACCACCCCGCCGCCCGGCCGGACGATCGAGGTACGCAGCGTGTCGGTTCTGGTTCTGATTCTCGCCGTGAGTGCTGCCTGTTGCCTGGGCTTCGGCTTCGTGCTCCAGCAGAACGCGGCCCGTCAGGCCCCGCTGAGCGACTTCCTCTCGCCCCGGCTGCTCCTCGACCTGGTGAAGGTGCCGCGCTGGCTCGGCGGTATCGGCCTGATGGTGGCCGGCATGGTCCTCGGCGCGATCGCGCTGGGCCAGGGCGAGGTCTCCCTGGTCGAACCCCTCCTCGCCACGAACCTCCTCTTCGCCCTGGCCCTCTCCCGCAAGCAGACGAAGCAGCCGCTGGGCCGCCAGGGCTGGGCGGGGCTCGCACTGCTCGCGGGCGGGGTGACCGCGTTCATCGTGGCGGGTGAGCCACGCGGCGGTACGGCGGTCACCGATCCCTTCCGCCACTGGCTGATCATCGGCGCCATGATCGGCCTCGCCCTGTTGCTCACGACCTACGCCAAACGCTCCCGCCTCAGCTCGGGCCCGGTCCTGCTGGCCCTGGCCGCCGGTCTGCTGTACGGCGTCCAGGACGCCCTCACCCGGGTCAGCGGCCAGCGCTTCTCCGAGGGCGGCCTCGCCGAGCTGCTGACCGGCTGGCAGCCGTACGCCGTGCTGGTGCTCGGGGTCACCGGCCTCGTCCTGGTGCAGAGCGCGTTCGAAACCGCGCCCCTGCGGATGTCGCTGCCCGCGCTGACCGCGGCCCAGCCGCTCGCCGGGATCGTGTGCGGGGTGGGCTTCCTGGGCGACCGGCTGCGCACCGACACCGCTGCGCTGACCTGGGAGGCGGTGGGGCTCGCGGCCGTCGTCGCGGGCATCGTGCTGCTGGGGATGCACCCCGCGATGCCGCGCGGGGCCGCCCGGTCGGAACCTGCGCGCGACCTCCAGCCGAGCTGACGCGCGCCCGCCGGGACGGACGGCACGGGCGCTGCTGCTTGGATAGGGGCATGAGCGCTGTTGCTTGGATGGGGCATGAGCGCTGCTGCTTGGATAGGGGCATGAGCGCTGCTGACGAGATCCTCGACATCGTCGACGAGAACGACAACGTCGTCGCCCAGTCCCCACGCGGCGAGGCCTACGCCGAGGGGCTGCGCCACCGCTGCGTCTTCATCCGGGCCACAGACGCCGAGGGCCGCCTCTTCGTCCACCGCCGCACTCCGACGAAACTCGTCTTCCCGTCGCTCTACGACATGTTCGTCGGCGGAGTGGTCGGCGCGGGCGAGTCCTACGACGACGCGGCCCTGCGCGAGGCCGAAGAGGAACTCGGCGTGAGCGGGCTGCCCCGCCCGGAGTTCCTCTTCAAGTTCCTGTACGACGACGGGGCCGGCCGGACCTGGTGGTCCGCGGTCTACGAGGTCCGCTGCGAGCTCCCGGTCAGCCCCCAGGTCGAGGAGGTCGCCTGGTACGACTTCCTGCCGGAGGACGAGGTGGAGCTGCGCCTGCGGGACTGGGAGTGGGTGCCGGACGGGCTGGCCGCCTACGAGCGGCTCAAGGCGTACCGGTCGATGGGCTGAGCGGGGCCCGCACCACGTCGTTCGGTAACCCGGCCGATAGGCTCGTGCGCGTGATCGATTTCGCACGGAACGTCCGCGTCTGGTTCGCCCCCGACGAGGTCCGGCAGGAGGGCCGTACCCCCGACTACCGGTTCTCGCTGGCCAATGAACGCACCTTCCTGGCCTGGCTGCGCACCGCGCTCGCACTGATCGGCGGCGGCTTCGCCGTGGACCAGTTCCTGCCGGATCTGCGCTGGGGCTGGCGGGTGGGCCTGGCACTCGTGCTGCTCGCGGCGGGCGTGCTGTGCTCGTTGCGGGCGGTCAACCACTGGGTGCGGTGCGAGCGGGCGATGCGGCGGGGCGAGGATCTGCCGGTGTCCCGGTTCCCGGCGCTGCTGAGCCTGGTGGTCGCGGTGGTGGCCGTGGCCATGGTCGTCGTGGTGCTCGTCGGGTGGGAGGGATGAGCGAGGCCGCCGCCGCGGAGCGCGACCCGGGGCTCCAGCCCGAACGCACCAGGCTCGCCTGGCGCCGTACGACCCTCTCGGGCACCGTCTCCGCGGTACTCGCCATGAAGACGGCCCTGCACGGCGGCCCGTCCCCCGCCACACTCGTCGCCTGCGCCCTGTGCTGCGCCCTCTGGCTGGGCTTCCTCTCCCTCGCCCACCACCGCATCCGCACCCTGACCTCGTCGGACACACCGGGGGCCCTCACCCCGGGACAAGCCACGGCGGCGGTCGTGTGCACGGTGGCGACGGCGGTGTGCGGGGCGGCACTGGTGTTCTGAGCGGCTCGGCGCCCCCCACCCGAGCCCGGCCCCGCCCACCCTCGCCCCTACGGGGTACCCGTACGCCACGCAGACCTGAATATCCGCATACGCACCTTTCGCGTGACAGCCTGTCCGACGTCATCGCCCGTCGCTTCGAAGGTGAGCACCATGACCACCCTCCACCACGAACACGCCTCGCACGCGCACACCCACGGCCCGGACTGCGGACACGCCGAGGTGCCGCACGAGGACCACGTCGACTACGCGCACGACGGTCATCTGCACCGCGAGCACGAGGGCCACTGGGACGAGTGCGAACCCGGTGGACATGTCTCGCACGACGGTCACGAGCACCGGCACGGCCAGGACTGCGGACACGAGAGCGTCCTGCACGGCGACCATGTCGACTACGTCCACGACGGCCACCGGCACGCCGCCCACGACGGCCACTGGGACGACCACTGACCCGACCGGAAAGCACCGCCGACGGCTCCCCGACGCACCGCGCGGGGAGCTGTCGGCCTATCGTGGCCCGGATCACGTTCCCCTCCCCCCCTGGACGACATACCGACCAGTCGGCATGATGGTCGGGACCGTTCACGCGCGCGTAAGGAGCACAGATGAGCCCCGATCATCCACCAGGACTCGATCTCGACCGGCTGCGCGGCCTGCTCGACCGCGAGCGGCCCGGCCTGGTGCACGGCCCTCTGACCGGCCGGCTGATCGAGGGCGGACGGTCGAATCTCACCTACGCGGTGTCGGACGGCACGTCGAAGTGGGTCGTACGGCGGCCCCCGCTGGGCCATGTCCTGGCCACCGCGCACGACATGAAGCGCGAACACCGGGTCATCAGCGCCCTGCATCCCACGAACGTGCCGGTGCCGAACGCGGTCCTGCTGTGCGAGAACCCCGAGAACGGGGCGGTGCCCGGCTCGCCCTTCTACGTCATGGAGTTCGTCGAGGGCACCCCGTACCGCACCGCCGACGAGCTCGCCCCCCTCGGGCCCGAGCGCACCCGCGACGCCGTGCTGTCCCTCGTCGACACCCTGGTCGAGCTGCACGCGGTGGACCCCGCCGGGGTGGGCCTCGCGGACTTCGGCCGCCCGGAGGGCTTCCTGGACCGCCAGCTGCGCCGCTGGGGCAAGCAGCTGGACGCTTCCCGCAATCGCGACCTGGCCGGCATCGACGAGCTGCACGCGACTCTCGGCCGCCGTCTCCCGCAGTCCCCCGCGGCCACGGTCGTCCACGGCGACTACCGCCTCGACAACGTCCTGATGGGCGACGACGACGAGATCAAGGCGATCCTCGACTGGGAGATGTCGACCCTCGGCGACCCGCTCACCGATCTCGGCCTGCTGGTCATGTACAGCATGCCGCTGGGCATGCCCGACTCCCCCGTCTCCACGACCGCCGAGGCCCCGGGCCACCCGGACCCGGCCGAACTGGTCGCCCGGTACGCCGAGCGCTCCGGGCGGGACGTCTCCGCGGTGTCCTGGTACACGGCGTTCGCCTGGTTCAAGCTCGCCGTGATCCTGGAGGGCATCCACTACCGCTACACCCTGGGCCAGACGGTCGGCCGCGGTTTCGACCGCATCGGCGACCTCGTTCCGGTCTTCATCCAGCACGGTCTGACCACGCTTCACGACGGCATCCAGGAAGGCTGATCCGCATGGACTTCGCGTTCGACGCGCGCACCGAGGAGCTGCGCGCCAAGCTGCTCGCCTTCATGGACGAGTACGTCTACCCCGCCGAGGCCGTCGCGGAGGAGCAGCGCGCCCTGCTGGCCTCGCCGTGGGACACCCCGGCCGTCGTCGAGGAACTCAAGGCCGAGGCGCGCAGGCAGGGCCTGTGGAACCTCTTCCTGCCCGACGCCGAGTACGGCGCCGGCCTCACCAACCTCCAGTACGCCCCGCTCGCCGAGATCACCGGCCGCTCCCCGCAGCTCGCGCCCACCGCGCTGAACTGCGCGGCGCCCGACACCGGCAACATGGAGGTGCTCTCGCAGTTCGGTGACGAGCAGCAGAAGAAGCAGTGGCTGGAGCCGCTGCTGGCCGGTGAGATCCGCTCGGCGTTCGCGATGACCGAGCCGGAGGTCGCGTCCTCCGATGCCACGAACATCACCACGTACATCGAGCGCGACGGCGACGAGTACGTCGTCACCGGCCGCAAGTGGTACATCTCCGGGGCGATGAACCCGGACTGCAAGATCTTCATCGTGATGGGCAAGACCGACCCGGACGGTGAGGACATCCGCCGCCAGCAGTCCATGATCCTGGTCCCCCGGGACACCCCCGGCGTCACGGTCAGGCGGGCGATGCGGGTCTTCGGCTACGAGGACCACTCCCACGGCGGCCACGCCGAGGTGATCTTCGACCACGCGCGCGTACCGGCCTCGAACCTCATCGGCGAGGAGGGCGGCGGCTTCGCCATCGCCCAGGCCCGCCTCGGCCCCGGCCGGATCCACCACTGCATGCGGCTGATCGGCATGGCCGAGCGGGCGATCGAGCTGATGTGCCGCCGCGCGGTCTCCCGCGACGCCTTCGGCAAGGCGCTGGCCCAGCAGGGCGTGGTCCACAACTGGATCGCCGACGCACGCGTGACCGTCGAGCAGCTCCGCCTGCTGGTCCTGAAGACGGCCTGGCTGATGGACACCGTCGGCAACCGGGGTGCCCACACCGAGATCCAGTCCATCAAGATCGCCACGCCCCGCGCGGTCGTCGACATCATCGACCGGGCGATCCAGCTGCACGGTGCGGGCGGCGTCAGCCAGGACTTCCCGCTGGCCGAGCTGTACGCCGGCGCCCGCACCCTGATGATCGCGGACGGCCCGGACGAGGTCCACCAGCGCTCACTCGCGCGACGGGAGCTGAAGAAGTACCTCTAGGAGGCGCTCTACGGCCGCAGGGCCCGCAGGAGGAGGTCGGCCAGGTGGTCGGCCACCTCCTGCGGGCCCATCGGGCCGTCCGGGCGGTACCAGGTCGACAGGTGGTGGACGGACCCGAAGTGGTAGTCCACGACGAGATCGGCCGGGGTCGCCTTCGAGAAGACGCCCGCTTCCTGGCCCTCCTCGATGAGCGCGCGGAACCGCTCGTGGTACTTCCGCCGCTCGGCGCGCACCTGCTTGTTCTTCTCGGGGCTCAGGTGGTGCATCGAGCGGAAGAAGATCATCGCGTCGTCGAGGTTCTCGATCGTGGTGACGACGACGTCGGCCGCCGCCGCCCGAAGCCGCTTCTCGATCGGCTCGTCGGCGTTCGCGAGCGCGTCGAGGCGCTCCTGCTGCACGCGCAGCACGCGCGCGTACACCTCGTGCAGGAGGTCGTCCTTGGAGCCGAAGTAGTGGTACAGCGCCCCCTTGGTGACGCCGGCCGCCTCGACGATCTCCTGCACGGAGGTGCGGTCGTAGCCCTGCTCGGCGAAGAGCCGGGTGGCGGCGGCCAGCAGCCGCTGCGGGACGGGCGTACCGTCTCCGTCCGTCGTCCTGGGCACTGTGCCGCCACCTGCCTTTCGAGAGGTCATTCGCTGTTGTGCGGTGGGGAACGGAGTTCCCGCCGGAGGATCTTCCCACTGGCCGTCTTCGGCAAGTCGGGCAGGATCTCCACCTGCCGCGGGTATTTGTAGGCCGCCAGTCTCTCCTTGCAGTACGCGGCGAGCGCATCGGGGTCGGTTTCCGCACCCGGACGGAGGCTGATGTACGCCTTGACGGTCTCCCCGCGGTACCCGTCGGGCACTCCGACGACGGCCGCCTCGCGCACCGCCGGATGCGTGTACAGCACGTCCTCGACCTCGCGCGGCCACACCTTGAAGCCGGACGCGTTGATCATGTCCTTCTTGCGGTCCACGACGTACAGCCAGCCCTGCGGGTCCATGAAACCGATGTCACCCGTGCGCAGCTCACCGTCCGGGAAGGTCTCAGCGGTCGCCTCCGGCCGTCGCCAGTAGCCGGGCACCACCTGCGGCCCGCGCACGACGATCTCGCCCTGCTCGCCGAAGGGCACCTCGGCACCGCTGTCGTCGACGATCCGTACGACCGTCTCTGGCCCCGGCACACCCACGGCGAGCGTCCCGGACACCGGGTCGACGGGCGCCTCCCGCTCCGGCGGCACGGAGGCGCAGGGCGCGGAGCACTCGGTCAGCCCGTAGCCGTTGCGGATGTACGGCCCGAAGCCGGCCCGGAACTTCTCCACCAGGGCGGGCGGCAGCGGGGCTCCGCCCGAGGAGATGTTGACGAACGACGAGAAGTGCTCGCGGGTGACGTCCGGGTGGGCGGCCAGGGCCATGAAGGCGGTCGACGGGCCGACCGTGTAGTGCGGCCGATGCTCGGCGAAGGCCTCCAGGACGACACCCGCCTCGAAGCGGTACGCCAGCACGAGCGTGCCCACGCTGTTCAGACACGCCCCGAGCTGGCAGACCATCCCGGTGATGTGGAACAGGGGCGCCAGCGCGAAGTAGACGGGCGCCTCGGGCAACCCGAGTCCGGTGCGCTGCCGCTCGGCGTTGTACATGATGTTGCCGTGCGTGTTGGTGGCGCCCTTGGGTGTGCCGCTCGTCCCCGAGGTGTAGCTGATCAACGCGATGTCGGAGGGTGTGACGTCCCGCCCTTCGGGCGCCTTATGCCCGGCCCGGGCGACGGCGACCAGGTCGTCGGCGTCCTCGGCCTGCGGCAGCCGCTCGAAGGTGAGCACGCGCGCGTCCCCGCGGGTCTGGAAATGCAACTCGCACCCGGTCAGCACGATCCGCACCGGCGAACCGGCCGCCGTCTCGCGCAGATACGACTCCCAGGCCCGGTCGGAGCAGATCAGCGCGGCCACCTCACCGTCCCGCAGGACATGGCCGACCTCCCCCGACTTGTACATGGGGTTGACGGGCACGACGACCGCGCCCGCCTTCCAGGCACCGAGCAGCGCGAGCACGAAGAGCGGGGAGTTCTGGAGCAGGACCGCCACCCGGTCCCCGCGCTCCAGACCGCGAGCGGCGAGGTGCCCGGCGACGGAGTCGCTCAGCTCGTCGACCTCGCGATAGCTGAGCCGCCCGTCGAAGTAGGCGAGGAAGGGCCGCTCCGGCGCCTCGGCGACGGCCCGCCGCAGGACGTGCACCAGCGAGTCTTCGGGTTCGACCGGCCCGCGCTGGGCCTCGCTGAGCAGCGCCAGCCAGGGCTTGGCGGCGTAAGAGGACTCGCTCATCGGACCTCCTCCCACTTGCGCTGGAGGTGGTTCATGCCGGCCAGCCAGCGGTCGGGGTCGGCGGCCCGCGCCTGGTAGTACTCGGCGACCTCCGGGTGCGGCAGGATCAGGAACCGGTCCTCCTCGATCCCGCGGAACAGCGCCTCGGCCACATCCTCCGGTTCGACGGCGGTCGGCTGGAGCACCAGGTCCCCCGCGGTCCCGGTGGCCGCGAGCATGTCGGTCCGCACGCCCTGCGGACAGATCGCGTGCACCTTGATCCCCCGGTGCCGGTAGGTCAGCGACAGATACTCGGCGAAGGCGTACGCGCCGTGCTTGGTGACGGCGTAAGGAGCGGCCCCGATCATGGTCAGCAGCCCTGCGGCGGAAACGGTCGACACGAACCGCCCGCTCCCCCGCTCCAGCCACCCCGGAAGCAGCGCGTGGGCGGCCCGCACGTGCGCCATGACGTTCACGTCCCAGGAGGTGGCCCAGCCGGTCTCGTCGAGCGGCTCGTCGGCGTTCCCTCCGCCGAAGGCGACACCGGCGTTGGCGCAGTAGACGTCGACGTCGCCGCCGAGCGCGTCGCGGGCGTCGGAGACGACGGCGGAGGCGTCCCCGGCGACGGCGATGCCCCCGATCTCCTCGGCCACGGCCTTCGCGCGGCCGGCATCGAGGTCATTGACGACGACCCGGGCCCCTTCCGCAGCAAACCGCCGGGCCAGCGCGGCCCCGATGCCACCTCCCGCTCCGGTCACAACCACTCCGGCACCCTGCAGGGCTTCCACCATCGGTCTCCTTCGACTGCGGCTCGACTGCCGGCCCAGACTAACCGGTCGGTATGTTGAAGGAAAGGGTGAGAGAAACCTCCCCACAACCCGCGCCGGCGCCTACCGTGCACCTCATGCGCCTATCCAGACGAGCTCTCCTCGCAGCGACAACGGCAGCAGCCTCACTCACCGCCGCTCCACCCGCCTCCGCGGCCAAGCCCCGCAGGCGAACCGGCTTCGAGAACCTCGCCGCATCCGGCTACGAACAACTCCGCGGCGAGCGTATCGGCATCGTCACCAACCCCACCGGCGTCACCCGAGACGTCCGGCACATCGTCGACGTGATGCACACCGACCCCCGCGTCGACCTGACGGCCGTCTTCGGCCCCGAACACGGCTTCCGGGGCACCGCGCAGGCGGGCGGCTCCGAAGGCCGCTACGACGACCCCGCGACCGGCCTCCCCGTCTACGACACGTACCTCAAGAGCGGCGGGCCCCTCGCCGACATCTTCACCGCCTCCGGCGTGGACACGATCGTCTTCGACATCCAGGACGTGGGCGCGCGCTTCTACACGTACATCTGGACCCTGTACGACTGCATGGAGGCGGCCCGGCTCGCGGGCAAACGCTTCGTCGTCCTGGACCGCCCGAATCCGGTCACCGGCCGTGCGGCCCAGGGCCCGGTCCTGCACAAGGAGTTCGCGACCTTCGTGGGCAGAGCGCCCATCTCCCAGGCACACGGGATGACCGTCGCGGAGCTGGCCCGTCTCTTCAACGGTGAGTTCCTCACCTCGCCCGTCCCCCTGGACACGGTCCTGATGACGGGCTGGAAGCGCTCGGAGTTCTACGACGCCTGGAACCTCCCCTGGGTCCCCCCGAGCCCGAACATGCCGACCCCCGACACCGCCCTGGTGTACTCCGGCACCTGTCTCTTCGAGGGCACGAACCTCTCGGAAGGCCGCGGCACCACCCGCCCCTTCGAACTGCTGGGCGCGGAGGGCATGGACGGCCGCTGGGCCGCCGCCGCCAACGAACTCGGTCTGTCCGGCGTGCACTTCAGGGAGGCCTACTTCGCCCCCACCTTCTCCAAGTTCCAGGGCAAGACGGTCGGCGGCGTACAGATCCACGTCCACGACCGGCTCGCCTACGACCCCGTCCGCACCGGTATCGCCCTGCTCGTGACCGCCAAGAAGGCCTGGTCCGGCTTCGGTTGGCGCGCGGACAACTGGATCGACAAGCTCACCGGCTCCACCCGGGTCCGCACGATGATCGACGCCGGCGCCGGTGCCGACGAGGTCGTGGCGGGCTGGCGGGAGGAGCTGACGGCTTTCCGGCGGATTCGAAAGAATTACCTCCTCTACGGATGAGCCGTAGAGTATGGCCAACTTCGCCCGGCAGTAGGACGATGCGCACCACTACGGGGGACGAGGGGGTCGGTGATGGCGGATCCGGCGATGAGCGTGACACCGTACTGGGAGCTGACGTTCGACGCGGACGGCGACCCGGACCCCGGCCGGCGGGACCGGCTGCTCGCGGAGGTGGTGGACCGGGGCGTCAACGACCTGGTCGTCTTCTCGCACGGCTGGAACAGCGACCGCTCTGGGGCGACCCGGCTCTACAGCCGCTTCTTCGCCCCGTTCCCGCAACTCGCGCCGACGGCGAGACTCGGGTACGTGGGGGTCGTATGGCCGTCGATGCGGTTCTCCGACGAGCCGATCCCGGACTTCCCGAGGTCCGTGGCCGCCGAGATGCCGCCGCGTCCGGTGCTCGACAAGGACACCCGGCACGCACTGCTCGAGACCTTCCCGGGCCGGGCCACCGTGATCGACCAGTTGTCCCGATTGCTCGATCAGCAACCTCCTGAAGAGGCGGAGCTGGAGGAGTTCGGGCGGCTGGTGCGGATGCTCGTGGAGGTCGTGCCGCCCGGGCCTCAGGCGTTGTTCGGGGCGGACACGCTGGCGGAGGGGGTGCCGCAGGACGAGCCGGAGATGTTCGCCGGGTCCGCGGCGACGGTGTGCGGGGAGTTCGCGCGGGCCCTCGCCCATCTCGAATCCCCGGACGGGGTACAGGAGTTCACGATTCCCAACCCGTGGGACGGTGCGCACGAGCTGCTGCGGCAGGGGACGTACTACGCGATGAAGCGGCGCGCGGGCACGGTGGGCGAGCGCGGGCTCGGCCGGGTGATCGGGCAGCTCGCGAAGGCGGCGCCCGGGGTGCGGGTGCACCTCGTGGGGCACAGCTTCGGGGGGCGGCTGGTGTCGTTCGCACTGCGCGGGCTGCCGGAGGGGGTGCGAACGGTCAAGTCCGTCACGCTGCTCCAAGGGGCCTTCTCGCACTACGCGTTCGCGACCCGGCTGCCGCACGACACGCGCGCGGGAGGTGTGCTCCAAGGACAGCAGAACCGCGTCGACGGGCCGCTCGTGTGCTGCTTCTCCAGGCATGACTCGGCGCTCGGCACCCTGTATCCGCTGGCCTCGCGCATGGCGGGTGACGCCCAGGGCGTGGCGGCCTTCGACCTCGGCCGGACCCTGGGCGCCAAGTGGGGGGCGATGGGCCACGACGGCGTGCAGGCGGTGCCGGACACGCCGTCCTGCAAGCTGGCCGACGCCGTCAGGAAGCTGCCCGCGAAGGGCTGCGTGAACGTCGACGCGGCGGTCGTCGTCAGGCGCGGCGGACCGCCCTCGGGCGCGCACAGCGACATCTGCCACCGCGAACTGGCCCACCTGGTGCTGGCGGCGGGCCGTATCCGCTGACCCGCCGCCGGCCGTCGGTCTACCGGTGCGAAGTGAACTCCACCACCTGCTGGAAGGTCGGACGGTTCTGCCAGCTGATGTTGTAGTGCTTGATGCCTCCCAGGGTGCGCTGCACGATCGAGTCGGCGCACCACTGGTCGCCCGCCGAGCACAGGTCGTCGCCGGGGTAGACCTGCGCCGCGGTCTTGCCGGCCGCGGTCTTCAGGGTGCTGATCAGGATGTCCCGGCAGGCGCTGAGGCTGCCGCCGCCGCAGTACTTGTCGGCCAGCGGACCCCGCACGTTCTCACCGAGCACCGCGCGGACGTCCTTGTCGACGTAGCTCCACCAGCCGTACTGGAAGGAGCTGCCCGCGTGCGCGCCGGTGGGTCCGTGCGCGGCTGAAGGAGACTCGTCGACGGGCAGGTTGGCCTGGAAGGCGGTGTACAGGCCGGTGCCGAGGCCTGGTTCGAAGATGCCCTGCGCCAGCAGCGGCCACCACGCGTCCAGGAGGCGGATCGCGTCGGCGTCGGCGTACTTCTTCGAACCCGCCGACGTCTCGGTGCGCTTGCCGCCGGCCGTCAGCCACGTCTGGAGCTTGCTCACCGCGGCCGCGGCCGTGGAGTCGGTGACCGTCGAGCTGTTGATCACCTTGAGCAGGTCCGGGAGGACGTCCTCCGCGCGCAGGTCGGCGAGGGACGCGTCCGCCATGGCCTTCACCAGCGAGGCCCGGGTGACCCCGCCCGCGGCCACCAGCTTCTTCACGCGGTCTTCCAGCAGATTGCCGCGATGCACGGACCCGTCGCCCCAGGAGGCCGTCGCATAGTCGAGCGCCTGTTTGTTGTTCCAGGAGACGTAATAGTCCTGGTCGATCGAGTTGGGGTGCGCGGAGGCCGGCGTGTAGTCGGCGGTGTTCGTCGTCGGGTTCCAGTTCTTCCACTCGTACGCCGCCTGTGCCCACACCGGGAACTCGGCGTCGACGCCGGACGCGCGCTCCGGGTTGTTCCCGCTGTTGTAGTACGCGGTGTGCGTGGAGTCGGCGTAGAACCAGTTGAAGGTGTAGTTGATGTGCTGCACCGCGCTCTGGAAGGTCTGCGGGCTCTTGACGTAGTCCGGGTCGTTCAGCATCTGGAAACCGATGATCGAGTCGGCCTCGTGCAGGTAGGAGGAGCGCAGGGTGGTGTAGGCGACCTTCTTGCCGCCGACGGTCGCCCGGTACTCGACAGGACCGTATTTCGTGCGCCAGACCCTCATGGTGTACGACCCCGCGGCGGTGCCGTCGGCCGTGGTCGGGGCCCAGGAGTTCTTCTGCTCGATCTTCTCCATGGCCGTGCAGGTGCCGTGGTAGAGGTAGTGGTAGTCGTCCTGGCACAGCTCGACGGCGTAGGTGTCGATGATGTCCTGGCCGGAGGTCGTGGCGGACCAGGAGTAGTCCTGGCCGCGGCCCAGTTCCACGTACATGCTCAGGCCCGCGAAGGAGGCGCCGCGGGCGCTGATGCCGGGGCCCTGGATCTCCTGGAGCATGAGGAGCTGGGGCGCGAAGTAGCCGGTCTGCGGTCCGAAGACGGCGACCGGGTGGCCGCTGGCCGTGTACTTGCCGCTGACGACCAGGGCGTTGGACATGCCGCGCTTGGCCGAGGTGAGGGCGTTCGCGGTCGCCGTGGCGGAGGCCGCGCTCGCGCTCTGGTCGGAGCCGGTGCCCGTGGCGTCGTGGACCAGGGGCTCCGTGGTCACCGAACCGGCGTCGGGCAGCGCCTGGCCCTGCGCGTTCGCGGGCTTGGCGGCGTACGGAAAGCTCTCGCCGTTGTGGACGGTGAGGACCGCCTCGGGGTCGTTGCGCTCGCGGAAGGACTCCCAGACCTCGGTGCCCTTCGTCACGCCGTACCGCTCCTGGGCGGCCATCAGCGAGATCGCGTTGTTGACCTCGCCGCCGCCCCCGGAACCGAACAGGGCGCCGATGACGGAGGCCAGCGCGACCAGGTCGGTGATCTTGAAGTGGTCGATGGTGCCGGCGTTGGTGACCGAGTCCTTGTGGCCGGTCAGGACGTACTCGCCGGGGAAGTAGCGGCCGCTGTCGGAGGCGTCGATGTAGGAGTTGATGCCCGCAAGGTAGGCGTTGGCGTCGGCGAGTGCCTGCCGGCCGCGGGCGCCGTTGTTCGCGACCGCGTTGTCGATCTGCGCCTGGAGGTCGGTCTCGCTGTAGGGCGCGTTGCGCCAGAACTGCTGTTCCAGGCCCTGGTTGGAGGCGGCGCCGCCCGCGAAGGCGGTGAGCTGGCCGCGACCGACGTGCCGGAAGACGTCCATGAGCCACAGCCGGTCCTGGGCGGCCGCATAGCCTGCGCCGAACTCGGTGCCGTATCTGGTGGTACCGGTGATGTGCGGCACGCCCGTCTTCTTGTCACGGACGATCGTCACGTCGGTGCGGCCCGCGGGACTCAGGGTGGAGGCGACTTGATCGGACGGGACCCCGAACGACGCGTCGTTGAAGAAGGTGTTGATCGTGGAGTTGGTGAGCGCCGAGTAGCCCTTGGCCAGGTTGGCGTACGGGCCGAGCTGGTCCTCGGCGTGGTCGGGCTGGGTGCCGAAGGCCTGGTTGAGGAGGACTTGGGCGAGGGTCGCGTTGCCGTTCTCGCCGGGCGGCAGGATGTCGGAACACTGGCCGCCGCAGTAGTCGTTCGCCGCCGTGGCCTCGGCGGCCGACGCCGTCTGGGCCAGCGGGGACAAAAGACCGGCAATCAGGACGCATATGGATGCGGACTTCAGGAACCCGGTGAGTCTGCCGGGAGTTCTCAGTCTGTCGAGGGTGGTGCGTGAGGTGCGCCGTGGCATGGCAGCTCCAACCGACGGGGGGGTGTGGCCGGACGTTACCGCCGGTATCCCCGGGATTGAAGATGAGCATGCGTCAAGTTTTGGCAGGGGTTCTCGAGCTTATGGGGGGCATCGGAAATCGGATGGAGCCAAATCGCTTGTCGATACGTCTATTCGGCAACGTCGTGCGAAGTCCGCACGACGACGCCGAAGTGACCGAAGTACAGGTGCAGGTGTGACGGAGGTGCAGGGCGATGGCCGGTTTCCGGAGTCTGGCGAGACAGGTGCGGGATCCGCGGTGCGATCTGGCGCTTCGGCGCTACTCGCTGCGCAAGTGCCTTGAGCGGTTCGCTCCTTACGGGCACAGGGCGACCTGGGACCACTTGTGCTCCCGGGCGGGATTTGGTCCCGAGGACCGCTCCCCCGACCCAGCGCGGCTCGTGGCCGCACTGGAGGAGTTGGAGGAGGCACGTTCGGTCTGGCTGGCCTACGAGGTCGAGTTCGCCGAGCGACGCAAGAAGGAGAAGCACGACGGGTTGCGCAGGCCGGGCAGTGTGGACGACTGGCACCGGCTGACCTGGGGCGGTTTCGGAGTCGCATGGTGCGACGATCCCCGGGTGCATCCCGATGACTCGCTGGCCCAGGTGCTGCGCAGGCTGATCTCCGCGCTGGAGCGCGAACCGGGCGCGGTGTGCCCGGTGTGCGACGGAGAGCGGCTCGTCTGGAAGTACGAACTGGACCACGAACCCTCGACCGGACCGGTCTGCACGGACTGCGGGATCCTGGTGCCGCGGCCCGTGCTCACACCCGAGGCCCTGGCGGACGCCAGGCGCGGACGGTTGCTGATGTCGGCCTAGAGCGTGTGGGCGCACCGGGGGTGCGCCGGGGATGCCGCACCCCCTGTTTTGACGGGCTTGAACCGTCGGTGCCGCCTGGCACCATCGAGGAATGGTGCAGGTGTGTCTCAACGGCCCGCGCGGGGCCGCCGACGGAACGGCGGTGCCGCTCACGCCCGACTCCATGGCGCAGGCGGCGGCCGAGGCCGTCGCGGCGGGCGCCACGGACATCCATGTCCACCCCAAGACACCTTGTGGGCGGGACAGTCTGTCGCCGCGGGTGGTCGCGGCGACACTTGAGGCGATCCGTGCGCGGGTGTCGGTCCCGGTCGGAGTGACCACCGGCGCCTGGGCGGAACCGGACCCCGCGGCCCGGCTCGCCCGTGTCCGGGGCTGGACCGTGCTTCCCGACCACGCTTCGGTGAACTGGCACGAGCCGGGTGCCGAGGAGATCGCCGCCGCACTGATCGACCTCGGAGTCGGTGTGGAGGCCGGTATCTGGTCCGGGACGGACGCGGCGGCGAGGTTCGCGGTGTCGCCGCTCGGGCCGAAGGTGCTGCGGGTCCTCGCGGAGGTGACGGACACCGACGAGGCAAAGACCTCCGCGCGCACGCTCCTCGCCGCGCTGGGTCCGGCGCACGGCCGCCCCGTGCTGCTGCACGGCGAGGACGTCGGCGCCTGGCCGGTGCTGCGGCTGGCCGGCCGCCTGGGCCTCGCGACCCGAGTGGGCCTGGAGGACACGCTGGTCCTGCCGGACGGCCGACGGGCCCTGTCCAACGCTCAGTTGGTGGCCGCGGCACTGGCCCAGTACGGGCGGGCCCAGCGCTCGTCGTAGGGCAGACCGAGGAGTTCGGCGCATATTGTTCGGTACGGCGGCCTTTCGGCAGAGCCGGGTGTCGCGTGCCGGGCGGGTGGCCCACTGCCCGTACGACGACTCAGCAGCGTTCGTCCGTCGTCTCCTGCGGCTCCCGCTCCCGGCGCCCGTTCGTCCGCCGGCCCCCGCTCTGCTCCACCATCAGCCGTGACCCCGTCAGCCGGTCGCCGAACACATCGTCCGGGTTGGACAGCACACACGTGTCGAGGGAGAGACAGCCGCAACCGATGCAGTCGGTCAGATGGTCACGCAGACGGTTCAACTGCTTGATGCGTTCGTCGAGTTCGGAGCGCCAGGCCTCGGAGAGGCGGGCCCAGTCCTCGCGGGTGGGGGTCCGTTCCTCGGGCAGTTCGGAGAGGGCGTCGCGGATCGTGGCCAGCGGGATGCCGACGCGTTGGGCGGCCCGGACGAACGCGACCCGGCGCAGCGCGTCGCGGGAGTAGCGGCGCTGGTTGCCCGAGGTACGGCGGCTGCGGATCAGGCCCTTGGACTCGTAGAAGTGCAGGGCGGAGACGGCGGCACCGCTGCGGGCGGCGAGCTGGCCGACCGTGAGCTCATGGATCTTCTCGGGAATCTGGGGCACCCCTCGAACCCTACCCATGCCGTCACCCTCGCGGTCCGTTGACATGGGGACCCCGGCCGACCATGCTAAGCAGTCGCTTAGACACGATGTGGCGAGGAGGCCGGGACATGGCAGAGCCGAGGATCTTCACGGGTGCGGACGACCTGAAGGCGGCGGTGGGCGAGCGGTTGGGGTACACCGACTGGCTGGAGGTCGACCAGAAGCGCATCGATCTGTTCGCGGAGGCCACCGGCGACCACCAGTGGATCCATGTCGACCCGGAGAAGGCCGCCGCGGGTCCCTTCGGCACCACGATCGCGCACGGCTATCTCACCCTCTCCCTGCTGCCGCTGTTCGGGCCGCAGCTGATCAAGGTCGAGGGCGTGAAGATGGGGGTCAACTACGGGACGAACAAGGTGCGTTTCCCCGCGCCGGTACCCGTGGGCTCCCGCCTGCGTGCCACCGCGCAGATCACCGGCGTCGACGACGTGGCGGGCGGTGTCCAGGTCACCGTCGCCTTCAGCGTGGAGCGCGAGGGCGGCGACAAGCCGGTGTGCGTCGCGGAGTCGGTGTCGCGGTACTACCTGTAGGCGGCTACTTGGCCCGCACCATCCGCAGTACGAGGTCGGCGTCGAGCGCGCCGACCTCGTCGGGCGTCCAGGGACCGTCGACGTTGAACCAGCGGGCCACGTCGATGCAGAGCGACATGACGGCGAGGGTGGTGCCCTTCACGTCGAGCACGTCGAACTCGCCGGAGGCCACGCCGTCCTCGATGATCCCGCGGATCTCGGCGTCGCACTGCCGGCGCAGCGCGAGGATCTCGGCACGGGCGTCGGGGCCCAGCGAGTCCAGTTCGTACTGGACGACGCGGGCCGTGGTACGGCCGCCGGCGTGCCAGCGGACGAAGGAGCTCACGGCGTCCGTGAGCCGCTCGGTGGCGGTGCCTTCGCGGCGGGCCGCGACCTGGAGGATTTCCAGCGCCTTCGCGTGGCCGATCCTGCTGATGCGGTGGAGCAGCTCTTCCTTGGTCTTGTAGTGGATGTAGAGCGCGGCCGGGCTCATGCCGGCCCGGCCCGCGATGTCCCGGGTCGTGGTGGCGTGATAGCCGCGCTCGGCGAACGCCTCCACCGCGGCAACGAGCAGCCGCCGCGCCGCGTCGGGCGTGACCTCGCCCCACGCCGACGTCTCGCCGCCGGCCGTCTCCTCCGCCGTACTCATCGCACGCCCCTCTCCACTGTCAGACCCCCACCATACCGCCGAACCTGAGCGAGCGCTTAGCCACCCCGCGCTGCGCGGCTGGAGCAGCGGGGTGCGGAGCGGGGCCGGCACAGCGGGGCGCAAGCCGCGAGCCGGAGCAGCGACGTGCGGGCCGCAGCTCCACCGGACGCGGGTAGCAGGGCGAGTCACTCGAAGTGCGGGCACAGTCGAGACCGCTCGAGGCGGGTGCGGTCGGGGCGTTCGAAGCCGACGGTGCCGAGGCCTCGTAAAGCCTCGCCCCGCGCCCCCGCTGCTGCGGTCCACGCCGTGCGTCCGGCCAGGCCGGCCGGGGTCGGAGCCTCGCCAAGCCGACCCCGGGCCACGCCCCCTCGAAGCCGGACGCTGTCCGACCACTCAAAACCGACCCCAGGCCTGACCCCCCGCATAGCCAACCCCGGACCAGACCCCACCAGCCCAGCCGTCACCCGACCACTCGAAGCCAACCCCCGGGTCAAACCCCTCCCCGACCCGCCCCCGTCACAGCTTCTCGAAGGGGTCGTGTTCGGCGAGCAGTTTTTCGAGGCGGGCCTGGTCGACTCGGCTGACGATCTGGCCGGCCTCCTGGCGGTCGCGGATCACCTTGGCCAGGGTGAAGGCCGAGGTGACGAGGTACAGGACGGCGATCGCGAGGAAGCCGCGCACCCAGGCGTCGGCGTTCAGGCGGAAGATGCCGACGGCCGTGGCGGCCATGGCCACGCCGAAGGAGGCGACGGCCTGGCCGTAGAAGGCGGCCGTGTTCTGCTGCTTGACCGGTGTGTCACTCATGGCCAGAGTCTCGGCCGTCCGTGACCCCGGCCACATCCGCTCAGGTACTCAGACGGTACTCAGAACGCCGAGACCCCCGTCAAAGCCCGCCCGATCACCAGCTTCTGGATCTGACTCGTGCCCTCGTACAGCGTCATCACCCGGGCATCGCGCAGCAGTTTGCCCGCCGGGTACTCGTCGATGTAGCCGTAACCGCCGAACACCTGCAACGCGTTGTTCGCGGCGCGCACCGCAGCCTCCGAGGCGAACAGCTTGGCCTTGGAGGACTCGACGGCGAAGGGCAGCCCGCGGTCTATCAGATCGGCCACCCGCCAGGTCAGCAGCCGGGCCGCGTCCACGTCGACGGCGATGTCACTGATCAGCTCCTGGACGAGCTGGTGCCCGGCGATCGGCTTGCCGAACTGCTCGCGTTCACCGGCGTACCGGACGGCCGCGTCCAGCGCGGCCTGGGCGATCCCCACACAGCCGGCCGCCACCGACATCCGCCCCTTGGCCAGCGCGGACATGGCGACGGAGAACCCCTTGCCCTCCTCACCGACCATCGCGGAGGCGGGCACGCGCACGCCCTCAAGCGCCAGTTCGGCGGTGGCCTGTCCACGCAGGCCGAGCTTGCCGTGGATGGTGCGGCGGGTCAGACCGGGCGTGTCGGTGGGCACGAGGAAGGCGGAGACGCCCTTGTGGCCCGGAGCCTCGGTCGACCGGGCGAACAGCAGCACCACGTCGGCCCACGTCCCGTTCGTGATGAACATCTTGGTGCCGTCGATGACGTAGTCGTCGCCGTCCCGCACCGCGCGCGTGGCGAGGTTTCCCGCGTCGGACCCGGTGCCGGGCTCGGTGAGGCCGAAGCAGCCGACGTACTCACCGGAGGTGAGCCCCGGCAGCCACCGCCGCTTCTGCTCCTCGCTCCCCCAGGCGGCGAGCGTCTTGGCCACCAGCCCCAGCGAGACGGAGACGATGCCACGCACCGACGAATCACCGCGCCCGAGCTCCTCGGTGACCAGGCAGTACGCGAGATGGTCGCCGCCCGAGCCGCCGTACTCCTCGTCGATCGTCAGCCCCAGGAACCCGACCTCGCCGAGCTTCTTGACGATGGCCCGGTCGACCTCCTCGGCGCGATCCCAGGCGATGACGTGGGGGGCGATCTCACGGTCCACGAACTCCCGCGCCAGCCGCCGGACAGCGGCCTGCTCCTCACTCAACCCCAGGTCGACCACGAGATCACCTCACTTGAGAGCCGCGCCCTTAAATTAGCACTGCTAGTTTCCACTCCGCAGCCCTACTATGTGCGCCATGGCCCGACCGCGCAAGCCCCTCCTCAGCACCGACCGGATCGTCGAGACGGCCCGCGCGCTCGTGGACGCGGAAGGTCTCGCGGCGCTGTCCACGCGCCGACTGGCGGCGGAACTCGGCGTCAGCGGACCGTCGCTCTACAACCACTTCCGCACCAAGGACGAGATCCTGGAGGCGGTCGCCGACTCGGTGAGCGCCCAGGTCGACCTGTCGATGTTCGAGGACGGCCGCGCGTGGCGGACCGCGTTGCACGACTGGGCCGTCTCCTACCGCACCGCCCTGCGCGACCACCCCAACATCGTCCCGGTCCTGGCCCGCGGCCCCGGCCGCCGCCCCGCGGGCCTCCGGCTCGCCGACGCGGTCTACGGCGCGATGGTCGACGCGGGCTGGCCACCGGCGCAGGCCACGTCCATCGGCGCGCTGATGCGGTACTTCATCATGGGCTCGGCGCTCGGCTCCTTCGCGGGCGGATTCGTCGACGACAAGAGCGCCTACGACCCCGCGGACTACCCCCATCTCGGCCAGGCGCACCTTCTCGCCGAGCAGCAGGAGAAGATCGACGAGCGGGCCTTCGAGACGGGGCTCAGGGCTCTGCTGGACGGCCTTGCCCAGCAGTACGAGCAGGTCGGACCCACCGCGTAGGCATATTTCGGTGGGCGCCGAAGTATCTCTCCGCGATGCTGGAACACATGACCAAGGACCCGCAGGCACCTCAGTTGGCGAGGCTCGCCGCACTGATCGCCGACGAGACCCGGGCGGCCTGCCTCCTGGCCCTCCTCGACGGCCGGGCCTGGACCGCGGGCGAGCTGGCCCGCCACGCGGGTGTGGCCGCATCCACCCTGAGTGAACACCTGGGCAAGCTGGTCGCGGGCGGGCTGCTGACGGAGGAGCGGCAGGGGCGCCACCGGTATGTGCGGCTGGCCGACGCGAGGGTGGCCCACCTGGTGGAGGACCTGGCGGCACAGGTCTCCCCGGACGCGGTCCCACGCCCGCGCAACCTGCGGGAGTCGAGCGCGGGCTCGGCGATGGCCCGGGGCCGCACGTGCTACGACCACTTGGCGGGGCGACTGGGCATCGCGGTGACGGACGCGCTGACGTCCCGCCGACTCCTGCGGCAGGACACGGGTTTCGCCCTCACGGGCGCGGGTCTGGCGTGGTTCGAGGCCACGGGCATCTCTCTCGACCGCAAGGGCCGGCGCCCCCTGGCCCGGGCCTGCCTGGACTGGACCGAACGACGCCCGCACCTGGCAGGGGTCGCGGGCGCGGCCCTGTGCCGGCACGCCCTGGCCGAAGGCTGGTGCGTACGCATCGGCTCGGAGCGAGCGGTGAAGGTGACAGCGACAGGAGAACGGGCGTTGACCGAACTCCTGGGAATCGACGCTCAGACGCTGCGCTGAGGCTGCCAGGGCCGACCCGTCCGAAACCCGCGAGCTTCCGCGCTCTTCCCTTCCTACCCTCAGGAGCATGATGAACCACCGCCGCACCGAACTCCTCGCAGCCGGCGCAGCCACCGTCACCGTCGTCCTGTGGGCCTCCGCCTTCGTCTCCATACGCAGCGCGGGCGCCGCCTACTCCCCCGGCGCCCTGGCCCTCGGCCGGCTCCTGTCCGGCGCACTCGCTCTGGGCGTGATCTGCCTGATCCGCCGGGAAGGACTCCCGCCACGCTCCGCCTGGCGCGGCATCGCCGTCTCCGGCGTCCTGTGGTTCGGCTTCTACATGGTGGTCCTGAACTGGGGCGAGCAGCAGGTGGACGCGGGTACGGCGGCCCTGGTCGTGAACATCGGCCCCATCCTGATCGCCCTGCTCGGCGCCCGGCTGCTCGGAGACGCGATGCCGCCCCGGCTGCTGGCCGGAATGGCGGTCTCCTTCGCCGGCGCGGTCACCGTGGGCCTGTCGATGTCGGACGACGGCGGCGCCTCGGTACTCGGCGTGATCCTCTGCCTGCTCGCGGCGATCGCCTACGCCGGCGGAGTCGTCGCACAGAAGCCGGCCCTGGGCTCCGCGACCCCGCTGCAGGTGACGACGTTCGGCTGCTTCACCGGCGCCGTCGTCTGCCTCCCGTTCGCCGGCCAACTGGTGTCGGAGGCGGCCGACGCCCCGGCCTCGGCGACCCTCAACATGGTCTACCTGGGCGTGTTCCCGACCGCCCTGGCCTTCACGACCTGGGCCTACGCGCTCGCCCGTACGACCGCCAGCCGCATGGGCGCCACCACCTACGCGGTGCCCGCCCTGGTCGTCCTGATGTCCTGGCTGGCCCTGGGCGAGGTCCCGGGTCTGCTCACGCTCGCGGGCGGGACGCTGTGCCTCGCAGGTGTGGCGGTGTCCCGCTCCCGAGCGCGGCGGACGGTCCCGGCCCCGGTGACGGTGCCGGAGTCGCAGTCCGAGAGCGCCTCAGACCCCGCGTGAACGCGCCCTGCCCGCAAGCACCTTGATGCAGAGCAGCGCGATCACCGAGAGCCCGATGATGTACCCGGACACCGCCATCGACGTGCCCGTCGTCTCCAGCAGCAGCACCATCAGGAAGGGCGCGAGCCCACCGCCGAACACGGCGGCGATCTGGTAGCCGAGGGAGGCGCCGGTGTACCGCATCTCCGGCGTGAACAGCTCGGCGAACAGGGCGGCTTGAGGGCCGTACATGATGCTGAGGAAACTACCGGCGACGAAGGTGGACACCGCCAGCCACAGCAGCGACCCGGTGTCGATGAGCAGGAACATCGGGACCGCCCACAGGGCGATGCCGACCGCGCCGAGGGCGTAGATCCGGATCCGGCCGAGGCGGTCGGAGAGCGCGGCGGCGGCCGGGATCAGCACCAGCTGGGTGAGACTGATGCAGAGCGAGACGGTGAGAACGGCACTGCGTCGCATGCCGAGTTCGCGGGTGGTGTAGTCGAGGACCCCCGTGATCATGATGTAGAAGGTCGCGGTGTTCACGGCGAAGGAGCCGCCCGCGAGCAGCACCGTGCCGAGGTGGTGGCGCAGGATCGTGCGCAGCGGGGAGTTCTGCGCGCTCTTCTCCTTGGCGGCCAACTCCTGTTCCGCCTTCCGGAATTCGGGGGTCTCCTCGACCTTGGCGTGGATGTACCAGGCGAGCGCGAGGACGAACAGGCCGATGAGGAACGGGACCCGCCAGCCCCAGGCCGCGAACCCGGCGTCCGTGGTGAACGCCCCGGCCAGCAGGAACACCGTGTTGGCGGTCACCACGCCGATGGGGACGCCGAGTTGGACGACGCTGCCGTAGAGTCCGCGCTTGCCCTCGGGGGCGTACTCGGTGGCCAGCAGCATCGCGCCGCCCCACTGCGCGCCGACCGCGACGCCTTGGACGACGCGGAGGTGCTACGGAAGTGGGGTGGTAGCTGCTCGCCGGAGTGTGTGCACGAGGTCGAGTTAGCTCGATCGGGTGATGGTCGGTTTCCGGGCTTGTGGGGCCCTGGGCCGATCGCGTTATCGTGATCGTGCGATCTGGGACGCCGGGTACGGCGCCAGTGTGCGGGGCCCCCGTTCTACCAGAGAGATGGTCCGGGGCCTCCCCGTCGCCTCTGGCCGTAGCCACATGGCCAGGTCGCGCAGGGAACTGGCCTCCCGGGACCGGACCACGCACAGGATGCGTGTCGCCGTCCGGGGTCGAGTACGCCGGGGACCTGGGGGTACCTCCCACGCCCTTAAGGCAGTGGGGGAGCGCCCAAGACCGTTCGGGGCGTGCGGCTGAATGGGCTCACTCCTGCTCAGTCTTCAGGAACGGTGAGCGGAAGGGGCCGTGTCCATGCGGTGCACACTCCGGTGGGTGCGTGGGGACGTTGGCGGCTGAACATACTGACCGGACGGTATGGGGTCAACGGTTGTGCGGGAAGGTTGCCCGGAGCACCCGAGGTGGGGGTCCGGGCAACCGTCGATCAGAACACCACCAGCGCCCGGCCGCCCTTGCCCGCCAGCATGTTGTCGAACGCCGCCGGAATCCCGTCCAGCGCGATCCGTTCCGTCACCAGGGCGCCGAGGTCCAGGCGGCCCGCCCGTACGTGCTCGGCGAGCACCGGGAGGTCCTCGGCCGGGTTCGAGTTGCCGTAGACACAGCCCGCGAGGGTGCGGCCCCAGTGGAAGAGCTCCAGGGCGTTGAAGGTGACCTGCTGGTCCTTGCCGCCGATGCCGACGACCGTCGTACGGCCGCCGCGGCGGGTGGAGTCCCAGGCCGTGCGGATGGTCGCCGCGCGGCCCACACACTCCACGGCGACGTCGACGCCCTGTTTGCCGGTGAGGCCCCTGATCTCGCGGGCCGTGTCATCGGAGGCGGTCACGTAGTCGGTGGCTCCGGCCGCGCGCGCCAACTCCTCCTTCTCCGGGGAGACATCGACCGCGACGATCCGCGAGGCGCCCGCGATCCGGGCCGCCTGGAGCGCGGCCAGGCCCACTCCCCCGACGCCGTACACCGCAACGGTCTCGCCCTCCTGGACCCGGGCCGCGTGGTGGACGGCTCCGTAGCCGGTGAGGACCGCGCAGCCCAGCAGGGCCGCGTCGGTGAGCGGGATGCCCTCGGGAAGGGGCAGGAGGCAGGACTGGGAGACGACCGTCTCCTCGGCGAACGCGGCGACGTTCAGGCCGGGGTGGAGGTCGGTGCCGTCGGCGGTGCGGGCGTAGACGTCCGCGGCGCCGTTGAGCGCGTTGGCGCACAGCCAGACCTCACCGAGCGAGCAGGCATGGCAACTGCCGCAGGAAGGCGCCCAGTTGAGGACGACACCGGCGCCGGGCGCCACCCCGGTGACCCCCTCCCCCACGGCGACGACCGTGCCCGCGCCCTCGTGACCGAGGACGGCCGGGACGGGGACGCGCATGGTGCCGTTGGACAGGGACAGGTCGGAGTGGCAGACCCCGGCGGCGGCGAGACGGACCCTGACCTGGCCGGGACCGGGGTCGGGGAGGTCGATGTCGGTGACCTCCAAAGGAGCGCCCACGGCGGGAAGAACAGCGGCACGAACCACGGGAAGGCTCCTCAGAACTGGAGGGACTTGGTCTGGAGGTACTCGGCGAGACCGTGCGAGCCGAGCTCGCGGCCCACCCCGGACTGCTTGTAACCGCCGAAGGGGGCAAGGGGGTTGAAGCGGCCGCCGTTGATGTCGACCTGGCCGGTGTCCATCCGCCGGGCGAAGGCCACCGCCTCCGACTCGTCGCCGGCCCAGACGGCGCCGGCGAGGCCGTAGACCGTGCCGTTGGCGATGCGCAGGGCGTCCTCCTCGTCCTCGTAGCGCAGGACGGACAGGACCGGGCCGAAGATCTCCTCCTGCGCGATGGTCATATCGGGGGTGACGTCGGCGAAGACGGTCGGGGCGACGAAGTAGCCCTGGTCACGGGGGGATTCGGGGCCACCGGCGACCAGCCGGGCTCCCTCGGCCACGCCTTTCTCGATGTAACCGCGCACCCGTGCCTGCTGCTTGGCGCTGACGACGGGACCGATGCGCTCGCCGTACTTCGCGGCAGCCGCGGCGGCGAGTTCGACGGCCTCGTCGTACTGCTCGGTGTGCACCAGCATCCGGGTCCAGGCACTGCAGGTCTGGCCGGAGTTGGACATCACGTTGGCGACGCCGACGTTGACCGCCTTGGCGAGGTCGGCGCTCGGCAGGATGACGTTGGCGGACTTGCCGCCGAGTTCCAGGGCGACCTTCTTCAGGGCGGCGCCGGCGGTCGCGCCGATCCGCCGTCCGACCGCGGCGGAGCCGGTGAAGGAGACCAGGTCCACGTCCGGGTGCTCGGCGAGCGCCTGCCCCGCGACCGGGCCGAGGCCGGTGACCAAGTTGAAGACGCCGGCCGGGACGCCGGCCTCGTGGACCGCCTCGGCGAAGAGCTGGGCGACCAGCGGGGTGTCCTCGGCGGGCTTGAGCACGACCGTGCAGCCCGCGGCGAGGGCCGGGGCGACCTTGGCGACGATCTGGTGGAGCGGGTAGTTCCAGGGCGTGATCGCGCCGACCACGCCGATCGGCTCCTGGTGGACGGTGGAGTTGCCGACCTTCTCCTCGAAGGAATGCGTGACCGCTAGCTCCGCGTAGGAGGCGGCGACCGCGACGGGGAGGGCGGCGTGGACGTTCTGCGAGAACTTCAGGGGCGAGCCGAGCTCGGCGGTGACGGTCTCGGCGATCTCGTCCTTGCGTGCGGCCAGGACGTCCCGGAGGGCGGCCAGGCGGGCGGCCCGTTCGGCGGGTGCGGTCGCGGCCCAGGCCGGGAGGGCGGCGCGGGCGGCTCGTACGGCGATGTCCACGTCCTCGGCGGTGCCGGCCGGGACCCGGCCGATGACCTGTTCGTCGGCCGGGTTCACGACCTCGATCAGGTCCGGGCCGGTGGCCGGGCGCCACTCGCCGTCGATGTACATGCCGTCGTGCGCCTTCATGGTGCGTCCTCCCGGGCTGGGCCGTGCGTGGTGTCGTCCGGCTCATAAACTAGCGACGATAGTTTTTTCGCGCCAGAGCGGGACCGGACCGTCCACGGACATCAGAAGTCGGCGCGGGCCCGGTCGTCCACCCGACCCACGGATTCCTGCCCGAACGTCTTCTCGTACGCCCGCCGGACCTCCTCTGTCCTCCGGTCGCTCGCGAAGGCCCGCTCCACCGGATACAGCAGGATCAGCTCGTACGACCGCTCCTTCCAGATCCTCCCGCTCACGTCCCGCCACCGCCCGCGCCCGGACTGCACGGTCAGGCCGTCCGGGAAGCCGGGCGTGACCTCCTTGTCGACGAAGGCCATGAACTGCCGGTCGGTGACCGCCGGTCCCCCACCGGGCCGCTCGGTGCCGAAGAACAGCTGGGTCTCGACGTACGGCACCCCGTGCTCCGGCACCGAGGAGTCGGCCTCGGCGAGGGTGGCGTAGGCGGTGGGCGCGGCGGCGAGCAGGAGGGCGGCGCCGGTGAGGAGCGCCCTGGTGCTGGTGAGGTGCACGTTCATGCACCTCTGCCTAGCGGGACACCGCCACCGGGCCCGGCTGCCGCGCCCTCGGTTCACTCCACCAGGCCGAAGGCGTGCCGGGAGGGACGGCCGGGAGGGCGGTGCAGGGGTTGGGCGGGGGGCCGGGGCGAGCGGAGGCGGCACGGCGGATCGGCGGCGGGTGGGGGGCCGGGACGAACAGAGACAGCGCGACGGCGGGCCGGGGTGCGGGACGGACAGAGACGGCACGGCAGAACGACGACGGGCGGGGCCGGGACGAACAGAGACAGCACGGCAGAACGACAGCAGCCGGCGCCCAGGCACCCGCAAGCGACGCGGCAGAACGACGGCGGGCGGGGCCGAAGGAGGTGGCCGGCCGGCGGAGCGATGGCGGGCCCCACGCCGAGCCGTACCCTCACCCACCCGGACCGTCACTCGTCCAGGTCCGGAAGGTGGTCCGGGGACGGGCAGATGCGTTCTCCGTGCTGGTCGAAGACGAAGAGGTGGGAGATGTCGACGAGGAGGGGGACCTGCATGCCGCGGCGGAGGTCGAGGTCCGGGGTGGTGCGGACGACGAGGTCACCGGGGAGGCGGGCGTCGGAGGGGGCGGGCTCGGGGCCCGAGTCCGGCGGGTCCTCCAGGACCACCACCGGGCCCGCCCGCAGGGAGCCCGCGCGATCCCGCAGACGCTCCAGCACCGTGCCGTCGCGGCGGCGCCGCCGGGTCGGCCGTGGAGCGGGCCGCGGGGCCTCCAGGTCGGGGACGAGAGCCGGGCGGGAGCCGGTGTTGAAGTGGACGAGGACCTCGTGGCCCTGGAACTCCACGTGCTCCACCAGGCCGGTGATCGGCATCTCGCCCGGACGCGCGGAGGTCCGTTTGGCGATGCGGATCGCCTCCGACCGCAGGCCCACGATCACCTCGCGGCCCTGCTGGACGCGGAGCAACTGGTGGTCCAGGGAGAGGGGTTCGGGCAGCCGCAGGTACTGCTTGCCGAGGCTGATGGTCATCGCGCCGTCCAGCGGAGCCCGGACCAGGCCGCGCAGGAGGTTGATGCGCGGGGTCCCGATGAAGGCGGCGACGAAGACGTTGCGCGGCAGCGCGTACACCGAGCGCGGGGTGCCGACCTGCTGGAGAACTCCGACGCGCAGCACGGCGACCCGGTCGCCGAGCGACATGGCCTCGGCCTGGTCGTGCGTGACGTAGACCGTGGTGACGCCCAACTCCCGCGTGAGCCCGGCTATTTCGGCGCGCAGGTGGTTGCGGAGCTTGGCGTCCAGGTTGGACAGCGGCTCGTCCATCAGGAAGGCGGAGGGGTGGCGGGAGATGGCCCGGCCCATCGCCACCCGCTGGCGTTCGCCGCCGGAGAGCTGGCCCGGGTAGCGGTCGAGGAGGTCCTCGATGCCCAACATGCGGGCGGTGGCGTCCACGCGTGCGCGTGGATCCTCATTGGGGGCCTCGATGCGCAGCGGGAAGCCGATGTTCCCCCGGCTGGTCATGTTGGGGTAGAGGGCGAAGTTCTGGAACACCATCGCCATCCGCCGCTCGGCGGGCAGCAGGTCGTTGCCGTACTCGCCGTCGAGTCGGAGCTCGCCCTCGGTGATCTCCTCCAGACCGGCGATCATCCTGAGCACGGTGGATTTTCCGCAGCCGGAGGGGCCGAGCAGGACGAGGAACTCGCCGGGCGCGATGTCCAGCGAGAGCCGGTCCACCACCCGGATTCCTCGCGTGTAGGTCTTGCTCACGTCGTGCAAGGAGATGGCGCGTGTCATGATGGTGCCCCCGAGGGCTGAATCAGGCGCTGGTGCTCCGCGGTCGAGAGGCCCCGGGCGGGTCGTACGGGGCTGTGAGTCACGGAAGTTAACGGAATGCGCCCGGTCGGGGGAAGGGACTGGGCGGTATCAGACGCTCCAGTCCAGCCAGTGAGAAAACGGACGGCCGGATTCAGCGGGCCGTCGTGCTCTTCGGTGGCCGCGGCTCACGGATCTTGGTGAGGTGGGCGAACACGACGACGTTGCTGGTGTAGCCCGTCCGCCACTTGAAGAGTCCACCGCAGGTGATCACGCGGAGCTCCGGGCGCCGGGCCGGACCGTAGACCTCCTTGTCGGGGAAGCCCTCCTTGTCGAAGACCTTCACCCGGTCCACGGTGTAGACGGCGGTACGGCCGTCCGCGCGCCCCGCCTCGATCACTCTGCCGGGCTTCACCTGGGCGAGCGCGGCGAAGACGGCGGGGCCGGTCCTGGTGTCGCGGTGGCCGACGGCGATCGCCGTGCCGGGCTCGCCGGGCGTGGGGCCGCCCTGGTACCAGCCCACGAGTTTCGGTTTGTCCACCGGTGGTGTCGCCAACTCCCGTCCCTTGATGAGCCCGAGGCCCGTGATGGGGGCGTCGATACCCAGGGACGGGATGCGGAAGGCCGTCGGCCGGGACCTGGGCAGCGTGCGGGGAGGGGGCGTGCGGGTGGGCGTGGCGAGGGCGGAGGGGGCCGGCCCACGGGCCACCTCGGTCTCCGGACCATCGGCCACCCCGGTCTCCGAACCATCGGCCACCCCGGTCTCCGAACCATCGGCCACCCCGGCGTCCGGACCGGCGGCCGCCACGGTGCCCTGGCCGCCGGGCCCGTACGGCGCGGTCGACTTGTGGTCACCGGTGCACCGGACCCCCACCGTCACCAGGACGACCGTGAACAGGGCCGTCCTGGTGAGGCGGTAGGCGCGGGTCCGGTACCAGGGCCTGCGTCTGCGCCTACGCGGCGCCATTGGGCCGACGGCGGTTCAGCCGGAAGTACGCAACACCGCCGACCGCCACCAGGCCGACGACTCCCGCGGCGGTCACCGGCGTGAACGCGGCCGCGGTGTCGACGAGACCGCCGCCGCCCGCGTGCACACCGCCCTTCGGGCCGTTGGGGTCGTTCTTGCCCCAGCCCGCGCCGTCGCTCTGCCGGTCCTCGATCTGGTCGCCCGGCCGGTGCTCCCCGCCGCGCTTGCCGTCGTGACAGTGGACGCGGAACACCTTCTCCTTGGGGGCGCCCGCCACGATCCAGGTGATCTTGTACTGCCCGTCCGCCATCCCCAGCGGGTCGGTGTGACCGGCGCCCCCCGCGAGCTGGACGGCGCCGGCGACGGTGGCGGCGCTGGGCAGCGGAGGCTGTGGCGTGATGGTGTAGGCGATGGTGGTGAGGCCGTCGAAGTTGACGGCATCCAGGTAGAACTTGCAGACCTTGGGATCATCGTCCGAGGCGCCGGGAAGCACGCCCACGCGGTGGATCCGGATGTCGCCGTTCTCGCCCGCGGCCGACGCGGTCGGCGCCGCCACCCACGACGCGCCGGCCGCGGCGAGGGCGGTGAGGACGACAGTTGCGCCCGCGCGAACGCGGAAGGTACGTGGGAGTGTCAGGGTGGGCATGCGCGCTCCTCCGATTCAGACGATTTCCATACAAATCGCTCTTTCGGCAGCACTCTCCTTTATGCGCGCAACGGTCGGACGCATCGACGCCCGGCGCGCCGTCAGATATCGCTCGTGCGGCGCAATCCCGGGCGTTTCGACCGCTTTCCAGCGTCCGGCCCGGTCCTTTCGGGCGGCCCCGGCGACCGCAGCGCCACCCCCGCCGAGACCAGCAGCAACGTCCCGAGCATCACGAACGGCGCCGCCGCGCCCGCGACCCCCGCGACCAGGCCCGCGGTGGCCGGTGCGGCGACCTGGCCGAGACGGTTGCCGGTCAGCCGCAGGGCGAGCGCGGTGGAGCGGGCGCCGTCGGGGGCGGCCTGGACGACCGTCGTCATGGACAGCGGCTGTCCGACGCCGAGGCAGAAGCCGAGCACGGCGAGCATGGCGGCCAGCGCCCACACCGGGACCGGCAGCGCGATGCCCGCGCACAGCAGGGCCGCCAGCAGACACGTCACGGTCAGGAGCAACGCGCGCCCCAGCAGCCGTAGCAGAGGAGTCAGCACCAGGCGGCAGGCGATGGTGGCGGCCGCGCGCAGGCTCAGCAGCAGGCCGATCACCGAGGGGGCGATGCCCCGGTGTTCGCCGACCACCGGAAGGTACGCGGTGAGGATGTCCGTGGCGGACAGCACGGACAGGCTCACGAAGATCCCCCCGGGTACACCCCGGGACCGCAGGATGTGCCCGACGGGAACCCGGTCGGCCTGTCCGGTACGGGACTTGGCCGCCGTGTCGCGGTGCTCGATGCGCCACAACGACGTGCACGCCACCGCCGCCCCGGCGCCCGCGACGAGCAGCGCCAGCGCACTCGTGCCCGCCATGTCGGAGCCGCCGATCAGCGCGCCTGCCGCGATCGGGCCGATCAGCTGGCCGAGGGAGGCGCCGATGGTGAAGTGGCCGAAGTTGCGGTCCTGTTCGTGCGGGGCGGACTGGCGGGCGACGAGTGACTGGGCACCGATGACGAAGCTGAGGTGGCCGAGGCCCATCACCCCGCTCCAGACCGCCATCGTCCAGAGCGAGTCGGCGAGGCCGCTGAGCGCGCAGCCGCCGGAGATCAGGACCACACCGACGGGCAGCAGCGGCGCACAACGCCCGTGATCCGTACGGCGGCCCAGCGGGACCGCCGCGAACAGCGGGAGCAGCGCGTAGACACCGGCGATGACACCGATCGCCCGCTCGTCCGCGCCCAATGCGAGGGCCCGGTAGGAGACGGCGGGCCGGGCCATCGACACCGCCCCCTGCGCGAAGCTGAAGGCGATGACGAGGCGGAGCAGCCAGCCGCGGTTCCCACCGGGCGCCATGGTTCGAGTCCTCCGTGGAAGCAGGTCAGATGATTCCGAAGAGGATGCCCGCCCCGAGGATGATCAGGCAGGTGAGCGCCGCCCACTTGACCACGAACCTGGTGTGGTCGCCGAACTCCACCTTGGCCATGCCGACCAGGACGTACACGGCCGGGACGAGCGGGCTCGACATGTGCAGCGGCTGGCCGACGAGGGAGGCGCGGGCCATTTCCAGCGGGGTGACACCGTGCGCCGCGCCGGCCTCGGCGAGGACCGGGAGGACGCCGAAGTAGAAACCGTCGTTCGACATGAAGTAGGTGAGCGGGAGGCTCAGGATGCCGGTGACGAGGGCCATGTGCGGGCCCATGCCGTCGGGGATGACGTCCACCATCCAGCGGGCCATGTGGTCGACCATGCCGGTGCCCTGGAGGACGCCGGTGAAGACGGCGGCGGCGAAGACCATGCCGGAGACGTTGAGGACGTTGTCGGCGTGGGCGGCCAGGCGGGCCTTCTGGTCCGGGATGTGCGGGAAGTTCACGGTGAGCGCGAGCGCGGCGCCGATCAGGAACAGCACCGGGATCGGCAGCCACTCCATGATCATCGCGGTGAGCAGGGTGAGCGTGAGCAGGGCGTTGAACCAGTAGAGCTTGGGACGCAGGGTGGCCCGGTTCGGGTCGAGGACCTGGAAGCGCTCCGCGTCGCCGGCCTCGTCCTCGTCCTCGGCGTCGGTGCCGGAGCCGGAGCCGCCGGTGACCTTGTCCGTGGCGGAGGCACCGGAACCAGAGGCACCGGAACCGGCGCCGACCAGGACCGTCTCGGTCTCCTCGACCTTCTCCTCGACCAGGACGTCGCTCAGGGTGAGCACGCCCAGCCGCTTGCGCTCGCGCTTGCCGAGCACGTACGAGAGGACGAAGACGCCCAGCAGTCCGACGGCCAGGGCCGGGATCATCGGGACGAAGATGTCGCTGGCGTCGAGCTTCAGCGCGGTGGCGGCGCGGGCCGTCGGGCCGCCCCAGGGCAGGGTGTTCATCACGCCGTTGGCCATGGCGGCGACACCGGTCATGACGACCAGGCTCATCTTCAGGCGCTTGTACAGCGGGTACATCGCCGACACGGTGATCATGAAGGTGGTCGAGCCGTCGCCGTCGAGGGAGACGATCGCGGCGAGGATCGCCGTACCGACGACGATCCGCATCGGGTCGGCCTTCGCGAACTTCAGGATTCCGCGGACGACCGGGTCGAAGAGGCCGACGTCGATCATCACGCCGAAGTAGACGATCGCGAACATGAGCATCGCCGCGGTGGGGGCGAGGCTGGTGACGCCGTCGATGACGTAGTCACCGAGCTTGGCGCCCTTCCCGACGAAGACGCAGAACAGTGCCGGGATCAGTACGAGCGCCGCGATCGGCGACATCTTCTTCAGCATGATCAGGACCAGGAAGGTCGCGATCATGGCGAAGCCGAGGATGGTCAGCATGAGTGGATACCTAACGTTCGCCCTTGAACTCCCACCGGAGTCGGCAGTGCGATGACGTTAGGACTCGTCAAGCGGCGTTAACAAGACGTTGACATGCGAGCAATAAGCGCAAAACTGCTGGTCACAGCTTTGCGCTGCTCACAGGGCCGTTACGGCGGCCAGTTTTACCGGTACGCCGTTGAGGACCGCGTTGCCCGAGAGCGGGTCGAGCAGGCTGCCGTCGAGGAGCTGGTTGACGTTGACGCCGGGGTCCTTGAGGGCGTGGCTGAGCCGGGTGCCGGGCCGGTCGTGACCCCAGCCGTGCGGCAGGCTGACCACGCCGGGACGCACCCCGTCGGTGACCTCGGCCTCGGTGACCACCTCTCCCCCGGCGCCCTTGACCCGCACCGCGGCACCGTCCTTCAACCCGAGCCGCTCGGCGTCCTCGGGGTGGATGTGCAGGGTGCAGCGGTTGGTGCCGCCGGTGAGGGCGGGGACGTTGTGCATCCAGCTGTTGTTGGAGCGCAGGTGCCGGCGGCCGACGAGGACGAGCCCGTCGGCCCGGTGCCGCAGGGCCTCGCGCAGCCTGGGCAGGTCGTCCGCGAGGGGCCGCGGCAGCAGTTCGACCTTGCCGCTCCTGGTCTTCAGCGGCTGCGGCAGCCGGGACCGCAGCGGTCCGAGGTCGATGCCGTGCGGATGCGCGAGCAGCTTGGTGAGGCTCAGCCCGTCCGGTCGTACGCCGAAACCGTCGCCGTAGGGGCCCAGGCGCAGCATCATGTCGAGCCGCCGCTCGGGGCCGGTGTCGCCGACGAGTGCGGCGGTGAGTTCGCCCGGCTCGCGGCCGTGCACGGGCGAGTGGGCGTCCTTGACGGCCTTGCCGAGGGTCTGACCGATGACCAGGTCGTCCACGGCGGACGGGTCGGCGCCGTGCATGCCGGTCGCGGCCAGGGTCAGCCGGGCGAGGATCTCCGTCTCCGCCATCCGGCCGGGCTCCAGCGGGACGGCGGGGCGGGTGTAGCGGACCTGGTTGCGCACGGCGAGGGTGTTGAAGGCGAAGTCGTGGTGCGGGCTCTGGGAGGGCGGGGGCGGCGGCAGCACGACGTGGGCGTGGCGCGAGGTCTCGTTCAGGTACGGGTCCACGCTGACCATGAAGTCGAGCGAGCCGAGGGCCTTGTCGAGCCGGTCGCCGTCGGGGGCGGACAGCACGGGGTTGGCGGCGACGGCGATCAGCGCGCGGACCGGCTCGCCCTCCGCGGTCGCGGTGTCGATCTCCTCGGCGAGCGCGGAGAGCGGCAACTCGCCCTTGGCCTCCGGGTGTCGGCTCACCCGGGAGTGCCAGCGGCCGAGCGCGAATCCGTGGCTGGGCCCCGCGGGCCGGGGCGTCCGGTCGGTGGCCGCCTGCGGGAAGAGCGCGCCGCCTGGCCGGTCGAGGTTGCCGGTGAGGATGTTGAGCACGTCGACGAGCCAGCTGGCCAGGGTGCCGTGCGGGACGGTGCAGCTGCCGATACGGCCGTATACGGCGGCCGTTGGCGCTGCGGCCAGTTCGCGGGCGAGGGCACGCGTCACGCCGGCGTCCACGTCACAGGCGTCGGCGACGGCTTCGGGGGTGAAGTCCTGTACGGCTTCCCGTAGTTCGTCGAGCCCCTGGAGGTGCGAGGTCAACTCCCCCGTGTCCACGAGGTCTTCCTCGAAGAGCACGTGCGCCATGGCGGCGAGGAGCAACGCGTCCGCGCCGGGCCGGATGGCGATGTGCCGGTCGGCGAGCTTTGCCGTGCGGGTGCGGCGGGGGTCGAGGACGGTGAGGGTGCCGCCGCGGGCCTTGAGCGCCTTGAGCTTGCCGGGGAAGTCGGGGGCGGTGCACAGACTCCCGTTGGACTCCAGGGGATTGGCGCCGATCAGCAGCAGATGGTCGGTGTGGTCGAGGTCGGGCACGGGGATGGCGTTGGCGTCGCCGTACAGCAGCCCGCTGGAGACGTGCTTGGGCATCTGGTCGACCGTGGACGCGGTGAAGACGCTCCGGGTGCCGAGCCCGGCGAGCAGCACCGGCGGGTAGAGGGCACCGGCCATGGTGTGCACGTTGGGGTTGCCGAGGACGACCCCGACGGATTTCGCCCCGTACCGGTCGACGGCGCCCCGGATTCCGGCGGCGACCGCGTCGAAGGCCTCCTGCCAGGTGGCCTCGCGCAGCTCCCCGTCCCGTCGTACAAGGGGCGTGCGCAGCCGGTCCGGGTCCGCGTCGACGGCCCCGAAGGACGCCCCCTTCGGGCAGATGAACCCCTTGCTGAACACGTCGTCACGGTCGCCGCGGGCGCCGGTGACCCGGGTCCCCTCGACAGTGAGCGTCAGACCACAGGTGGCCTCGCACAGGGGGCAGATACGCAGAGCGGTGCGGGACACGGGTCCTCCCGGGGCAGCGGTGCCTGTCGGGGTGAGCATACCGACCGGTATGGATGGAGGGGAGGGGTTGTGGACGGTCAGTCCAGAACCCTCGCCAGATAGGCGCGCAGCATCTCCCGGGCCTCCTGGATGATCCGCTCGTCGCCCTCCGGGGCCATCCGGAAGGCCAGATGGACCAGGGTGTCGGCGGTCTCCACGGCGACGAGGAAGGCGCGGCGCAGGTCGTCGTCCGGTTCCCGGGCGAGGTAGCCGGAGAGGAGGTCGGTGAGGCGGTCGGCGACCCGGTGGTTGGGTTCCGCGTGGCGGGCGCCGACGGGGATCTGGTTGCCGAAGTCGACGAGGGAGAAGCCGGGGGCGGTGCGTTTCATGGCGAGGTACTCGTCGAGGACGACGTCCATCGCCGTACGCCAGCCTCCTTCCTCGCCCGACTCCTTGAGGCGGTGGGTGACGCCCTCTGCGAAACGCTCCAGGTTGCGCTGGGCCAGCGCGTCGGCCATCTGCCGCTTGTTGCCGAAGAAGCGGTAGACGGAGCCGATGGGCACGCCGGCGCGCTGGGCGACGGCACGCGTGCTCAGGGCGTCGTATCCGACCTCGTCGAGCAGGTCGGCACAGGCGTCGAGGATTCTGGTCAGCCGTTCGGCGCTGCGCCGCTGCACGGGGGCGCGGCGAAGCGAGGTCGCTTGGGGCACGGGCTTCATGATGCCTTTCCGCCGTGGTCAGGTGAACCCTGCCACCTGGTACGGAGCCGGGGGCCTGCGGCACTCATCGGCCACCGCCGACACTCGTCGCGACCCGCGCCTCCGAGACACCGTCGCTCACACCGGCACCGACCCGCAGTTCCGTAACACCGCCACCCGAGCTCACACCGGCACCGCCACCCGAGCCCGCACCGGCCCACAGCACCGACACCCCGCCACCCGCGCGCGTACCGGCCTGCAGAACCGAGACCCCGCCCCCCGTGTCCGTCGCCGCCCGGAGGGTCCACGCCTCGCCGGCTCCCGCGCCCGCGACCCGCGCGTCCGGGAGTTCGCCGCCCGCCCCCGTGGTGACCCGCGAGGACGTAGAGCCGTCCTGCGGTTCCAGGGAGCCCGGCTTCGCGGCACCGCCGCCGCTCCCCGCCGGCTGTGGTTCCGAGGCCGTGACGTCCGCCGTGCTCTCCACCGGGTCGCCGTCCACGGCCCACACGGTGCCGTCGTCGGCGTACAGCCGGGCGGTGACCTTGTGGGTGCCCTGGGGGACGTACGCGGCCGCGAGGCGGCAGGACGGGGCGCGGAGGGTGGTGACGGGACGGTCGTCCACGAAGACGACGGCGACGCCGCGGCCGGAGACCGCCTTCGCCTTCGTCCCGGCGGGCGAGAAGGTGAAGTTCTCGATGGTCAGGCGCACCGACCAGCTGTCGTCGGAGTTCGGCTGCACCTGTATGCCCACGTCGGGGGCGTTGTCCTTGTCCACTTCGCGGTAGTGCCGCCCCTCCTCATCGGTGTCGTCGAGGACCTTGCCCACCGGTGAGACCGACTGTCCGTCCTTACGCTCCTGCGCCCCACTGGCGCCACAGCTCACGGATCCGGTCACCAGCACGACACAGACCGCGAGCAGGGCAATGAGTCCCCGCATCCACGACATGCCCGGGAGCGTAGAACACAGGTCCGACACCGCGAATCCCCCTGGGGTCTGGTTCTCGCTCTCCTCCCTGAGGAGGTCACGGCGGGGAAATCGGTTCCAGGGAACGGCCTCTTGCGCCGACGAAACCGCAATCCTACGGTGTTCCATAGGAATCAGACCGCAAGGGAGCGATCATGAGCGGGGACACAGCGATCACGCGCGGCGGCGCACGCAAGGCCGCCGAGGGCTTGGCCCATCTCTCCGGATTCGGCAACGAGCACGCCTCGGAGGCTGTCCCGGGCGCCCTGCCCGAGGGCCGCAACGCCCCGCAGCGCGCCCCCCTCGGCCTGTACGCGGAGCAGCTCAGCGGTACGGCGTTCACCGAGCCCCGCGCCCACAACCGCCGCTCCTGGCTGTACCGGATCCGCCCCTCCGCCGCGCACCCGGCGTTCACCCACACCCACAACGGCCGGATCCGTACGGCCCCCTTCACCGAGTCGGTCCCGGACCCGAACCGGCTGCGCTGGAACCCCCTGCCGGAGCCCACCGAGGGCACCGACTTCCTCGCCGGCCTGTGGACCCTCGGCGGCAACGGCGACGTCACCCAGCGCACCGGTATGGCCGTGCACCTCTACCACGCCACCGATTCCATGGACCGCGTCTTCAGCGACGCCGACGGCGAACTGCTGATCGTCCCGGAGCGCGGCGGGCTGTTGCTGCGCACGGAGTTCGGGCTGCTTCATGTGGAGCCGGGCCAGGTGGCGCTGATCCCTCGTGGGGTGCGCTTCCGTGTGGAGCTGCTGGACGAGTCCGCGCGCGGTTATGTGTGCGAGAACTACGGTGCCCCCTTCCAACTCCCTGACCTCGGCCCGATCGGCGCCAACGGCCTCGCCAACCCCCGCGACTTCCGGGCTCCCGTCGCCGCCTACGAGGACGTCGAGGGGCCGGTGGAGGTGGTCAACAAGTTCTGCGGCAACCTCTGGACCGCGACCTACGACCACTCCCCGCTCGACGTGGTCGCCTGGCACGGCAACCATGTGCCGTACGTCTACGACCTGCGCCGCTTCAACGTCATCGGCAGCATCTCCTACGACCATCCCGACCCGTCGATCTTCACCGTGCTGACGTCCCCGTCGGACACCCCCGGGCTGGCCGGCGTCGACTTCGTCGTGTTCGCACCGCGCTGGCTGGTCGGCGAGGACACCTTCCGGCCGCCGTACTTCCACCGGAACGTGATGAGCGAGTACATGGGACTGATCCAGGGCGCCTACGACGCGAAGGCCTCCGGCGAAGGGGGCTTCGTGCCCGGCGGCGGCTCCCTGCACAACATGATGTCGGCGCACGGGCCGGACCGGGAGACGTTCGACCGGGCGAGCGCGGCCGAGCTGAAGCCGCAGAAGGTCGACGACGGGCTCGCGTTCATGTTCGAGACGCGCTGGCCGGTGACGCTCACCGCGCACGCGGCCCGGGCGGACCACCTCCAGCCGCACTACGACGACGTGTGGCGCGGCCTCGAACGTCACTTCCGCCCGTTGCACTGACCGATCCGCGGAAGGTACGGATAGCCCGTGACCTCCTTCGCCCCGGACTCGATCGTCCTGAACCGCAAGCTGCCGCTCTGGTACCAGGTGTCGCAGTCCCTGCGTGCCTCGATACTCGGCCGCTCACCCCAGGACCCGCTCCGCCTGCCCACCGAGGAACAGCTGGCCGGCCACTACGGCGTGAGCGTGCTGACCATGCGGCAGGCGCTGAAGGAGCTGGAGGACGAGGGGCTGATCTCCCGCCACCGCCGCCGGGGCACCTTCATCGAGCCGGACGCCCGCCGGGGCACCCCCGTCCGGCTGCTCGGCTCGGTGGACGCGATCGTGGCCCAGCAGTCCGGCATGACGACCGAGCTGCTGGAGCACGGCAAGTCGCCCGTGCCGCCCGAACTGGCCGAGCACTTCCCGGAATTGGACGAGGTGGCCGCGTACCACCGACTGCGCAGCGACGAGAAGACAGGCGAGCCGACCAACCACGCCCGCAACTACGTCCGCCCCGGACTGGCCGCGCGCATCGACCCGTCGGATCTGGCGCGATGGCCGATGACCAAGGTGCTGCGGGACGTCGTCGGGGCGGACATCGGCCGCATCACGGACACCGTGGAGGCGCGTCTCGCGGACCCGGAGACCGCCCGGCTGCTCCAAGTCCCGTTGCTCAGCCCGATCCTGCACTACACGGGGGTCACCTACGACACGGACGGCCGGGTGCTGGACGTGGCGGTGATCCACTACCGGGGCGACCGCTTCTCCTTCACGGTGACCCTGGACGCCACATGAGCTCACCGGCCCCGACTGCCTGTCGGCGGAAGGTCGTACGATGCCCAGCGTGACGCACGACGACGCTCCGGCGCTGGCGGACCTCATGCCGTGGTCCGTCGCACCGCCGCGGCTCGGCCGGGGGTGGCCGACGGGCCCCGACGCCGCCTCCCTGAAAGCCCGCTGGGACGCCCTGCTGAAGGCCGAGGGACCCGACCGGGAAGCCCTGTTCGAGCCCACCCGCTCCCGCACCCTGCGCTCGGCGGTCGGGCAGCTGCCGGGGCGGACGGGCGGCACCGAGAGGCTCGCGCGCGCCACCGGCCCCTGCCCGGAGCCGGTACGGGTCCTGCGCGCGCCCTTCGACGAGCAGTGGCTGATCCCGGACCACCGGCTGATCGACGCGGCCCGGCCCGAGCTCTGGCGGGTGGCGGACGAGCACCAGGTGTTCGTGGTGGAGACACCCACGGACAGCCACGGCCCCCAGCTCCTGGCCACCTCCCTCCTCCCCCTGCTCCGCCCCGGCCGGGTACGCCCCCTGTACCGCCGCCCGGGCGGCACGGAGCCGAACCTGGCCCCGGGGCTCCTGAAGCACCTGCGGACGCGCCTCGGGACCACGGTGGAACCCCTGGACGCCCTCGCCTGGATCCTGGCGGCGATCCGCCCGGACCTCACCGTCCCGCTCACCGACGACCCCGAACTGTGGTCCCGCGGCGTCGAGTCGGGCCACCGCGTCCTCTGGCTGATGCGCCGCGACGGCGACCGCCCCAAGCTGCCCGGAGGCCGCCGCCCCTACGTCCGCGCACCCCTGCCGTCCCGTCCCCTGACCCTGGACTACGACCGCGACGAGGAGGCCCTGCTGCTGGACGAGGGCCGCATCTCCCCCGTACCGCCGAAGGCCTGGGACTTCGAGGCCGGCGGAGTGCGGGTCCTGGAGCAGTGGTTCACGGCCCGCGTCACGGAACCGGAGCCGGGCACGTTGTCCGCGATCCGGCCCGCGACATGGCCGCAGCCGTGGACCTCGGAGCTCCTCGAACTGATCACCGTGCTGGCCCTGCTGGCGGATCTCCAGCCCCTCCAGGACGAGTCGACGCCCCGGATCACGGCGAGCGAGCTGCGCCAGGCGGGGGTCCTGCCCGTCCCGGACTCGTCACGCAGGCCGGCCTCGGTCCTGGACGGGCACGAGGAGGGGCCGGAGGGGCAGCTCGCCCTGCTCTAGCTTCTGGGCTCGAAGCCGTCCAGGACCCGCTCCAGCATCCGCTCGAACACCGCGTCCAGATCGATCGGCCCCGCGTCCTCCATGAACGAGGCCGCCAGCCGCGGATACGCCCCCGACGCCACCTGACTGCCGAGATACGCGATCCGCACCGCGTTCTCCTGCTCCTGCGACCACGGCAGCGACCGCACCCGCTCCGCCGTGGACAGCTCGTTCGAGACGTACGTCGTCACGCACCCGTTGAGCATCGCGACCAGCTCGATCTTCGTGCCGCTGGGGGCGTCCAGCGGGTCGAGACAGGCGAGGCAGTGCTCCAGGTAACGCAGGGCGTTGGGGCTGAAGCCGTACACCCCTGACATCAGCCGCACCATCCAGGCGTGCCGGTGCATGAGCGCCTTGGTCTGGCGCGCGTTGCGGAGCATGTCGGCCCGCCAGTCGCCGGTCGGCTCGAACAGCTCGTGCTCCCCGCTGACCGCGTCCACCATCAGCTCGTACAGGTCCTCCTTACGGGGGACGTAGTTGTACAGGGACATCGTCCCGCAGCCCAGTTCGGCCGCGACATGCCGCATGGACACCGCGTCCAGACCCCCGGCATCCGCGAGCCGCACCGCCGCGGCAGCGATGTCCGCCCTGGTGAACGCGGGTTTGGGCCCACGCCCCGTCCGCTCGGGACGTGCCCAGATCACTTCGGGTACGGCCGCTCGGCCCGCCATCGATCATCACCTCGGCCACCATCCTAGTTACGTACAGCGTACGTAGTGCGCTATGGTCAGGCCATGACTTCTACGTACGCTGTACTTAGTGAAGGTCTGGAAAAGCGGTTCGGGGAGGTCCATGCCCTGCGCGGTCTCGATCTCGCGGTCGCTCCGGGCGCGGTCTGCGGCATCCTCGGCAGCAACGGCGCGGGCAAAACCACGGCCGTACGGCTGCTGACCACGCTGCTGCGGCCGGACGCCGGCTCCGCACGGGTCGCCGGACACGATCTCGTCCGGGAACCGGAGGCCGTACGGCGCGCCATCGCCGTCACCGGGCAGTACGCCTCGGTCGACGGGGACCTCACCGGGCGGCAGAACCTCAGGCTGTTCGCCCGGCTGCACCGGGTGCGGGGGCCGGCCGAGCGGGCCGCCGACCTGCTCGACCGCTTCGGGCTGGCCGAGTCCGCCGACCGGGCCGCGTCCACCTACTCGGGGGGTATGCGCCGCCGCCTGGACCTGGCGGCGAGCCTGATCCGCCGCCCCGAGATCCTGTTCCTCGACGAGCCGACGACCGGCCTCGACCCGGCCAGCCGCAATCTCATCTGGGACGCCGTGCGCGACCTCACGGCGGACGGCACCACCGTGCTGCTGACCACGCAGTACCTGGAGGAGGCCGACCAACTCGCCCATGACATCGCCCTGGTGGACAAGGGGCGGGTCGCGCACACGGGTTCGCCGTCCCAGCTCAAGGCGTTGATCGGGGCGCACGTCGAGATCGTCGTCGCGGACGCGGACGTCCTGGCGAAGGCGGCCGGCGTGCTGGACCAACTCACCGGCGGGGAACCGTCGTTCGACCACGTCCGGAACTCGGTCGGCGCGGTCACCCGGGACACCACGCTCACGCTGCCCCGGCTGGTGCGTGAACTGGACGCGGCGGGGGTGCCGTTGCTCGACGCGAGCATCCGGCCGCCGACCCTCGACGACGTCTTCCTGCGACTCACCAAGGAGGTTGCGGCATGAGCACGTTGGCCCACGACGGCACCGCGATGCTGGGCCGTCAGCTGCAGCGGATCCGGAACACCCCGGGGCTGCTGATCCTGACCCAGACCATGCCGATCACCATGCTGCTGTTCTTCGGCTACGTCTTCGGCAGCGCGCTGGCGATGCCGGGCGAGGCGTACCGGTCCTTCCTGGTGCCGGGCCTGCTGGTGGCGACGGCGGCGAACGGGATCATGACCGGGATGTTCCAGGCGGCCCAGGACGTCCACCGGGGCGTGACGGACCGGTTGCGCACCCTGCCGATCAGCAGGGCGGCCGTGCCGCTGGGGCAGTCGGTCGCGGACGTGGTGGTCACCGCCGTCGGCATGGTGCCGTTCCTGCTGGTGGGACTCGCGGTGGGCTGGCGCGTCGAGAGGTCCGCACTGCAGGCGGTGGGCGCCATGGGGCTGTTGCTGCTGTTCCGGTTCGCCACCACCTGGATCGGCATCTTCCTCGGCCTGCTCACCCGCAACGAGGAGGCCGCCGGTCAACTGGGCGGTGCGACGTTCATCCTGCCGCTGCTGTCCAACGCGTACATCCCGACCGAGGGGCTGCCCGGCTGGCTGCGCACCCTCGCCGAGTGGAACCCGATCAGCGCGGTGACCACGGCCCTGCGGGACCTGTTCGGCAACGCCCCGGTGCCGGAGGGGGCCGCCTGGCCGGTGGCCCATCCGATCGCCGGGTCACTGATGTGGTGTGCGGTCCTGCTCGCGGTCTTCGCGCCGCTCGCCGTACGGCGGTACGCACACGGCGAGGGCTGAACGCCTCTTGCCGGAGGGAAGTTCGGGCCCTGCCGGGGCCCGGGCCGACCTCGGAGTGCATGACAAGTCTGGAGTGCTTGTGGACTGAGGTGGGGACGTACCCCGCGCTCGACCGACTCACCTGGATCGTGCTGCATGCCGTGGGGATGACGGACGGGAGGGCAGCACGACGCCGGGGTGGTGGGACCGGCCGAGCGCGGGTCGGGACGTCCGAGCCCAGGGGGCCCGGCGAGCCGTACGGCTCAGCGCCCGCCGAACAGCGAACGGCGCAGTCGGCGCAGAGGCGCGAACAGCGAGACGCGGCGTACCCGCGCACCCCTGTCGCTGCGCTCCTGCTTGGCGGTGTCACGCGCGGTCAGCTCGCGCATCAGTGACGTCGCCTCAGCCGCCTCGCGCTGCGGGACGGCAGGTCCCGACAGCACCGAGAGATGGCGGTCGAGGCGCGAACTGGTCGCGCTGCTCCCGCAGGTGATCGCAGGGACCCTCGCCCTGCGCACTGTTATCTGTTCCATGTCACTCCCCACCCGTACGAGTCCACCCGGCCCGGGCAGGGTAACCCTATCGCCCCCTCGGGGCACACGTGTATCGGCGTCACAGGATTCACCTTCCCCGTAAGGGTGTTGACGACCCCTCCATGATTACTCTCCGAATCCGACCGATTTCAGGGCGAGTTGGACAACTGGCTGGGTAGTGGGCTGCAGAGAGCCGCCATCGGGCTCGACGGTCACAGCGAGTGATGTCGCGGACTTGTCGAGTCCGGTCGCGACCAAGGGCGTGTCGGTGGCGAAGAGCCCCAGGGAGCGCGGTTGCTCGTTGGGGCGCATGAGCCACAGCTGGCGCACGCGGCCGCTCGGGGGCGGGCTGTACCCGCTCAGGGTGACGACCGCGCGCCCCTCAGATGCGGAAGCGATCACTCCGATGGTTCGGCCCTGCGCGTCCTGCCCCCGGGTGGCCCGTGCGTCCGCGGCTTGGAGAACGTGGGCGATCTCACTGGCCTGGGCCTTCTGCGCGTCCAGTTCGTCCTGTGTCCGGTTGGCCTGGACGGCGAACAGCGAGGCGACGACGAGAGCCGCGGCCGCGGTGGCCGTCGCGAACGGTACGAACAGGGGACGCCTCTGACGCTGCCTGGGCGGCGGCTGGGCCCCCCAGACGTGAGGCGGCAGCTGCGACTTGCGCGCCCGTACCGGCTCCGGCCGTGCTCGGGCCGGCTCCGGCCGTACGGCGGGCTCCTGCGGGATGGTGCGGACGGCGGACAGCACCCGGTCGCGCATCGCGATCGGCGGCGGAGCGGCGGCCGACCAGGCGAGCCGTACCGCGTCCTCGGACAGCGCACGCACTTCCGCCGCACAGCTGTCGCAGTCCTTGAGGTGCCTCTCGAAGCGGGCCCGCTCGGCGGGCTCCAGCGCGTCGAGGGCGTACGGGGCCGCGAGGGAGTGAAGATCTTCCCGGCGGAAGAGGCTCATGCCACACCTCCCAGGCACTCCCGCAAGCGGGTCAGTCCGTCACGCATCCGCGTCTTCACCGTTCCCAGCGGCAGAGACAGCCGCTCGGCCACTTCACGGTACGTGTAGCCGTCGTAGTAGGCGAGGGTGACGGACTGGCGCTGAAGTTCGGTCAGACGCTCCAGGCACCGGCGCACCCACTCGCGTTCGAGGCCCGCCTCGACCTCCTCGGTCACCTGGTCGAAGGCGGGGTGGTGGGCCCGGAGTGCCTCGCGCTGCTCGCGCTCACCGGCGGCCCGGGCGCTGCGCACCCGGTCGACGGCCCGGCGGTGCGCGAGGGTGAGGACCCAGGACAGCGCGCTGCCCCGGCGCGGGTCGAAGCGTGCGGCGGACCGCCAGAGTTCGAGCAGCACCTCTTGCGACACCTCCTCCGACTGGGCGGGATCACGCACCACACGTCGTACCAGCCCGAACACCGGCCCGGCCACGAGCCCGTAGAGCTCCTCGAATGCCCTCTGGTCCCCGCCCGCCACGAGCATCAGAAGCTCGTCCGCTTCCAACTCGCCGCCCCCTCCCACAAAGCCGCACCTGGGCCGTCCCGTCCCACGAGGTACTCGCAACGAACACACCTCCGTATGGGGTTACGGATCAGAAGACCGAAAACGCGGGTCGAGCAGCAGAAAAGAAGTTTTGAGATTCGACCAATCCGGCCCGCCCACCGCTCCGAATCACCGGGCGTCAGGCAAGTTGGACTGAGGACGGACGGCATGACACCTATCTCCAGGAGCGGCTCGGGACGCAGGAGTCTCGCGACCCTCGTATGTGGTGCGCTGGCCGCCGGAGGGCTCGCAGCCGCCGGTGTGGCCACGCTGGAACCTGGGGCGGCCTCCGCCTCCAGCCACCGGGAGGCCCCGCTGATCTCGGGCGACCCCCAGCACGACAACACGGACTTGTACGCGTTCGTCAGCCCCGACAAGCCCGACTCGACGACGATCGTCGCCAACTGGATCCCCTTCGAGGAGCCCGGCGGCGGCCCGAACTTCTACCAGTTCGCCGAGGACGCGCAGTACGACCTCCACATCGACAACAACGGTGACGGTCAGGGCGATCTGCTGTACCGCTTCACGTTCAAGACGCACGTCAAGAACAAGAAGTCGTTCCTGTACAACACGGGCGCGGTCGAGAGCCTCGACGACCCCGACCTGAACGTCACGCAGACGTACGACATCGAGCTGTTCCAGCTGAAGAACCAGAAGGTCAAGTACAAGACGAAGCTCGCCGACGACATCCCGGTGGCGCCGTCGAACGTCGGCAAGGCCTCCATGCCGAACTACGAGAAGCTGCGCGACCAGGCGGTCTACAAGCTCCCCAACGACTCGACGTCGTTCGCCGGCCAGGCCGACGACCCGTTCTTCGCCGACCTGCGCGTCTTCGACCTGCTGTACGGCGGGAACCTCACCGAGGTCGGCAACGACACCCTCAAGGGCTACAACGTCAACTCGATCGCCCTGCAGGTCCCGACGGACATGATCACCGAGTCCTCGCACCAGCCGGTCGTGGGCATCTGGTCGACGACCCAGCGCAAGAACGCGCAGGGGTACTACTCCCAGGTCTCGCGTCTGGGCAACCCGCTCGTCAACGAGGTCGTCAACCCGCTGAAGGACAAGGACAAGTTCAACGCGTCCGCGCCGTGGGACGACGCCCAGTTCCTCACGAACGTGACCAACCCCGAACTGCCGAAGCTCATCGAGGCGATCTACAAGATCCCCGCCCCGAAGGAGCCTCGCAACGATCTCGTGGACGTGTTCCTCAAGGGTGTGAAGGGGCTGAACCAGCCGCCCTACGTGCGCCCCGCGGAGGAACTGCGCCTCAACACGTCCATCAAGCCCACCGATTCTCCGAAGCGGCTCGGTGTGCTTGATGGCGACAACGCCGGATTCCCGAACGGACGGCGGCTGACGGACGACGTGATCGACGCGTCGCTCCAGGTCGTCGAGGGTGAGCTGGTCGGGTCCAAGAACGACCTCGGTGACGCCGTCGACAAGAACGACAAGGACTTCGAGAAGTCGTTCCCGTACGTGGCGCTGCCGACCGAGGGGTCCCGGGGGCCGCTCGCCAAGGGGACGACCTCGGGCAACGACGTCCGCAACCAGCTCGGGGACGCGCTGTCCCCGGCGGGTGCCTCCGGTTCCGGCGACAACATGTCCCTGATCGCCGGGTCCGCGGGCGCGGGTGCTGCCGGGATCGTGCTCATCGGGGCCGCGCTGATGTGGTGGCGCCGGATGCGGCGGCGGGCCTACTAGGCCTGCCTGAAGCCTCCACTCCCTTTTACTGGCGCGGCCTGCACGTACTCATCCCCCACGGTGCAGGCCGCGCCGCACCACACGATCACGAGCCGATCAGGAGAGGGCATGTCCGGGTCTACGACCGACAGCGCACCCGAGAACGAGCACAACGGATCGCCGGAGACCGTGGAGCCCTCTGCTCAGGCCGCCGAGGAGAAGGTCGCCGCCGTGCGGCGGGTCTCGGAAGCCGGGCGGCGCTGGCGGGCCGCTCAACTCGCCGGGTGTGCGGCTCTGTTGGCCGTCGCGCTGACCGGTGGGTCGATCGTCTTCGGGGCGCTGCGGGACGGCGGGACCACCACCGTCGCCAGTACGTCCGCGGCGCTCTCCCCCGGGCTCATGGCCGGCGGAGACCTCGACGCGGGCATCAAGGCACTGCAGTCCCATCTCCGCAGCCAGCCACGGGACTTCGGCAGCTGGGCCACCCTCGGACTCGCCTACGTCGAGCAGGCGCGGACCAAGGGTGATCCCTCGCGGTATCCGCAGGCCCAGCAGGCGCTCAGGAAGTCGCTGGAGCTGAAGGCCGACAACGAGCAGGGGCTCGCCGGCCTCGCCGCACTCGCCGCCGCCCGGCACGACTTCAAGGACGCCCTGGCCTACGCCGACCGGGTGCTGAAGGAGAACCCCTACAGCGAGCGCGCCCTGTCCTCCCGCATCGACGCCCTCGTCGAACTCGGCCGCTACGACGAGGCGTCGAAGGCCGCCGACCTCGCGGACGAACGACGGCCCGGCATCCCGGTGTTCACCCGCTACGCGTACGTCCACGAGCTCCGCGGCGACGTCCGTACCGCCCGCACGGTCCTCGAGCGGGCCCTGTCCACCGCGACCACTCCGGGAGACATCGCCTACGTGGCCAGCGCGCTGGGCCAGCTCGCCTGGAACCAGGGCGACTACGACACGGCCCTGACCGACTACGCCCGCGCCCTGGCCGCCGACGACGCCTACCTTCCCGCTCTGGAGGGCCGGGCCCGTGCCCAGGCCGCGAGCGGGGACCGCGCCGCCGCGATCAAGGGCATGGAGGCCGTCGTAGCCCGATATCCGCTGCCCGGACCGCTCGTCGCGCTCGGAGAGCTGTACGAGGACCGGGGCGCCGACGGCGACGAGGCGAAGGCCAAGGACCAGTACGCGCTCGTGGACGCCTGGACGGCCCTCGCCCGTGCCAACGGCGTCAACGCCGACCTCGACACCGCGATGGCCGCCGCCGACCACGGCGACAAGGCCGCCGCCCTGCGCGCCGCCCGCGCCGAGTGGGCCCGCCGGCACACCGTGCACACCGCGGACGCCCTCGCCTGGGCCCTGCACGTGAACGGGCGCGACAAGGAGGCCCTGCCGTACGCCCGGCGGGCCACCGCCACCGGCTACCGCAACGCCTCCTTCCTCTACCACCGCGGGATCATCGAACTCGCCGCGGGCGACCGGAAGGAAGGCAGGAGCCGTCTCGGCTCCGCCCTGGAACTCAACCCCGGTTTCTCCCCCCTCGGCGCCCGCGAGGCCCGTAAGGCTCTCAAGGAGGCGTCCAAGTGAAGCCCCGCCGTCTGTTCGCGTCCGTCACGGCCGTCCTGACGGCGGCTTGCGCGCTCGTGCTGCTCCCTTCCAGCAGCGCGAGCGCCCACCCCCTCGGCAACTTCACCGTCAATCGGTACGACGGTCTCGTCGCCGGCCCCGGCGCACTCCGCGTCGACCACGTCGAGGACCTCGCCGAGATCCCGGCCACCCAGGCCAAGCCGGACATCGAGAACCTCGGCATGACCGAGTGGGCCGCTCAGCGCTGCCAAAAGGCGGCGGAGGGCGGCAAGGTCACCGTCGACGGCCGTAGGGTCGCCCTGACCGTGCGGACCAGCCACGCGCGGGTGCGTCCCGGTCAGGCCGGGCTCGACACTCTCCGCGTAGAGTGCCGGCTGACCGCCCCGCTGCCCGAGGACGCCACCGTCGCCCTCGGTTTCCGCAGCGCGGGCACCGACTCCGGCCCCGGCTGGCGCGAGATCACCGCGCGCGGCGACCGGACGACGCTCACGAAGTCGGACGTGCCCTCGAAGTCGGTCTCGGACGAACTGACCACCTACCCGCAGGAGTTGCTCTCCTCCCCCGCCGACACCGTGACCGCCTCGCTGCGCGTGCGGTCCGGCGGTCCCGCCCTCACCGAAGAGCAGTCGGACGCCCCCGCCGCCTCCGTGCTGCCTCGCGGCGCCGACCGCTGGACCCGCGCCCTGGACTCCCTGGTCGCCCGGCACGACCTCACCGTCGGCTTCGCGGCGCTCGCCCTGCTCATCGCGGTCGTCCTGGGCGCGATGCACGCGCTGGCGCCGGGGCACGGCAAGACCCTGATGGCCGCGGTGGCGGCGGCTCGCGGTGGCAAGGCCCGGATGAAGGACGTCCTCCCGCTGGCCGCCTCCGTGACCGTCACCCACACCCTGGGCGTGGTCGCGCTGGGCCTGCTCGTCACGGCCGGCTCGGCGGCGGCCCCCTCGGTGATCGCCTGGCTGGGCATCGCGAGCGGGGTGCTGGTGACCGCGGCGGGCGTCACCCTCCTGCGCCGGGCCCTGCGCACCCGCGCTCACCAGCACGGGCACGGGCACAGTCACGACCACTCGCACGAGGCCGAGAAGCCCGAAGAGCGCTCCCTGGTCCTGGTCGCCGCCCACACGGAGACCGTCCCCGCGACGACAGGGGCCCGGACTCGGACGCACGCACACACGCCCGCCCACACCCGCGACCACCCGCACGGACACGGCCACACCCACGACCATGACCACCCGCATCCCCATCCCCACCCCCATTCCCACGCCGTCGAACACACGCACGGCGGCTTCACCCACACCCACGCCGTCGCCCCCACCCTCCGCGGCACGATCCTCCTCGGCTTCGCCGGTGGTCTCGTGCCCAGCCCCTCCGCCGTCGTCGTGCTCGTCGGTGCCGCTGCGCTCGGCCAGGCCTGGTTCGGTCTGCTGCTGGTCGTGGCGTACGGCGTCGGACTGGCCCTGACCCTGACCGCGGCCGGATTCGCCGTCGTCAGGCTGGGCAGTGGGGTCACACGGCTGCTGGACAGGCGCCCCCGCCTGGCCGCCAGCCCGATGACCGCCCTGGTGCGCAGGACCGCGCCCCTGATGTCGGCGTTCGTGGTGGTGGCTCTCGGGGCAGGATTGGTGCTCAAGGGGGCGGCATCCGCACTCGGCTGAGCTACTTTTGTACAGAATTCACGTGCAACATCACGCGGAGTGGAGATTTCGCCCGGATGCGAATGGGGGACGCCCGTGTCCGAAGAACCGGGCAGTGAACGACTGATCGCGGGCCGCTACCGACTCCTCTCCCCGCTCGGCGAGGGCGGCATGGGGACCGTGTGGCGGGCCCGTGACGAGGTGCTGCACCGCGAGGTCGCCGTCAAGGAGGTGCGTGCGCCGCACGGACTGGCGACACACGAGGTCGAGCGGTTGTACGCCCGCCTCGAGCGCGAGGCGTGGGCGGCGGCGCGGGTCGCCAACCGCAACGTGGTGACGGTGTACGACGTGGCCACCCAGGACGGCCGCCCGTGGATCGTCATGGAGCTGGTGCGCGGCATCTCGCTCGCCGAGCTCCTGGACGCGGAGGGCCCCCTCAGCCCGCAGCGGACGGCGCACATCGGCGCCGAGGTGCTCTCCGCGCTGCGGGCCGCCCACGAGGCCGGGGTGCTGCACCGGGATGTGAAGCCCGCCAACGTGCTGCTGTCGAACGACGGCCGCGTGGTGCTCACCGACTTCGGCATCGCCCAGGTCGAGGGCAGTTCGGCGCTGACGATGACCGGCGAGGTCATCGGCTCGCCCGAGTTCCTCGCCCCGGAGCGGGCGCTGGGCCGCACGCCGGGCCCGGAGTCCGACCTGTGGTCGCTGGGCGTGCTGCTGTACGCCGCTGTGGAGGGCAACTCCCCCTTCCGGCAGAACACCCCGCTCAGCACCCTGCGCGCGATCGTGGACGAGGAGCTGCCGCCGCCGTACCGGGCCGGCCCGCTCACCCCGGTGATCGAGGGGCTGCTGCGCAAGGATCCGGCGGAGCGTCTGCCGGCCGACCGGGCCGAGCAGGAGCTGCGGATCATCGGGGCGGGAGGTACGCCCCGCGCGGACACCATGCAGGGGGCGCCGTACGCACCGACCATGGCGGCGCCCTTCCCGCAGGAGCCGCCGACGGCCCCGTACCGTCCCGCGCCCACGCCGACCTCCACCCCTGTCACGACCTCCGGGCCCCCGGGCCGCAATCGCCGCGCGGCCGCCGTACTGATCGCGGGGTTGGTGGTCCTCGCGCTGGCGATCGCGGGGCTGACGTACGGGCTGCTGAACCGTGACAACGGCGACGAGGACGGGTCGACCGCCAAGGACACCGATCCGGCGGTGAGTTCACCCGCGCAGACCAAGACGGACCAGCCGAGCGACACCCCGTCCCCGTCCCCGAGCGAGAGCACCACGAGCGCGCCCCCGCCGCAGTCGGTGGACGTCTCGCTGTCCGGTTCGAACACCGACTACACGGGCAGCTGTCCGCCGGACAAGTCGGCGGCGCCCAACTTCACGGCCACCTTGACGGTCGGCCGGCTCCCGGCGACGGTGACCTACCGCTGGGTGTCGAAGAACGGCTCGGTGAACGGCAGCTGGAAGACGCTCACGTTCCCGGCCGGTGGCGGCAGGACGCAGGAGGACAGGCGGTTCGTCACCACCGAGGACGACAGCGGGACGTTCGAGGACACCATCAGCGTGGAGGTCCGCGACCCCGTCGAGGAGACGTCCAACTCGGTCCCGTTCTCGCTGACCTGCGTGACGGAGACCCCGTCCGAGACGGACGAGGCCTCCCCCACCGCATCCCCGTGAGGGGTGATCAGGCCGCGCTGTTCAGCACCGGAAGGTAGCCACCGGACTGGCCGGCCGCCGTCGGGTGGTAGGACTCGCCGATGTTGAGCAGGTTGAGGCTGCGCAGCCAGGCGCTGCCGGAGCAGAGTTCGTGGCCGGTGAAGGTGGGGCGGACGTCTCCCCAGGCGAAGCCGTGGTTCGCGGCCCGTTTGGCGATCGCGGTGTCGAGGTAGTCGGCGGCGTCGTTGATCGCCTTCCGCTTGGTCTCGGAGAGGCCGAGGCAGGTGGCGCCGAGATGGTAGAAGCGGGGGTAGCCGATGACGACCACGTGGGCGTTCGGGGCCCTGCTGCTGATCGCCGAGTAGACGTTGTCCAGTTGGCCCGGGAGCGTCGAGTCGACGTACGCCTTCGCGGTGTTGATCCGGGAGAGGCAGGAGCTGTCGGACTGGACCACACAGGTCGTCATGACGTCGGCGAAGCCGGCGTCGTTGCCGCCGACGGTGATCGAGACCAGGGCCGTGGCGGAGGTGAGCGGGGTCAGCTGACTCGCCAGAACATCGCCCGTTCGGGCGCCCGAGCAAGCCGTGAAAGCGAAGGACGAGGGTGAGTTGGCGGCCGCCCAGAGGTAGGGGTAGGCCTTCGTGCTGCGCTTGCAGTCGCCGCTTGAACTGATGTAGCTGCCCGCGCCGACACCCGAGGAATAGGAGTCGCCCAGGGCCACATAGGGGCCTTCGGCGGCGTGGGCGGTGCCTGTCCCGGTGAGGACGGCGGCGAGGGCGAGGAGGAGCGAGCCGACGTACGCGGCAAATCGGGAACGTCTCATGGAACCTCCCTTTAGCAGGATCTCTGCCATATCTGTCGTAGCAACGACGCGAATCGACGGGAAGTGTCCATGCCAAAATCGACAATGATTTCGTGGACATGACAGGTTTGTTGACTCCTCCTCAACTCCCTTGTTCTACCCCCGTAGATGGCCCAGCCTTTACCCCAGCCCGGAGCGGAACGCGACGCTCCCGGTCGTGTGCGCGAGCACGCGCACACCCCCCACGGACGCGCGCCCGACCCAGGCGCGCGTCGTCCATGAGGAGGACTCCCTCGTAATGGCACAACTGCGTAGCAAGAAGTTCCGGTTCGCCGCGATAACCACCCTGGCGACCACCGCCCTCGTCGGCGGGCTCACCGCCCTGCCCGCCGAGGCCGCTCCGGCCGAGGGCAGGGTCCTCGCCTCCGGCTCCCCCACGGCCGTCAAGGACAGCTACATCGTCACGCTCAAGAAGCACGCGGGCTTCACGTCCTCGTCCAGCGAGGGCAAGGGGCTCATCAAGAAGTACGGCGGGACGGTCGGGAAAACCTTCGGTTCCGCGCTCAACGGCTACACCGCCACGCTCTCCGCGACCGAGGCGAAGAGACTCGCCGCGGACCCGTCGGTGGCCTCCGTGGAGCAGAACCAGACCGTCCACCTGGCCGACACCACGCAGTCCGCCGCCCCCTGGGGCCTGGACCGCATCGACCAGGCCGCGCTCCCGCTCTCCGGCACGTACACCTACCCGGACACCGCGGGCAGCGGTGTCACGGCGTACGTCATCGACACCGGCGTCCGCATCACCCACAGTCAGATCAGCGGCCGCGCCTCCTACGGCTACGACGCCGTCGACGGCGACACCACCGCCTCCGACGGCAACGGCCACGGCACCCATGTGGCCACCACGATCGCGGGCTCCACCTACGGCGTCGCCAAGAAGGCGAAGATCGTGGCGGTGCGCGTGCTCGACAACGCCGGCTCCGGCACCACCGCGGGCGTGATCGCGGGCATCGACTGGGTCACCAACAACCACTCCGGTCCCTCGGTCGCCAACCTGTCGCTCGGCGGCGGCGCGTCCACCACCCTGGACACCGCGGTCAGGAACTCCATCGCGAGCGGCGTCACCTACGCCATCGCGGCCGGCAACAGCAGCGCCAACGCCTCCTCGTACTCCCCGGCCCGCGTCACCGAGGCGATCACCGTCGGCGCCACCACCAGCACCGACGCCCGGGCCAGTTACTCCAACTACGGCTCGGTCCTGGACGTCTTCGCCCCCGGCTCCTCCATCACGGCGGGCTGGTACACCAGCGACACCGCGACCAACACCATCTCCGGTACGTCGATGGCGACCCCGCACGTAGCGGGCGCGGCCGCGGTCTACCTCGCCGGCCACACCTCGGCCACCCCGGCCCAGGTCGCCACGGCCCTGGTCAACGGTGCCACGTCCAACGTGGTCACCAGCCCCGGCACCGGCTCGCCCAACAAGCTCCTGAAGATCGTGCCGTAGTACCTGAACAGGTGGCCCCCGGAGGTGTCTCACACCTCCGGGGGCCCACCCGTGTCCAAGTCCGTACCAGTCGGCCTTGACGGCCCCCACGGCACTGCGCGACATTGAAGCCCGGCATCCGGCGCTTTCTGGGGGGAAACGTCGCCCATGCACACGACACGTATCGGAACATCCTCGAAGGCGTCGGGGAGAGACCTGACGCCGCTGCTCGCGGGCGCCGCGACCGCCGTGGGGGGATTCGGCGCGCTGCTCGCGTTCTCCGGCTCCGACTCGCCGCTGCGCGCCCCGCTCACGCTGTTCTTCCTGCTCGCGGCACCCGCCGCCGGCATCGCCGCCGCACTGCGCGGCTTCGATCCGTTCGCCCGGCTGCTGGCCTCGCTGGCCGGCTCGGTCGTCCTCAACATGCTGGTGGCCCAGGGCATGCTGGCCACGCACCGCTGGTCGGCGCGCGGCGGCGTCATGGCGATGGCCGTGATCAGTGCCCTCATCCTGCTGCTGGTGCTGATGCGGCGGCGCCGTACGGCGAAGGGTCAGGACCTCTGACGTGGACATCAGCGTGTACCGCCCCGGCGAGCTGAGTGCCGCCGACCGGGCGGCGTGGAGCGCCATGCAGTCCAAGGCCCATCTGCAGGGCTCGCCAGGGCTCGCGAACCCGTTCCTGTCCCCCGAGTTCGCGCTCGCGGTGGGGCGGTGCAGGCGGGGCGTGCGGATCGCCGTCGTACGGGAGCAGGGCGAGCCCGCCGCGTTCCTCCCGTTCCAGAGAACCGCCGCCGGTGTCGGCCGGGCCGTCGGCCTCGGCATCTCGGACGCCCAGGGCCTGGTGCACCGGCCCGGATTCACCTGGCAGGCCCGGGAGTTACTGCGCGCGTGCGGTCTCGCCGTCTGGGAGTTCGACCATCTGGTGGAGGGCCAGGGGCCGTTCGAGGCGGAAGCCTCCGGCAGGTTCCCCTCTCCGGTCATGGACGTCGACCAGGGGTACGAGACGTATCTGGCCGGGCTGCGGGAACGCTCACCGAAGTTCACCCGCACGACGCTCGCCAAGGAACGCCGGCTGGCCCGCACCGTGAGCGAGCTGCGCTACGTCCACGACGAACGCGATCCGGCCGCCCTGCGCGTCCTGATGGGCTGGAAGTCCGCCCAGTACCGCAGGACCGGCCGCAGCGACCGCTTCGCGCACGAGTGGATCGCCCGGCTGGTGGAGCAGTTGTTCCACACCCGGTCCGAGCCGTTCGCGGGGATCCTGTCGGTGCTGTACGCCGACGGGAAGCCGGTCGCCGCCCACTTCGGGCTGCGCACCGAGCGCGTCCTCGCGTGCTGGTTCCCGGCGTACGACCCGCAGTACGCGAAGTACTCCCCGGGCCTGGTCCTGCATCTGCGGATGGCCGAGGCGGCCGCCGCCGACGGCGTCGCGTACCTCGATCTGGGCCGGGGTCAGAAGGAGTACAAGGACTCCCTGAAGACACGGGAACTGACCGTGTCGGAGGGGTGGGTGACCCGTCGGCACCCGGTCGCGGTCGGACACCGCGTCCGCCGGGTTCCGGCGCGGGCACTGCGCAACGCCGTGGTGGCGCGGCCGGAGCTGTTCGAACCCGCCGACAGGCTGTTGAAGAAAGTGGGAAAGATCCGCTCGGGCGCGACTGTAACGGTCAAACCAACAAAAACGTGAGGCCTCGTTCCAGGTCTTGCCATATAGGTTCAATCGTCAATACCGTCATACATCACACCCGCACCGTCCCGTCATCGAGCGGCTCTAGGGGAGGGCTCAAGGACCGCGACGGGGGCGCGGGGCGCGGTAGGGGGGTGCCGTGCTCGGTGACCGCACAGGTGACCGAGTCGTGCCGCGCGACCGGCTGTCGTTTCTCTGGAACAAGCACAGCACGACGGCGGTCGGCCAGCTTTGCCAGCTCACCCGGCAGGTACGGAGATTCCTTCCGGCATGCCGTGCGTGAGAACCCCCCTTTCGAACCGGAGCGACAAACCGGACCGCCCAGGGGCGGGCGGTCCACCGGACGAGAGGGAACCAGACTCATGAGTTCAGTTCTGCGCCCGGCGACTGCGGGCCAGGATGTGCCGACAGCCAGCCAGTACCGGCCCATCTCCACTCACCTGGCCATCACGCCACCGGTGAGTGTCGTCATACCCGCCATGAACGAGGCGGAGAACCTTCCGTACGTCTTCAAGACGCTGCCCGACTGGATCCACGAAGTGGTTCTGGTGGACGGCAACTCCACGGACGACACCGTCGCGGTGGCCCGCGAACTGTGGCCCGAGGTGAAGGTCGTGGAGCAGCACGGCAAGGGCAAGGGGGACGCCCTGATCACCGGGTTCGAAGCCTGTACCGGTGACATCGTCGTCATGATCGACGCGGACGGCTCGGCCGACGGCAACGAGATCGTCTCCTATGTGTCCGCCCTGGTCTCGGGCGCGGACTTCGCCAAGGGGTCCCGCTTCGCCAACGGCGGCGGCACCGACGACATGACGTTCATCCGCAAACTCGGCAACTGGGCGCTGTGCACCATCGTCAACCGCAAGTTCGGCGCCCGCTACACGGATCTCTGCTACGGGTACAACGCCTTCTGGCGGCACTGCCTCGACAAGATCGACCTCGACTGCACAGGGTTCGAGGTGGAGACCCTGATGAACATCCGGGTCGTCAAGGCGGGGCTGAAAGTGCAGGAGATACCGAGCTACGAGTACCTCCGCATCCACGGCGCGAGCAATCTGCGGGCCGTCCGGGACGGGTTCCGGGTGCTCAAGGTGATTCTCGGTGAGCGGTCGAACCGGCGTGCCCTGCGCCGCCGCGCCCATCACTCGCCGATGCTCGACTCGCGCCGGGGAGAGGTGTCTTGAGCGATCCCGACATCTCCGTCGTGATCTGCGTGTACACCGAGGACCGCTGGGAGGACATCCTCGCGGCGGTCGCCTCGGTGCGTACGCAGTCGTACCCGGCCCTGGAGACGCTGCTGGTCGTCGACCACAATCCGGTGCTTCTGGACCGGCTGACCAAGGAGTACAAGGAAGTTCGGGAGGTCCGCGTGTTCGCCAACGCGGGCCCCCGCGGCCTGTCTGCGGGCCGCAACACGGGGATCGCCGCCTCGCGCGGCGAGGTGATCGCCTTCCTGGACGACGACGCCGTCGCCGAGCGGGACTGGCTGCGCCACTTCGCCTCGGGATACGCGGACCCGCGGGTCATGGCAGTCGGCGGCCGTACGATGCCGATCTGGGCGTCGGGGCGCCGGCCCGCCTGGTTCCCCGAGGAGTTCGACTGGGTGGTCGGCTGCACCTACAAGGGCATCCCGTCCGGTCTGGTCCGGGTGCGTAACGTCCTGGGCGGCAACGCCTCCTTCCGCCGCAGCGCCTTCGACGCCGCGGGCGGCTTCGCCACCGGCATCGGACGGGACGGCGACAAACGCCCGCTGGGCTGCGAGGAGACGGAGCTGTGCATCCGGCTGAGCCGGGCCAGACCGGACGCGGTCCTGCTGATCGACGACCGGGCGGTGATCCACCACCGGGTGCCCGAGGCGCGCGAGCACTTCGGGTACTTCCGCACGCGCGCGTACGCGGAGGGCCTGTCGAAGGCGCTCGTGGCCCGAAGTGTCGGTGCGGACAAGGGACTTGAGTCCGAGCGCCGGTACGCCACCCGGGTGCTGCCGGCCGGGGTGGTGCGCGGGCTGCGGGACGCCGCGCTGTCCCGGCCGGGGGGCGCCGGGCGGGCGGGCGCGATCGTCGCCGGGGTGCTCACCGCGGCCGGCGGGTATGTGGTCGGCGCCGTCCGGGCGCGGCGGGGCGGAGCCACGTTCACGGTCGCGGACATCGAGAGGGAGAGAGATGGCTGAGCCGCCCGTACCGATCCTCATGTACCACGCGGTCGCCACCGACCCGAACGCCGCCACCCGCGCGCTGTCGGTGTCCCCGGAGGCCTTCGCCCGGCAGATGGAGATCGTCGCCGAGTCGGGGCTCATGCCGGTCAGGACCGCCGACCTCGCCGCCCGTTGGCGCGACGGCCGGCCGCTGCCCGCGCGGCCCGTCCTGATCACCTTCGACGACGGCTACGAAGGCGTCCACCGCCACGCCCTGCCCGTGCTCGCCAAGCACGGCTTCACGGCCACGGTGTTCGTCTCCACCGGCTGGATCCGGGGTGCGTACGACACGGGCGGCGGCCTGGACACCATGCTGGACTGGGACCAGGTCCGCGAACTGGCCGCGGCGGACGTCGAGATCGGCGGCCACACCCACACGCACCCAGAGCTCGATCAGCTCGACGACAGCGCGCTGCGCCACGAGCTGATCCACTCCAGGGAGATCGTCACCGACGAACTCGGCACCGCGCCGGCCTCGCTCGCCTACCCGTACGGCTACTCCAGCCGCCGGGTGCGCGAGGCGGTACGCGAGACGGGGTACGGCCAGGCGCTCGCCGTGAACAACGGCCTGGCGCGCCGGAGCCAGGGGCCGTATGCGCTCACCCGCCTCACCGTGCGCCGCAGCACCACGGCCGAGGAGTTCGAGCGGCTCGTCCAGGGCCGTGCGATCGCCCGGGACTTCGCCAGGGACCGTGCCCTCACCAAGGGGTACGCGTTGGTCCGAAGAGCACGACAGGTCCGCCGGAAGGTCTCCCGTTCCCGTGTCTGACACGACGACCACGACCGAGCCCGAGTCGACCGCGGCGAAGGCGCCCGAGCAGTCGGGGCGCCGTATCCGTCTGCCCGGCCTCGGCAGGGGCGCGGGAGGCGGCAACCAGCTGTTCCGCAACGCCTACGCCCTGATGCTCAACACCGGTGTCTCCGCGGTGCTGGGCCTCGGCTTCTGGCTGGCGGCGGCCCGCTACTACTCCGAGTCGGCGGTCGGCCAGGGCTCCGCCGCGATCGCCGCGATGAAACTCCTCGCGGGACTGACCGCGGTGACACTGACCGGGGCGCTGGCCCGCTTCATACCGGTCGCGGGCCGCGCCACCGGGCGCCTCATCGCCCGTACGTACGCGGGCAGTTCGGTGGTCGTGGCGATCGCCGCGGCCGTCTTCCTGCTCACCCTGGACATGTGGGGGCCGTCGTACCGCTTCCTGCACGGGACGGTGAACGGCCTCGGCTTCATCGCCGCCGTCATCGCCTGGAACGTGCTCACCCTCCAGGACGGGGTGCTGACCGGGCTGCGCAGTGCGCTGTGGGTGCCGGTCGGCAACACCGTGTTCTCCGCGGTGAAGCTGGGACTCCTGGTCGCGTTCGCGGTGGCGATCCCGACGGCCGGTGTCTTCGTGTCATGGGTCACGGCGATCGCCGTCTCGGTGCTGCCGCTGGGCTGGATGGTGTTCCGGCGCCTGGCGCCGCGCCATGTGAAGGCCACCGAGGACCATGCGAAGCCGCCCTCCCTCAGGGAGATCGGGCGTTTCCTCGCGGGCGACTACACCGGCTCGCTGTTCTCGCTCGCCGTGGTCTACCTGGTCCCGGTGATCGTGGCCTCCCAGGTCAGCTCCCAGGACAACGCGTACTTCTACATCACCACGACGATCGGCGGCACCTGCAACCTGCTCGCCATCAACATGGGCGCCTCGCTGACCGTCGAGGGCTCGCACGACCCGTCACGCCTGGCCGCCAACACCCGTGCCGCGCTGAAGCGGATGGCGCGGATCATGCTGCCGGTGGCCGGCGTCCTGTTCTTCGGGGCGCCCTGGATCCTCGGTGTGTTCGGATCGGGCTACGCGGACGCGGCCACCCCGCTGCTGCGCTGGTTCGCCGTCGGCGCGGTGCTCCGGGTCGTCATGGAGACGTACTTCGCGGTGCTGCGCGCACAGAGCCGCACCTCCGGACTCGCCTGGATGCAGGGCCTGTTGTGTCTGATGGTGCTCGGCCTGACGCTGCTGCTCCTGCCCCGCATGGGGCTGACCGGAGCGGGCGTCGCCGAGATCTCCTCGCTCGCGGTGATCGTCGCGATCGCCGCGCCCAAGCTGTACCGGACGATCCGGCACGCACCGGCCCCCGAGGTCCCCGCGAGCGCGGCTCCCGACGGCGACCTCGCCGACCTCGGGGCGCGTGAGGCACCGGCCGCCGGTCGCACCCGCCGCCCCGGCTGGGCGCTCGACCAGGACACCCTCGCGCTGGGCATCCACGTCGACTTCGACCACCAGGAACGCCGTCCCGACGTACGCCCGGGTCCCGGCACCCCGCCCACGGGCACGCCCGTGCCGGGTGTGACGCGCGACCGGCCGACGTGGGCGCTGCAGAAGCCGCCCGACCTGGGGCTGCCGGTGGAGATGGGGGTCCCCCCGCTCGAGCGAATGCGAGAGTGGGGGAGGGAACCGGGCTCCGAATCCTCCCTCGGGCCGTCCGAGGCGGAGGTGGACGCGCCGTTCGAGGTGGCCTTCGACGCGGGCAAGGAGGTCGACGTACCGGAGGAGCCCGCCGTACCGGAGGAGGCGCCACAGTCGGCGGAGCCGCCGCGGCCCCTGTCCTGGCGGGAGCGGCTGCAACCCACCTGGCTCGGGGTGTTCCTCGGCTGCCTGCTGGCCGTCGCGCTGCTGCTGTACTGGGTGCCGGCCCTCGGCCTGGGCGAGGCCGACCTGGACCGGATGGGCGGGCTCGGGCTGATCTCGATCCTGCCGCTGCCCACGCTGGTCGGCGCGGCGCTCCTGGTCGTGGTCTTCGCCTCGCTGCTCTGGCTGGGCCGTGAGCACAAGGCGCTGCTGCTGATCACACTGGTGGCGACCGTGTTCTCGCTGCACGCGCTGCCCGCGGTGATCGAGGCCGAGCCGCGGTTCGCGACGGCCTGGCAGCACCTCGGGTTCATCGACTACATCGACCGGACCGGCTCCGCGGTGCCCGACCTGGACGCCCGCTGGAGCTGGCCGGGCTTCTTCGCGGCGGCCGCGTTCGTGGCGCAGGCCTGTGGGGTCACGGACTTCACCGAGGTCATCCGCTGGTGGCCGACGGCGATCCAACTCCTCTACCTGGTACCGATGTTCCTGCTCGTACGGCACATGCGGGCGAGCTGGCGGGCCAAGTGGACCGGCATCTGGATCTTCGTGCTCAGCGGCTGGGTCGGCCAGGACTACTTCTCCCCGCAGGGCTTCACCTATCTGCTGTATCTGGTGTTCGTGGCGGTCCTGCTCGTCTGGTTCCGCGCCCCGCGCGTGATCTGGACGAAACGGCGGCCCGGCGAGGCCGAGGTCGAACCCACGAACCGCCGCCAACGGGCCGTCCTGCTCACGGTGTTGGTCGGTCTGTTCGCGGCGAGCGTGCCCGCCCACCAGCTCACCCCGTTCGTGATGCTCGGCGTGCTGGCGGCGCTCGTCCTGATCGGGCGCAGCGAACTGCGCGGCCTGCCCATCCTGTTCGCCGTCATGGTGGCCGCCTGGATCGGCTGGATGGCCGAGCCGTACTGGTCGGGACATTTCGACGACCTGTTCGGCGGGGTCGGCGGGGTCGGCGGCAATGTGTCCTCGTCGGTCTCCGGCCGTATCGAGGGCGGCAGTTCGACCCACAAGCTGGTCCTGTACGTGCGCGTGCTGCTGGCGGGCGGGGTCATGGCCCTTGCCTGTTACGGCTGGTGGCGGCGGCGCGACCACAAGTACCGGGAAGCCGCGCTGCTCGTCCTCACCTTCGTGCCGTTCCTCGGCTTCGGCATGCAGTCGTACGGCGGCGAGATGGCCCTGCGGGTCTTCATGTTCGCCCTGCCGGGCGCCGGACTGCTCGCCGCGCTGGCGCTCTTCCCGCGCACCGGGGTCACCGCGAAGGAGCGCGAGAAGGACCGGGTCAGCCTCGCCCCCGTGGCCGCGCTCATGGCGGGTCTGCTGCTCGTCGGCGGCTTCCTCGTGGCCCGGTGGGGCAACGAGCCGTTCGAGCGGATCCAGCCCGGCGAGGTCGCCGCCATGGACTACGTCTACGCGCACGACGATCCGACGGTCCGGGTGCTGTGGTTGTCCAACGACACGCTCGACAACGTGACACCGGCGATGCCGTGGGGCGCGAAGGACATGGAGAAGGTGTCCTACGTGCCGACGCCGGCGCCGACCGACCCGGTGCTGGTGTCCGGGCTGGTGAAGTCGCTGAAGGACGCGGGCCCGAACTCGTATCTGATGGTCAACGTCAGCCAGGTCACGTATCTGCGTCTGGACGTGGGCTATTCGAGGACGTGGGAGCCGAGGCTGCTCGACAACCTCGACGGCCGCAAGGAGCTCAAGCGGGTCCTCACCAACGACGACGTGACCATGTACGCCCTGCGGGACCAGCCCGCGGGGAAGGTCGCGAAGGCCGATCCCGGGCCGATCGGGCCGCAGGTGACCTGGACGCCCTGGTCGGTGGTGGGGGCGCTGGCGGCACTGGCGCTGATCCTGTTGCTCTCGGCCCGTGAGGTGGTGCGGGTCGCGGTGCGGCCGGGCGTACGGCAGCTGCGGTGGCTGCAGAGCAGCTTCTGGTTCGCGCTGCCGCTGCTCGCGGTGTTCCTGGCGGCGCTGGTGCAGCGGTTCCTGACGATGAAGTGACGCCCTTCGGACGTCATTCGGAGGTCAAGTGGCTCAGCGGGTGAGCCACTTGACCTCATACGCCTGCATGTCGAACCGCTTCCCGTCGATCTGTGCGCTGATCTTCCGGTTGAGGGTGTTGACCACCAGCACCGTCTTGTCGGTGGCGAGAACCCGGACGTTGGGCACGTCGTCGGCGGCAACGGAGACGTTCTCGTACGCGCTCCCCGGTGGGAAGGCCTTGCTGAACCGGCTGACGAGGTCGAACATCGGCAGCTTTCGACCGCCGCCGCTGCCGCTGGTCGGCGTCCAGAGACAGCCCGCGCAGTCCGTGCCCTTCTCGTTCTCCGGGTTCCAGTAGAGGGCGGACGTGGTGCCGCCCCTGGCCAGCGCGATCATTCCGGCGGCCTGCACCGCGACCCGGCGGTTCTCTGACCAGCCCTCGCGTTCGTCCCGGCTGTCGGCGGGCTCGACGTAGTACTCGGCCCACCACAGCGGCAGATTCCCGGTCTGCTGCCGCACCCACCGGCTCACCGCGGTGAACTTGTCGGTGGCCGCGAACTCGTTCGGCAGCAGCTCGTCGTCGTTGGTGTAGCTGGAGCCGTCCACGACCACGAAGTCGGCGCCGGCCTTGTTCCTGTTCCAGTAGTCGAAGGCGTCGAGGATCCGCTGGTCCATGGCGCCCCAGGCTCCCTTGAAGGTGGCGGAGGCGTCCTCGGAGCGCGGGTCGACGCTGTCCATCACGAGGTACGGTCCGCCCACCATGATCTTGGGGTTGACCTTCTTCAGCGCCTTGTGGACCAGGTTGTAGAGCTGGGTGTACCCCTCGTAGTCCCAGCGGGCCTTCGCGTCGTTCCAGAAGCCCTTGAACTCGTTCCAGACGATGAAGTGGCGTACGTCCGGGTAGCGCTTGGCGACGGTCGCGGCGAGCGCCGCGTAGTCCTCGAAGTGCGCGGGATCCGGCGCGGTCTCCAGTGCCGCCTTGCTCCAGTCGGTGTTGCCGACGCCCGCCTCGCCGCCCTTCATCCAGTCCGGGGCGCAGCACAGGGTCACGATCGGTGTGGAGCCGGAGGCGCGGATGAAGTCGATGCGCCGGTCCAGGTCCTCGAAGTCGTAACGCCCCTTGACGGGCTCGGGGTTGTCGGCGCCCCAGCCCATGATGTGCTGGTTCTGCGGGACTCCGCCGGCGTCGGCCAGCAGTCCCTCGACGCGCTCGGTGGCGGTGGAGCTGCCCTCGTCGGCGCTGAACTGGGTGTGGGTGAACCCCCAGCCCACCTCCGGGGTCTCCGCGTCGGGCGTGCTCGTCGGAGTGCCGTGGACCTTGTCGCCGTTGCGCGAGGTGCCGTCGGTGCCCGCGCCGCTGCCCGGAAGCGTGTTGAGGAGGGTCACCACCAGTGCCAGAGCCGCCGCGCCCACACCGAGCAGAGCGGTGAGCCGCCACCGCCGTGCCCCCGAATTCCACTCATGACGTCCCATTGAGGGCAACGGTATCCGCGAACACACCTGTGCGGGCAGATGTCGGAGATGCACAGCTCCGTAACAGGAGGTTGAGGACAGACCGGAAACACGGGACAGCCGCGACACAACCGGCGAACGGAAACCGGGTGCGTGTGGGGGTCCCGTGCCGGATCATGGGCGGCATGTCTGCCAACCCACACGACGCTCTGCCGATCCGGCTCAACGTCGACGACAGCGACTCACCGTCCGACGTCGTCGACGCGCTGTTCCTCGGCCGCTTCGCGACGGGCGAGCAGCCGTACTCCCACGCGGCCAACATCGACCGGGTCCGTACCGGGGCCACGCTCCTGCCGGCGGACGCCCGGGTGCTGCGCGTCGCCCGCGACGACGACCGCAGCGCGACGCTCGCCGAGGGGGACGGCTGGACCCTGCTGATCTCCCGCTGGAACCGCGGCGCCGACGTCACCGTCACGGCCACCGACCCCGAGCTGGCCAAGAAGATCCTCGACCAGGCCACCGACGGCGCGACGGACGAGCCCGAGCCCCAGCCGGAGAACGTGACGATGGGCTTCTGGTACGTCTCCCCCAGGCGCGGCCCGCACCGCACGACCCGCCAGATCTCCGCGGGCACCTGGGACGAGGTCCGGGACAACTACACGGCACCGGTCGCGGACGCGATGGACAGCCTGATGAAGACGACCCCGGAGGACATCGCGGGCCGTCTGCTCCTGCTCCACGGCCCGCCCGGCACCGGCAAGACCTCCGCCCTGCGTACGCTGGCCCGCTCCTGGCGGGACTGGTGCCAGGTGGACTGCGTCCTGGACCCGGAGCGGCTGTTCAGCGACGTCGGCTATCTGATGGACATCGCGATCGGCGAGGAGGACTCGACGGGCAAGGGCCGCTGGCGGCTCCTGCTTCTGGAGGACTGCGACGAGCTGATCCGCGGGGAGGCGAAGCACACGGCGGGCCAGGCCCTGTCGCGTCTGCTGAATCTCACCGACGGCCTGCTGGGCCAGGGCCGCAACGTCCTGGTGGGCGTCACGACCAACGAGGACCTGGAGCGCCTGCACCCCGCCGTGGTCCGCCCCGGCCGCTGTCTGGCCCGCATCGAGGTGGGCCCGCTGACCCGCCGGGAGGCGGTGAGCTGGCTCGGCACCGAGGACGGCGTGGGCCGTGAGGGAGCGACCCTGGCGGAGCTGTACGCACTGCGCCGGGGGACGTCACCGACGGCGGTGCCGGAGCCGCGGCCGGGGGCGGACGCGGGGCTGTACCTGTAGTGCTTTGATGGATGCATGACCCTGTTCGTCGGTACGTCGGGGTGGCAGTACAAGGACTGGCGGGGCGTCCTCTACCCCGACGGCGTCCCCGTGCGGCTCTGGCTGGAGCAGTACACGCAGCACTTCCCGACGGTCGAGATCAACAACGCGTTCTACCGGCTGCCGACCCGGGAGACCTTCGAGGCGTGGCGGGAGCGGGTGCCGGGGGACTTCGTGGTGGCGGTGAAGGCGAGCCGGTACCTGACCCACATCAAGCGGCTGAAGGACCCGCAGGAGCCGGTGCACCGCCTGATGAGCCACGCGGAGGGGCTGGGCGCGCGTCTGGGCCCGGTGCTTCTCCAACTGCCCCCGACCCTGCGGGCCGACCCGCAGCTGCTGGACGCCTGCCTGGCCTGTTTCCCGTCGTCGGCCCGGGTCGCGGTGGAACCCCGCCACGAATCCTGGTGGACACCGGAGACCCGAAAGGTCCTGGAGTCCCGCGGCGCGGCCCTGTGCTGGGCCGACGTCCGTGCCCGCCCGGTGACCCCGCTCTGGCGCACCGCCGACTGGGGCTACGTCCGTTTCCACGAGGGCCGGGCACAGGCGTGGCCGCACTACGGCAGACGGTCCCTGGAGACCTGGGCCGAGCGCATCGAGAAGACCTGGGCCGGGAACGAGGACGTGTACGCGTACTTCAACAACGACCCGAACGGAGCCGCCGTACGGAACGCGCAGCTGTTCGCCTCGCTGGCTCAGTCCTCCCCGTAAGCCGCCCGCAGCGCATCCCGTACGGCCGCCAACGCGTCGTTCTCCGTGAGCCCGAGTCGCCTGGCCCGCTCGACATACCCCTGGGCGGCCGACGCCAGCTCCCGTTCGGCTGCGGAGCCGGCGGCGGCCACGAACGTGCCGTTGCGCCCCCGCGTCTCGATCACCCCGTCGCTCTCCAGCGCCCGATACGCCTTGGCGACGGTGTTCGCGGCGAGCCCGAGCGACTCGGCGAGCCCGCGCACGGTCGGCAGCCGGTACCCCACCGGCAGCACCCCCGCCCGCGCCTGTTCGGAGATCTGCACCCGCACCTGCTCGTACGGCGGCGCACTGTCGTCGATGTGGATCTTCAAGGTCACGAGCCGATTGTCCCGCACCCACCGGAAAATGAGAGGCACTCGTGCGACGCCCCCACGTAACGTGCGCCTTCATGACCGTGATCGTGCGCGATCTGCGCCCCCAGGACCCGGCCGACGTAGAGAACTTCACGCACGCCCGCCATTTGGCCCTTCCCCACGTGCTGTGGACCCCGGCCGGCGTCATTCACCGTACGATCCACACCCACCCTGACGCCCACTACCGCTCCCTCGTCGCGGAGGAGGACGGCGAGGTGATCGGCACGGCCCAGCTCGGCCTCGCCCACGACAGCCCCGAGCCGGGCCACGGCTACCTCAACATCTACGTACGCCCGGACCGCACCCGGCGCGGCGCAGGCGCCCTCCTCGTCCGCATCGCCGAGGAGCATCTGGCGGCACACGGCGCGACCATGCTGTACTCCTGGGTGCTGGACGAGCCGCAGAACCGCACGTTCGCCGAGCGGCACGGCTACCGGGCCAGCCGCTCCGCGCACTTCCTGCGCCTGGACCTCACGAACGGCACGCTGCCCCCGCTGCAGACCCCTCCCCCGGGCGTCGAACTGCGCACCGCCGCCGACTTCGCGGACGACCCGCGCCCCTTCTTCGAGCTGGACGCGGAGACGGCGGGAGACGAACCGAGCGACGTGGGCACCGAGTTCGCGGACTACGACGCGTGGATCGAGGAGAACTGGAAACACCCGCTCCTCGACCGTGCCCTGACCACGATCGCCCTGGTCGACGGCCGCCCCGCCGCCTTCAGCGCCGCCCACACCGACGGCGCCCGCCGCTATTCCACCGCCATGACGGGAACCGCCCGCGCCTTCCGCGGCCGGGGCCTCGCCAAGCTCGCCAAGAACACCTCCCTGCACCGCGCCCGCGCCGCGGGATACACGGAGGCCCTCACCGGCAACGACGCCGGCAACGAACCCATGCTCGCGATCAACAAGTGGTTCGGATACGAGATCTGCGCCACGGAGGTACGTCATGTCCGCGAACTCCCCTGAGCCCCAGCAGCGTGTGGACGTCGTCCTGCTCAAGGCGGGCCGCACGAAGATCCGTTACGAGGCCGAGCTCCTCACCGACGACGGCACCCGCATCACCGTCCGGGCCCCCTGGGCGGGCGAGGGCTTCCGCGACTTCGGCTTCGTCCGCTTCGAGCCCGGCGACGTCTTCACCGAGCACTACTGGCGGGACCGCTGGTACGCCGTCAAGGAGGTCCGCTCCTCGGACGGCACCCTGAAGGGTTGGTACTGCGACATCACCCGCCCGGCGTCACGGAACGGCGCCGAGTTGGTCGTGGAGGACCTGGACCTGGACCTGTGGGTCTCGGCCGACGGCACGGACGTGCTGCGTCTGGACGAGGACGAGTTCGCGGAGAGCGGCCTGGCGGAGAGGGACCCGGAGGCGGCGTCAGCGGCCGCGACGGCCCTGGACGAGCTGGAGGCGTTGGCCCACCTGTCGACCGACGCACCACACTGGCCCCCGATCTCCTAGTCGCCCCTCACCACCACCGCGTACCGCTCGTCATCCACGTCCTTCCCCCACAACAGGGAGTCCTCCGACAGCCGCTCCACGCGCACGCGCCCACCGAGCGGCTCCACCAGCCCGCTCACCACCTCGGCCGATATCCCGCCCGCCGCCCACACCCCCTCCACCAGCACCAACCGCCCACCCGGCCGCAACAACCCCCACCACCGCCGCAGCACCCGCCCAGGATCCGGCAACGCCCACAGCACATGTCGGCCAAGGACCACATCGAACCGCTGCTCTCCCACCGGAGGATGCGCGGCGTCACCGACCAGGAACACCGCGTCACGCCCGGCGAGCTTGGCGCGCGCCAGCTCCACCATGGCCGGCGAAAGATCCACCCCGGTCACCCGATGCCCCTGCTCGGCCGCGAGGAGTGACAGGCTCCCGGTCCCGCACCCGAGATCGAGGACGTCGGACGCCCTTCCCGGCAGCCATCCCCGCATGCGCTCGGCCCAGGCGCCCCTTACCCCGGGGTCCCGCAACCCGTGATCCGCCTCCTCGTCGAAGGACCCTGCTTCGGCGTCCCAGTCCACGTGCGCCGCGGCACCCCTGCCGTCACTGTTCTTCGTCATGCGCCCAAGAGTGACACCCGCCACTGACACTCGAATCGTGACAGCCGCCACTGACAGACCGGTAACCGATGAGGAACTCTCCCCAAAAGGGTCTACCTCCGTGAGAACGCGGAACTCGGTAGGCACTGAAGGAGGCAGCCATGCGCCGTACCACCGTGCAGAAGCCCCTGAAGAGGACGGATGCCCGGCGACTCCCCGAGGAGGCCGACGAGCGCCCCGCGGGACGACCCGAGGTCCGCAAGGACATCGCGCGGACCTGGTGGCCCGACGGCTGACGGCGGCAGGCTCGCCCCGTATCAGACCAGTCGCTTGCGGTAGTGGACGCGGTCGTAGGGCCCGTCCACTCGCCGTTCCACGACCTCATAACCGAACTTCGGATAGATCTCCTGGTTCTCCCACATCATCGCGTTCGTGTAGAGCCTGACCTCGGGCAGCCCCAGCGCACGCGCGTGTGCCTCGACGAACCGCAGCAGCCGTCCTCCCACGCCCTGTCCCTGGGCGTCGGGGCGGACGGCGATGTTGTCGAGGTAGAGGTGGTCGGAGTGCTCCTCGACCACGACGAGTCCGACCACCGGGTCACCGGTGACGAACACCTGCCCCGCGGCCACGTTCGCCGCGTGATCCCGCTCCATGGGCTGCGGTACGCGTCCGATGCGCTCGATGTAGTGCTCGTACGCCGCGTCGGTCAGGGCCTTCACAGTCGGCACGTCGGCCGCCTCGGCGGGTCGGATCTCGTCGTTCGTCATGCGCGCACGGTAGCTGTCTGATCTCCACCTCAGCACTCCCTTAAGAGGACCATAAAGATCGCCACCGCCCGTCACAGGCAGGGGATTTCACGGTTTCTTTGATCCGGCACCCATCAGTACCGGTTCCGAGGAGATCCCCCATGCCCGCACGCCGCAAGGCCGCAGCCGTCGTCGCCGTCGGCCTGACCCCGCTCGCCCTGACCGCACTGGCCGCCGGGTCCGCGTCCGCGCACGGCTCGATGGGCGACCCGGTCAGCCGGGTCTCGCAGTGCTACGCGGAGGGCCCCGAGAGCCCGAAGTCGGACGTGTGCAGGGCGGCGGTCGCGGCGGGCGGCACGCAGGCGCTCTACGACTGGAACGGCGTCCGCATCGGCGACGCGAACGGACGGCACCAGGAACTGATCCCGGACGGCCGGCTGTGCAGCGCGAACAACGACGAGTTCAAGGGGCTCGACCTGGCCCGCGCCGACTGGCCGGCGACGAGCGTGAGCAGGGGGTCGTACACCTTCAAGTACCGCGTGACCGCTCCGCACAAGGGCACCTTCAGGGTGTACCTCACCAAGCCGGGCTACGACCCGGCGCAGCCGCTGGGCTGGGACGACCTCGACCTGTCGAACCCGGTCGCGACGGCCACCGACCCGGTCGCCTCGGGCGGCTTCTACACGTTCTCCGGCACGCTCCCGGAGCGCTCCGGGAAGCAGCTTCTGTATGCGGTCTGGCAGCGCTCGGACAGCCCGGAGGCGTTCTACTCCTGCTCGGACGTGACGTTCGGCAGCGACTTGGGTGGCACGGCGAGCAGTCCGACCCCGGTCCCGAGCGCCTCCGCTCCCTCCGAGGAGCAGATCGAGGACGGCACCGGCAAGTCGATGGTGGAGCACGACGGGCACGGTGACGACGACGCCAGTACGTCGGCAGAGCCGGTGGCCGGGACGGCGAGCGTTCCGGCCAACGACGTGAAGGCGGCGGGCACTTCACAGAACCTCGCCGAGACGGGTGGGGACAGCGGCACGTCGCATCTCGCGATGGGCGGTGCTGCCACGCTCGCGGCCGGCGCGGCGGTCCTGTTCGGTTCGGTGCGGCGGCGCGCGGTGAACGGCGGTGGACGGCAGGGCCGTTGACCGAACGATCTCCGGGGCCTGACCGGCGGCTCAGGCCGGACAGGCCCCGGCGTCGGTCAACTGAAGGCCGACGCGCAGGTGGTGGGGGTGGCGTGGGCGGGGTCGAGGGCGTTGGCCACCTCGTGGAAGGCAATCCGGTCGAACAGCCCGATGGCCACGTGCTCGGAGAGATCGAGCGCACACAGATCCTGCAGCAGGATGTTGTGGACGCCGGATCCGCTGAGGAACTGGCTCCGGTACGGCGTGACGACCTCGTCGTACTTGGTGGCGAGGACGGTGTACGTGACGCCGGGGACGGTGTCGCCGCCTTCGTTGAGTTTGGTGAGGAAGGGGGAGCCGACGACCTGGTCGGCGAGGGCCGGGGTGTGGGTGGTGAGCAGGTCCTGGATGCCCGGGAAGTACGGCAGCAGGCTGGTCAGGCCCGACAGGGTGGTGCCGTGGTTGTCGGGTGCGATGCCGACGAGGGCGTTTACCTTGGCGGCTCCGCCGAGGAACTTGAGGTAGTAGCGGGGCATCAGGCCGCCCTGCGAGTGACCGACGAGGTCGGTCTTGGGGGCGCCGGTGGCGGCGAGCACCTTGTCGACGAAGGTCTTCAGCTGCTCCGCCGACTTGTCGATGGGACCGAGGCCGTGGAAGAGGGGAACACCGGACAGTTGGCCGTAGTCGAAGGAGAAGACGCAGTAGTCGCGGTTCTCCAGGTAGGGGGCGAGGGCCAGCCAGTTGTCCACGGAGTTGGCGAAGGTGCCGTGGACGAGGACGACGGGGCGGGGGTGCCCGGCGGAGGGCTTGCAGGTGTAGTCGTTCCAACCTCTGCTGGGGGCGGCGGCCGCCTGGGCGACTCCGGCGGCGGGGACGAGGGCGACCGCGGCGGTCAGGAGCAGGGCGGTCAGGGGTCTGAGGGCTCGTTTCCAGGGCAGCATCGTGTGATCTCCTTGCGGCTCAAGGGAGTTGCGATGGCCTTACGCCCTGTGACCCGGATCACGAGGATGCTGTTCAATTCGAAAGTTACGGACGAGTAGTGCACTTGTGAAGTTACGCGTCAGTAAAAACTTGCAGTGTTAACCGCGCCGCATGCATCCACTGATGAACCGTCACCAGGTGGGCCTGATGGGGCCATGGGGAGCGATGCGCCCCAATCGGTCGCACAACGCGCGCACATCACTCTCACCGAGTACGTCGATCCATGACCGCACGGCCTCCGCGGCGGCCTCCTCCGCCGCCCGCGTGCAGGCCCATCCCCGCTCGGTCAGCACGACCAGCCGGGCCCGCGCATCCCCGGGATGCGGCCGCCGCTCGGCGTACCCCTTGCGCACGATCTCGTCGACCAGCTGGCTCGCGGCCTGCTTGGTCACGCCGAGATGACCGGCCAGCTCCGTGACGGTGGCCCCGTCCGGCGCGAGCCGCGCGAACGCGAAGCCCCAGGCGGGCCGCCCCTCGAACCCCCGGGCCACGACCCCGTCGTTGATGCGCTGGGTCAGGTCACCGGCGGCGGCGAGCAGGGCGGCGGCCAGGGCGAGGGCTTCAGAGTTCTGCACTCAGGCATTGAAACACCCTTGACGAATTGGTCAAGCAGCTTGACCATGGAGGCATATAGTCAACCTGCTTGACCATCCACGGACCCGGAGGTCCCGCATGCCCGTAGTCCGCTCGTCCGATGCCGTCACCCACGAGATCCACGGCGCCCGCTTCGTCTCGTACGCCACTCCCCTCAGCGGCGCCAAGGAGCTGTGCGCCTGGCGCGGCGAGATCCCCGCGGGGACGAAGGCGCCGGCTCACACCGTCAACCGCGAGGAGATCTTCCACCTGCTCATCGGCGAACTTCTGATCACTCTCGACGACGCCGCCCATCGGATCACCGCGGGCGACACGGTGATCGTCAACCCCGGCGTGACCTTCGCCGTCGAGAACCCCACCGATCACACCGCCCTCACCTGGGTCACCACCTCCATCGGCCTGGAGGCGGAACTGGCCGACGGCACCCATATCACTCCGCCGTGGGCCAACTGACCTCTACGCCGCCAGCGCCCCCGGCAGCACCGCGAGCGGTCCGAACCGGGCCCGGGCGCGGTCCGCGGCCTCCTCGATACGGCGGAGCTTGTCGTCGGTGGGGTCGAAGGTGAGCTGGTGGGAGGCCTGGTCGGCGGGGTCGAGGCCCTCGGCGCGCAGGGAGATGGAGCGGACTCGGGCACGCTGGAGACCGAGGGCCTCGTACATGTCGTACGCCGCCCTGGTCAGGGCCACCGAGTGGGCGGTGGGTTCACCGAGGGTGCGGCTGCGGGTGGTCGCGGTGCGGTCGGCGTAGCGCACGGTGAGCGTCAGGGTGCGGCAGACCTTGTCGAGGGCGCGCAGCCGGGCGCCCAGTTCCTCGGCGGCGGAGAGCAGCGCGCGGCGGTGCCGATCGGGGTCCAACTCGTCGCGGGTGAAGGGGCGTTCGGTAGCCAAAGAGCGGGAGACGCCGTTCGGGACCACCCGGCCGCGGTCCACGCCGTTCGCCTTCTCGTGCAGTTCGCGGCCGGCCTTGGCGCCGACCAGGCGCTGGAGCGTGGACAGGGGTGCGGCGGCGACCCGGCCTAGGGTGTCGAGGCCGTACTCGCACAGGACGCGGGCGGTCGCGCCGCCGACGCCGGGGAGCGCGGCGACGGGCCGGCCGGCGAGGAAATCCACCACCGCGTCCCCGGGGACCGCACAGGTCACCCCGGGCCGGGCGTCCTTCAGCGCCATGCGGGCCAGCATCGGTCCGGGCCCGGCTCCGATCGCGCAGTCGACGCCGTGCAGGGCGAGGGCGCGGACCCGGATCACCGAGGCCAGTTCGACGGCGTCCCGCTTGAAGTACCGTTCGGCGCCCCGCAGATCCGCCAGTGCCCGGTCCGGCGGCAGCGCTTCGACGACCGGCGTGAACTCCTCGAGGAGGCCGAGCAGTTCGGGCAGGGCCGCCTCCCGCGTCGGCGGCAGCTGGAAACGTACGCAGAGGATGGTCATCCCGCACTCCCCGGGCTCTGGTGCCACAACTTCCGTACCTGTGAAGGCTCTTGACCCGCCGGTCGCAGATCGGCCCATGGATGCAGTTCGTATCCCGTCGGCATTTGGATTCGCCTGCCGCCGGTCGGATCGCCGTTCGCGTCGCCGCTCCGCTCCGGCACCGGTTCCGCCAGCCGTGCCGCCACCGCGTCGAGCCCTTCCCCGTCCCGCAGTTCGACCAGTTCGGCGAGGTTCCAGGCGGCCGCGCCCACCACGCTGAGACTGCGCGGGCCGCGCCGCTGCACCACCCCGCGCACCAGCAGCAGCCAGGAGTGGAAGACGGTGTGCGCGCAGGCGTCGTGCGAGTCGTCGAAGAAGGCCAGGTCGACCAGGCCGGTGCCGTCGTCCAGGGTGGTGAAGATGACCCGCTTGCCGGACCGGATCGGCGGTGTCTGGGTGGCCGCCTTGGCCCCCGCGACCAGCACGGCCTCACCGTGCCGCGCCTCCCGCAGCCGTCGTGCGCTGACCACGCCCAACTCCTCCAGGAACTCCCGGTGGTCGTCCATCAGATTGCGTGAGACATCCATCGACAGCACCCCCAGCTCGGCGCTGAGCTTCTCCACGGAGGAGAGATCCGGCAGCCCGACCGAGGCCGTCTTCCGCCCACCGGACAAAGGGAGTTGGGCCCCACGGCCCGCGCGTGCCCCCCGGTGCAGCTCGGTCAGGTGCAGTTGCAGATCACGCCGGTTGGCGCCGAAGGCGTCCAACGCCCCTACTTGCGCCAGCCGTTGCGCCACCGGACGACTCGGACGCGCCCGCTCCCAGAAGTCCAGCAGTGAGGCGTACGGCTGCCCCTGAGCGATCCGTGCCGCCTCGGCCTCGCTGATGCCGTGCACGTCGGAGAGGGCCAGCCGAAGTCCCCACACAGCAGAGGATTCAGACACCAGTTCGATCCGATGGGCGACCCCCGACTCGTTCACGTCCAACGGCAGGATCGGCACCCCGCGCCGCCGCGCGTCCGCCAGCAGCAGCCGCTTCGGATACATCCCGGGGTCGTGCGTGAGCAGCCCGGCATAGAAGGCCGCCGGGTGGTGCGCCTTGAGCCACGCCGACTGGTACGTCGGTACGGCGAAGGCGACCGCGTGCGCCTTGCAGAAGCCGTACGACCCGAAGGCCTCGACGATCTCCCAGGTCCGCTGAATCGTTTCCGCGCTGTATCCGTTCGCCGCCGCGTGCTGCGCGAACCAGAACCGGATCCGCCCCTGCGACTCCGGGTCGGACAGCCCGCGCCGCACCCTGTCCGCCTCGCCTCGCCCGCACCCGGTCATGATGTCGACGATGTCGATGATCTGCTCGTGGAAGACGACGACCCCGTACGTCCCCTTCAGCGGCCGCTCCAGATCCCGGTGCGGATACCGGACGGGCGCCCGCCCGTGCCGTGCCTCGATGAACGGCCGCACCATGTCGGCCGCGACCGGACCGGGCCGGAAGAGCGAGATGTCGACGACGAGATCGTGGAAGGTGGCCGGCTGCAACCGCCCGACCAGGTCCCGCTGGCCCGGCGACTCGATCTGGAAGCAGCCCAACGTCTCGGTGGACCGGATGAGTTGATACGTCGCCGGGTCACCCGGCGGTACGGCGTCCAGGTCGATCCGCTCCCCCGTGGCCCGCTCCACCTCCGCGACCGCGTGCGCCATCGCCGACTGCATCCGCACGCCCAGCACATCGAGCTTGAGCAGCCCGAGATCCTCGACGTCCTCCTTGTCGAACTGCGACATGGGAAACCCCTCGCCGCTGGTCGGCATGACCGGCGTACGGCGCAGCAGGGTCGCGTCGGAGAGCAGCACACCGCACGGATGCATGGCGATCCCCCGGGGAAGAGCGTCGAGAGCCTCGACCAGCTCCCACAGCCGGCCGTACCGCGCCCCGTCCCGCCGAAGCTCCCCGGCCAGCGTCCTGAGTTCGGGCAGTTCTTCCAGGGCCGCGCGGGCGTCCCGCGCACGGATGTGCGGGAAGGACTTGGCGATGCGGTCGATGTCGGCGGGGTCCATGGACAGGGCCGCCCCCACGTCCCGGATCGCGTGCCGCACCCGGTACGTCTCCGGCATCGCGACGGTGGCGACCCGCTCGGTCCCGAACCGCCCGATGATCGCCCGGTAGACCTCGAGGCGGCGCGCGGACTCCACATCGATGTCGATGTCGGGCAGAACGAGCCGCCGGGTGGACAGGAACCGCTCCATCAGCAGCCCGTGCTCGACGGGATCGGCGTGGGCGATCCCGAGAAGGTGATTGACCAGGGAACCGGCGCCGGAGCCACGTGCGGCGACCCGGATGCCCATGTCCCGTACGTCATCGACGACTTGAGCAACCGTCAGGAAGTAGGAGGCGAAGCCGTGGTAAGCGATGATGTCCAGTTCCTCGTGCATCCGCTCCCAGTACGCAGGCTTGCCCGCGTACCCCTTCAGCACCATCCCGGCCGCCGCCCGCGAGGCCAGGGCCCGCTGGGCGGTGCGGCGGCCCGCGCCGACGAGGTGCGGCTCGGGGAAGTGGACGGTGCCGATCCCGAGGTCGTCCTCGGGGTCGACCAGGCACTCGGCGGCCGTGGCCTGTGTCTGCTCCAGCAGCCGGTGGGCGGTGTCGCGCCGGAAGCCCGCGGCCTCGACGATCCGTTCGGCGGCCGCCAGCATGGCCCCCGCGTCCTTGAGCCAGGCCTCGCCGGAGTCCAGTTCCTTGACGGCGTCGACGGGGACGAGGCGGCGGGCGGAGTCCAGGACGTCGGCGACCGGGCCCAGGCCGGCGTCGGCGTACCGTACGGCATTGCTGAGCACGGGGCGGACCCGCTGCTCGGCGGCAAAGCCGACCGTACGGGCGGCCAGCCGCAGGGAGCCCGGTCCCGTGCCCTTCCGCCCGTGCCAGACGGCTTCGAGCCGCAGGGCGTCGCCGTAGTTCTCCCGCCAGGGAACGAGCAGCCGGGCGGCCCGGTCGGGACGGCCGGCGGCGAGGGCCCGGCCGACATCGGAGGCGGGCCCGAGCAGCACGGTCAGCCCATCCCCCCGGTTCTCGGCCCGGGGCAGCAGCGGCGTGCCCCGCTCCCCCTTGTCCGAGTGCGCCACCGTGACGAGCCGGCACAGGTCGGCCCAGCCGCGGGCGCCGTCCCGGGCGAGAAAAGTGACACGGGGGGCCGATTCGTCGACGAAGGCACCTCCGCGCACGGGAGCACGGCGCCGCTCCTGCCGTACGGGCTCGGCCTCCTCCACGGCCAGCCCCACCCCGAACAACGGCCGCACCCCCACCTTCGTGCAGGCCTTGGCGAACCGGACCGTACCCGCGAGGGTGTCGCGGTCGGTGAGGGCGAGGGCGTCCATCCCCCGCTCGGAGGCGCGCTCGGCGAGGCGCTCCGGGTGCGAGGCGCCGTAGCGCAGGGAGAACCCGGAGACGGTGTGCAGATGAGTGAAGCCAGGCATCCGCACCTCCCGCTGTCGAACATCAGTTCCCTATCGCCTCACCTCCACCATAGACCAAAAACCGAACATGTGTACGACGGCGATCAGATCGCCTCTCACCTGCGGAAACGGCTGTTCGGCCCCGGATGTGCCGGTCTCGGTGGATTCCTCGGTGAGGTGCTCGGCCGCGGCGGTCGACTGGGCGCCGGCGGCCGTCGTGCGCTGTGCGGTTTCCAGGGCGTGCAGCCGAGTCCGGGTTCCAGGTCGGCGCGCACGATCAGCTCGGGCAGGACGACGGGGGCGGAGACGGCGGCGAGGTCCGCGTCGGCGAGATGGACGTAGGAGACCTCGGTCTCGGTGAGCGGGCGTCCGATGGCGGGGTCCTCGGCGACCGCGACGAGGTTTTTGTTCTCGCCCTGCTCTCCGAGGGCACACGTGCGGGGTGCCCTGCCGGCCGAGGCGCGGGGTGCCGACGCGAAGTCTGCGCACCGGACGGCCGCCGCTGCCGTGCGCCATGTCGAACAGGAAGTCGGGACCATCCGCCAGGCCGGCCGGTTCGCGCAGCGCCTCACCGGTGCTCTTGATTGGCGCTGCCGGGGTGGACCAGGGTGCGGGTGATCCCGGAGCGGGCCGGGGACTCGGGGCGGACCCGGATGTCGCCGCCGGGGTGCGCCTGGGCGATGGCGACGAGGTCGTGGTCGGTGAAGGGGACGTGACCAAGGCCGGGTCGAAGCCGGCGGGCAGGACCCGGCGGTGGTCGAAGCAGGACAGGAAACCGGCCGCCCCGAGCTCCAGGTGCTGGCCGGCGGAGGTGTACTTGACGGTCCGGATCACCCCGCCCCGGACGAGCACGCCGTCCCGCTCGACGTAGAGGGCGGCGCGGCCGGGCTCGGTGAGTTCGCGGGGCGGTGGACGCCGATCCGCGGGTCGCCCAGGGGCAACCGGGCGCGGAACTCGCCGGCTTCGTTGAGCTCGGTGCAGTGGATGTAGCGGGCCGGGCGGCCGATCACCAGCCCACAAGCCACGTGGTGTTGAGGCAGATCAGCTGGTTGGCGGGCAGCAAGAAAGTCCCGCCCCCCACACGGGGGACGGGACTTCACGCACCACCGAACCGTCAGCCGATCGACGCCCCGGTCGCCGACAACGCCTCCGTCACCGGCTGGAAGAACGTCTCCCCGCCGGAGGTGCAGTCACCACTGCCACCGGACGTCAGCCCGATCGCGCTGCTCCCCGAGAACAGCGACCCTCCGCTGTCCCCCGGCTCCGCGCACACATCGGTCTGTATCAGCCCGTTCACGATGTCGCCGTTGCCGTAGTTCACCGTCGCGTCCAGCCCTGTGACCTTGCCGGAGTGCACCTGAGTCGTGGAGCCGCTGCGCGTCACCGACTGACCGACGGTCGCGGCCGCGGCCCCCGTGATCGCCTGCGCGGACCCGTTGTAGAGGTCCACCTCGCTGGGGTGATCGACCTCCGCCGTGTACTTCACCAGCCCGTAGTCGTTGTCCGGGAAGCTGGACAGCGAGTTGGTGCCGATCTGGTTGCCGCTCGAGTCCGACCATGTCGAGATCGCCTCGGTGCAGTGCCCGGCGGTGAGGAAGTACGGCTCCCCGCCCTTGACCACGTTGAACCCCAGCGAGCACCGCCCACCGGAACCGCTGATCGCGTCACCACCCGCGATGAAGGGCTTGAACTCCCCCTTGGTGCGCTGGAGTTCGGCCACCGAGCCCAGCCCGTCGACCACCTTCGTGAGCTTGGCCCACTCGGCGGCGGAGACCGTACGGTCGGCGGTGACGACGACCTTGTTGGTCGTGGGGTCGGTCACCCAGGCCGTCCCCGGGACGGCCGCGTCGTCGGCGAGCGTCGTTCGCGCGCTCTTCAGCTCGGCGAGGGAGTTCGAGACGACTCTGGCCGAGGCCCCGGCCGCCGAGACGGTCCGCGCCGCGCTCTCGTCGAGCACGTTCACCACGAGACTCCTGGTCTTCGCGTCGTAGAACGTCCCCGCCGCATCCGCGCCGAGTTCCGCCCCGAGCGTCGAGGCGAGCTTTCCGGCCGCGACGGCCGAGAGGGTCTTGACTTCGGGCGAGGCGGGCGTCTCGCTGGCGTTCGCAGTCTGCAAGGTGACTCCCGCGGCGACCAGCGCGGTGATGCCCGCACCTGCCACGACGATCCGGCGCCTGGGTATGCGTCGATGCTTCAACTCGCGTCCTCCTGTGGGGGGTCGGCCCGGGAGATTGTGGGGACCTCACGGGCCGGAAGGCTGGTTGACGAGCCCTTACTCTTCCGAACCCCGCAGGGAGCGCACAAGGGTGACTTCCGGACGCGCGTAGAACGCGGTTGCGCACCCACGTTATTTTTGACAGTCCACGGTCACCCCAGGCCGTTCGCGCTGCAAACACTACGAGCGAGTAACACCTCATCAGCCCGTGAGGTCTAGTCCTGTCCTGAATTCGCCCCTGCAGAGCCCGGATCCGGCCGGGATTCAAGAGACGCACGTTGCTCCTGCAGTGATTGCTCCACCGGTTGCTCCACCGGTTGCTGCACCGGTTGCTGCGGAGTCGGCGCAGCAACCCCCTGCTGCGCCCTCTCCAGAAACCGCAGCAGCTCGACGGGGAACGGCAGCACCAGCGTCGAGTTCTTCTCCGCCGCCACCGCCACCACCGTCTGCAGCAACCGCAGTTGCAGCGCGGCAGGCTGCTCGGACATCTCCTTGGCCGCCTCGGCCAGCTTCTTCGACGCCTGGAGCTCCGCGTCCGCGTTGATGACCCGTGCCCGCCGCTCCCGGTCCGCCTCGGCCTGCCGGGCCATGGACCGCTTCATGGTCTCGGGCAGCGAGACGTCCTTGATCTCGACCCGGTCGATCGTGACCCCCCACTCCACCGCCGGGCTGTCGATCATCAACTCCAGCCCCTGGTTGAGCTTTTCGCGGTTGGACAGCAGATCGTCCAGCTCGCTCTTGCCGATGATCGACCGTAGCGAGGTCTGGGCCATCTGCGCGACCGCGAACCGGTAGTCCTCGACCCGGACGACCGCCTCGGCCGGTGAGGTCACCTTGAAGTAGACGACGGCGTCCACCCGCACCGTGACGTTGTCCCGGGTGATGCCCTCCTGCCCGGGCACCGGCATGGTCACGATCTGCATGTTGACCTTCCGGAGCTTGTCCACGCCCGGAACGATCATCGTGAACCCCGGCCCGCGCACTTCCGGCCGGAGCTTTCCGAGGCGGAAGACCACGCCCCGTTCGTACTGCTTGACGACCCGCGCGGCCGCCATCACGTACACCGCTCCGGCGGACACGAGCGTCACGCCCGCCGCCACCAGCTCCTCGACCATCGCGACCCCCAGGGTCCGAACCAGGCGCTCAAGGTGTGTACTTCGACGGTAACTCCGCTGTGTACACGAAGGGGAGACGGAGGACACAGGTGGTCCACGGCATCAGGACACAGGACGGCCGCCGGCTGACGGTCGAGGAGTACGGCGACCCGGACGGCACACCGGTGGTACTACTGCACGACACCCCGGGCTGCCGCTTCGGCGTCGTACGCCGGGAGGTCGTCGCCGCGCACCCGCACATCCGGTTCATCGCCTACGACCGCCCCGGCTACGGTGATTCGGACCGTCTGCCCGGACGCCGCGTGGCCGACGCCGCCCTGGACGTCGCGGAGCTGGCCCGCGCCCTCGGGCTCGGCCGCTTCTCGGTGCTCGGCCACTCCGGCGGCGCCCCGCACGCCCTTGCCTGTGCCGCGCTGCTGCCCTCCCGGGTACGGCGGGCGGCGGTGCTGGCGTCACCCGCACCGCCGGACGCGCGGGACCTGAGCTGGTTCGACGGCATGGCCGAGTCCCACGTCGAGGACTTCACCCGGGCGCTCACCGACCCGCTCGCCTTCGCCGGCCACCTCGCCGCCCGCGCCGCCGACATCCGCCGCGATCCCGCGCAGCTGCTCGTCTCCCTGCGCGACGGGCTCACGGACTCCGACCGGCGGATCGTCTCCGACCCGGCGGTCGGCGAGATGCTGCTGCGCGCCTACCGGGAGGCGCTGCGCGGTTCGTCGTACGGCTGGCTCGACGACGACCTCGCCCTGCTCAGCGACTGGGGCTTCGACCCGGCGGCCGTCATCCGGCCCGTGCTGCTGTGGCACGGCGCCCAGGACAGGTTCTCCCCGGTCGGCCACTTCACGTGGCTGGCGGACCGCATCCCCCGCGTCCGCCCGGTCCTCCAGCAGGACACCGGCCATTTCGGAGCGCTGGAGGCCCTGCCGGCCGTACTGGACTGGCTCTGCGCACCACCGCGACAGACCACGTCATGATCACAGCGAACCCCCGTACGCAGATACGTACGGGGGTCCACCGGGTGCCGGCCGCGATGCGGGTCGTTGCGGGCCTAGAAGACGCTGACGCCGTAAGCGCTCAGGGCCTCGGTGACCGGCTGGAAGAAGGTCGTGCCGCCGGAGGAGCAGTTGCCGCTGCCGCCGGAGGTCAGACCGTAGGCGACGCCGTTGCTGCCGTACAGCGGGCCGCCGGAGTCGCCGGGCTCGGCGCAGACCGTGGTCTGGATCATGCCGTAGACGACGTCACCGCCGCCGTAGTTGACGGTCGCGTTGAGCGCGGTGACCCGCCCGCTGTGGATGCCGGTGGTGGAGCCGCGGCGGTTGACCGTGGTGCCCACGCTCGGGGTGGCTGCGCTGGTGATGTCGACGCTGCCGACGGTGCCGGAGATCGACGACGTCGGGTAGCTGGACGAGTAGCGGACGAGGCCGTAGTCGTTGGTCGGGAAGCTGGACCCGGCCGTCGAACCGAGCGTGGTCGTGTGCGCGGAGTTCGACCACCAGGTGCCCGCGCCGTCGGTGCAGTGACCGGCGGTCAGGAAGTAGTAGGTGCTGCCGCTGCGGACGTTGAAGCCGAGGGAGCAGCGCCAGCTACTCGCATAGATGGCGTCGCCGCCGGAGATCAGCTTGTTGAACTTGCCCGGGGTCCGCTTGATCGTGAGCGCGTCGGCGTTGCTGCCCGCCTGCTCCTTGATCTTGGCGATCTCTGCCTGCGAGACCGTGCTGTCGACGGTGACGACCACACGGTTGGTCTTGCTGTCGACGGCCCAGGCGGTGCCCGGGATGTCGGCCTTGAGCACCGAGCTGCTGGCGCTCTTGAGTTCGGCGGTGCTGAACGGGGTCGCAGCGGTCGCGTTCGCGCTGGGGACCGCGATCGCGGCCGCGGCCACGAGGCCGGTGGTACCGGCGATCAGCCGCGTCCGTCTCGCGATACCACTGCGGGGGGTGGTGCGCTTGATCCTCACGTTTCGTTCCCTCCCAGGGGAAGTCGGGGGCCCGCGTGGGGTCGGGGCCCGTGAGGCGCAGTCAGCGGTCCGGCCGTCCGAATTTCGAACACGCCGTGCCCCTGACAAGCGCTGAGGGGGAGTATTCGGCCGAACGGCCGGTAGGCGCAAGGGCGCCTTTCAGCCGTCAACCTTTGAAACACCTTTGCCGTCCGGATGAACCGGCCGCTCACCGGGCCGGGTTGCGCTCCCCCGCGGCGACGGCGACACCCAGGCTGTTCCCCGACGGCGGGAACGGGCAGATGAAGTGGTCGGCGAAGGCGCAGGGCGGCAGCAGCGCCCGGTTGAAGTCGACCGTCGTACGGCCTTCGGCGTCCGGCGCCGAGGGGTACAGGAACCGGAACCGTTGACTTGCTCCTCGGGCTGAAGCCCGGGGATTCTGGCCTTCTCGACTTGTTGCTGTGCCGCTACGCGGCACGGGGTTCGGTCGGGAGTCCGTGGCTTCCTGTTTCTTCGCGCTGTGCCGGGACTGCTCCTGGTCTTACCGGCGCTCCGCAGGCTGATGCCGCCGGTCCGGCGGCCGTCTTCACGTTGATCGCGGCGTTGGTGTCCCGGTCATGGACGGTGCCGCAGGCGGTGCAGGTCCATTCCCGGACGTTGAGGGGTTTGGGTCCGTCTTTGACGCCGCAGGTGGAGCAGGTCTGGGAGGTCGGTGTGAACCGGCCGATCGTGACCAGGGTGCGGCCGTACCGGGCCGCTTTGTACTCCAGCATGCTGATGAACGAGGACCATCCGGCGTCGTGCACACTCTTGGCCAGCCTGCTGCGGGCCAGTCCGGCCACCGACAGGTCCTCCACGGCGATCCCTTGGTTCTCGGAGATCAGCTTCGTGGAGAGCTGGTGGTGGAACTCGCGGCGGGCATCGGTGACCTGGGCGTGGGCGACCTTCACCCCGCCTACGGCTCATGACGCTCCTCCGTTGTGGCGTACTGGTTGGCGGGTCTGGCGAGGCCCAAGTGCTCCCTGAGCGAACTGCCCGGGTAGAAGGTGCGGAACAGTCCGCGGTGCTGGAGCAGTGCCACCGTGCCGTTGACGAGCCGTTCCAGGTCGCGCAGTGGTTCGACGGGCGTGAGGTGGAAGCCGTCGACGATGCCCTCGCCGTGCCAGGTGGCGACCAGTTCCGCGAGGTCCACGGGGCCGCCACGGTAGAGCGGCCCCTGCGGGGTCTGCCGGGGGCCGCCCCCGCCGTGCCCCGGCTCGGCCGCGTGCTCGCCGTCGCCGAGGTCGACGAGGAGACAGGCGAGGACCCGCAGCTGGTCGGGGCGGCGCCCGAAATCCGCTGCCATGGAACGGAGTTGGTCCCGCACAGCGGCAGCCTGCGGGGCACTCGCGGCGCGGACGAGCGCCACGTCGGCGTACCGGGCGGCGGTCCTGCGGGCGGGACCGTCGGTGGCGTCGACCACGCGGACCGGGTGGCCCTGTGGGGACCGCGGCACGATCGAGGGGCCCTTGACGGAGAAGGACGTGCCGCGGAAGTCGACGTGGTGCAGCTTGTCCCGGTCGATGAAGCGGCCGGTCGGCACGTCCCGGATCTCGGCGTCGTCCTCGCAGCTGTCCCACAACTTCGCGGCTGCGTCGGCGACCTCACCGGCCTCCTGCCACAGTGCGTCGGCCGGTGACGGGGGTCGTCTCCGGCCGAAGAGACGGGCCTCGCCCTCGGTGGCCGACACGTCGATCCGCCAGCCTGCCCGGCCCCGGCTGATCCAGTCGAGGGTGGCGACGGCGGCCTGGACGTGGAAGGGCTCGGTATGCGTGGTCGTGACGGTGGGCACCAGGCCGATCCGGCTGGTGGCGGGCGCGAGGCGGGCCAGCACGGTGAGCGCGTCGGGACCGGGCCGGGCGAAGTTGTCCTCGAGCGTCACGAAGTCGAGCCCGCCGCGCTCGGCGAGCCGGGCGAGGGTGAGGTAGGAGGCGGCGTCGTAGGCGGACGGCTGGTCGACCGCGGCGGACAGGTGCAGCATCACAGCACCTTCGAGAGAAAGGACCGTGTGCGTTCGTGGTGCGGAGTGTCCAACACGTCGGCCGGTCGACCCTGTTCGACGATGCGCCCGTCGTCCATGAACACCACGGTGTCGGCGACCTCGCGGGCGAAGCCGATCTCGTGGGTGACGACGATCATCGTGGTTCCCTGGCGGGCCAGGTCCTTGATGACGTCGAGGACTTCGCCGACCAGTTCGGGGTCGAGCGCGGAGGTCGGTTCGTCGAACAGCAGCAGCCGGGGTTCCAGCGCCAACGCCCGCGCGATGGCGACCCGTTGCTGCTGCCCGCCGGAGAGCTGCCGGGGATGGGCGTCGGCCTTGTCGGCGAGCCCCACCCGGTCGAGAAGCCGCCGCGCCGCCTCGACGGCCTCCTTGCGCGGCCGCTTCAGCGCGGAGACCGGGGCCTCGACGACGTTGTCCAGCACGGTCAGATGCGGGAACAGGTTGAAGTTCTGGAAGACGAAGCCGATCCGCGTGCGCTGTCTGAGCACCTCGCGCTCGGGCAGCTCGTACAGCTTGTCGCCGCTGCGCCGGTATCCGACCAGCGCGCCGTCCACGCTGATCGTGCCCCGGTCCACCTTCTCCAGGTGGTTGACGGTGCGCAGCAGCGTCGACTTGCCGGAGCCGGACGGGCCGAGGATCACGGTGACCTCGCCGGTGTGCACGGCGAGGTCGATGCCCTTGAGCACCTCCAGTGACCCGAAGCTCTTGTGGACGGACCTGATGTCGACCATGACACTCATCGCTGAACTTCCCTGCTTTCCAGGTGACTTAGGCGGCCGCGCGACCGGCGAGCTCGCCGAGGAACAGCAGCGCGGCCCGCGCGGTCGCGTCGTTCTGCCGGAACGCGGGCCCGCCGGTGCGCGGCCGGGTGAAGGCGCCAGGGGTACGGCCGTCGGTGTGCGGCCCGAGCGCGAAGCGCCGTGGGTGGGGCCGTCCGGACCGGTCCAGGACCCGCCCGTCGGCACGGTCCACGCGCAGCAGCCCGTCCGGGCTCTCGGCGGCCCCCTCTGCGTGCAGCTCGCGCAGCAGCGGATCGAGGGCCCGCCGGACCGTCGGCTCGGGCAGCCGCGCCTCGACCAGCGCCCGCGCCCGGACCGAGAAGCCCGGCACGGTGGGGCTCGACGCCCGGAACACCCCGTCCTCGGCGCGGACTTCCATGTCCGCCCCGATGAACCTGAGCACTCCGGCCCGGGACAGCGCGAGCAGCTGCCGCAGCCGGGGTCCGGGCGGCCCGGAGGCCAGATAGCTGAAGAACCCGTGCCACCATCCACCGATGTCCCCGAGCCGGACCAGCTGCCCGTAGACGGAGAGCAGCCCGAGGAACACGGCCAGGTCCGGACTGTGTCCGGGGTCATGACGGCGGCTCAGGTCGGCCTCGACATACTCCCGCAACCCGTCCTGGAACTCCTCGTGCGTCGCGTACCGCACCCCCTCCAGCGGCCGGTCGAGCACGGTGAGGTCGAGCCGGTCACGGGGGTCGGGTACCGCGGAGGCGACGAGAGCCTGGATGTCCGTCTCGCTCCCGGCCGCGTACTTCTCCTCGAAGTCGGTCCAGGACATCGCGGTCCGCTCCGGATGCACGGTGAACAGCCGGTGGTAGTGCGCGAATCCGAGCTCCTTCACGACCAGCGGCCACACGTCCCGCCTGAAGTCGAAGCCCTCCGGGCGGGCAAGCAGCCCGTCGATCTCGGCGGGCCCCAGGAAGCGGGGCAAGGGCGGCCGCTCACCGGTCCAGTCGTAGCCGATCTTCGAGTGGTACGGCACTCCGCGCCGTGATCCGACGTAGAGGACCGGCTCGCGCCCGGACGGGACGTAGGTGTCCCCGTCGTACCGCCCGCCCCGGCCCTCGGTCAGCAGCGCCATCAGGTCGACGAAGGCGAGCCCGAATCCGCGGACCAGGACCGGTTCGCCGGGCGCGAGCGCGGACAGGTCACTGTCGGCGGTGAAGTCCGGTGGCAGGTGGACGAGGCCGTGCTCCTCGGCGTACGCGGCCAACGCGCTCTGCTCGTCGTCCAGCTCGGCGTCCAGATGGCCGAGGGCCAGAACGACGAGGTCGGCGAGGAGCGGACGCGGCCGGCCCTCCAGCCAGACCTGCTGCCGGCCCTCGCGCGGGCCGCTGATCCGCACGGCACGCCTCGGGTGGTGGTGGACGACGACGCCGTCCGGCAGCGCGGCCACCGCCTGCTCATGCACCCAGCGCAGATATGCGCCCTGGAGTTGCCGGTCCGCGAAGGTGCGGCCGTCGATCCCGGCCCACTCGTGCAGCGTGGGGCCGGGGCGCACGGGTCCGGCCATGTCCACGGTCTCGTCGGTGAACATGGTGACGTCCTCGGCGTGCGAGTTCATCCACAGCAGCGGCGACTGCGCCTCGCGCCAGATGCGTCCGGCGCCGGGCGGGTGCGGATCCACAAGGTGCAGGTCGAGGCCCCGACCGTCGTACAACTCGGGGGCGTTGGCGGCGATCCGCTCGATCAGACCGGTCCCCCGCGGCCCGGCTCCGACGATCACCAGCGAGCGCCTCATCGGGTGCGCTCCGAGCCTCGGGCGTAGTGCTTCTCCAGGTAGTGCTGGCCGACGCCGAGCACCGAGGTGACGACGGTGTACCAGACGGTGGCGACCATCAGCAGGGGGATGACCTGGTAGGTGCGGTGGTAGACGAGCTGCACGGAGTAGAGCAGGTCCTGCACGGCGATCACGCTGACGATGGAGGTGCCCTTGAGGGTGCCGATCAGCATGTTCCCGGCCGGGGGAACGATGGAGCGCATCGCCTGCGGCAGCACGATCCGCCACCAGCGCCGCCATCGACTGAGCCCGAGCGCCTGCGCGGCCTCGATCTGCCCGCGGTCGACGGAGAGGATCCCGCCGCGCACGACCTCGGCGGCGTAGGCGGCCTCGTGCAGGGTCAGGCCGATGACCGCGACGGTGACCGGGCCGAGCAGGTCGACCGTTCGCACCCCGAGGATCCGCGGGTACAGCGCCCCGATGTTGAACCAGAGCAGCAGCTGCACCAGGATCGGGATCGACCGGAACAGCCAGACGTATCCCCAACTCACGCTTCTGAGCACCGGGTTGGCGGAAAGCCGGGCCGCCGCGAGCAGCGCGCCCAGCACGAAGCCGAGCGTCATCACCACGGCGGTCAGCCAGAGCGTGAGCCACAGCCCGCGCAGCACCGCGTCGGTGGTGAAGTAGTCCGCGACGACGTCCCACTGGAAGGCGTCGTTGCGCAGGACGGAGTTGACGGCGAGCCCGAGCAGTGCGAGAACGGCGACGGCGGCCGCCCACTGGCCGAGACGGCGACGCGGGACGATCCGCAGGGAATCCGCGTACTCCGGTATGCCGGGCGCGGAGGAGGCTTTGGCGAGGGTGTCGGAGGACATGCGAGGGCTCCGTGGCGAGTGGGGCCCCACCCGCTCGAGCGAAGTCGAGAGTGGGGGACGGTAGAACTCGGACGGGTGCCTTCACACGGGTGCGGCCGAGCCCCTCAGCAGGGCCGCCCTTCGAGACTACGGGTGCGTTTCCCCTCGCTGTCAAGGCCGTCCACACTGTGAGCCGTACGTCTCAAGTCGGTTGACGGCAAACCGGATGCCTGTTCCACTTACCCCATGCATCCACAGCAGTGGCTGGTCAAGCGCTCCCACATCGACTTCGGTCGCGTGTGGTCCTCTTCCTGTTGAGCTGACCCACTGCGCGCCCTGATTCCTCAGGGCGCCTTTCGCGTTCTCCTTCCTCGCCTTCGCGCATCCTCCCCGCCTTCACACGCGCCCTCCCCTCACTCCGCGTTCCTCGCTTCCAGGAGACCGCCCCACCGTGCGCCCACTCACGCATGCCCGAAACAGACTGATCATCCCCTTCGCCCTCATCACCGCGGGCACCCTGCTCCTGACCGCGTGCGGCTCGGGAGCGGACGACACCGCCACGGCCTCGGCCCGGGCCGAGGCGATCCCCACCACCGACGTCGTCTCCGCGATCAGGAAGAACGACGCAGCGGCCAAGCTGCTGCCGCCCGGCACCACGAGCCTGACCCTCGCCGTCAGCGTCTCCGGCCAGCCGCCGGGCACCTCGATCCTGGAGGACGGCAAGACACTGGCCGGCCAGGACGTCGACTTCGCCAACGCGGTCGCCAAGGTCCTCGGCATCAGGCTGAAGACCGAGCAGGCGAGCTTCGAGGCGATCCTGCCGGCCCTCGGCAGCGGCAGGTACGACCTCGGCGTCGGCAACTTCGGCGTGACCGACGAGCGCCGCAGGACGATCGACTTCGTCACCTACATCAACGACGGCCAGGGCTTCGCCACCCGCAGCGACAGCAAGCTCACCAGGATCACCGACCTGACCCAGCTGTGCGGCCTGAACGTGGCGACCGGCGCGGGCACGACGTTCGAAGCCACGCTGGAGGACAACAAGCACCTCTGCAAAAAGCCCTACAAGGTGCAGACCTACAACGAGCAGGGCGCGATCTGGTCCTCACTTCAACAGGGCCGCAGCGACATCGTGATGTCCACGATCAACGGCCTGCGTTACGCGGTGGCCCACCAGCAGGGCGTGAAGTTCCTCAACGAGTACCACCGCCTGGACGTGGGTTTCGCCTTCAGGAAGGGCACTCCCCTGGCCAAGGCGTTCCAGGCGGCGGTGAATGACCTCATCAAAAACGGCACCTACGCCAGGATCCTCAAGAAATGGGGCACCGAAGGGTCGGCGACGACCGCCTCCCGCATCTCCCCACCCGAACTGAAGTAACGCTCTGACCTGAGGTTTCGTCAGAGCTGCACGCTGTCGGCCCCGTTCACCCGTACGCCCCACCTCTCACCCGTACGCCGTGAAGAATCATATTTCACTCACAGTCAGCAGCCGTATGGGACACGACCCTTGGGGTACCCGGCCTCTCGACGTATTCGCTGTGCACCAGTAGCGTCACAAACCCCCCGCGCGGCGGCTATCCACTTGGCGCGCGATCCGCATCATGGATGACCATAGGGATACAGAAGCAAGAGAGACCGCTGTGAGAGGAGGCGTCCATGGGATCGGTGCGCAAAGCGAGTGCCTGGCTGGGCCTCGTTGACGACAACGATGACGAGCGTTACTACGACGACGACGGATACTCCGAAGGGACCGAGCCCGGGGATGCCTGGGTCACCGACCCGCGGGTCAAGGTGGCTTCGGACGTCGCCGAGGAGAGAGGCCGCCGGATCGGCACGGTGACCCCGGACAGCTTCCGGGACGCCCGCGCGATCGGCGAACTGTTCCGCGAAGGCGTCCCCGTCATCATGAACCTCACCGCGATGGAGGCCTCCGACGCCAAGCGCGTCGTCGACTTCGCGGCCGGGCTGATCTTCGGACTGCGCGGTTCCATCGAGCGCGTGTCCACCCGGGTGTTCCTGCTGTCACCCGCCAACACGGAGATCGTGAACGGCGACCCGGCCGCGCACCGCACGGACGGCTTCTTCAACCAGAGCTGAGGCAGGGCCGCTCGCCGGCCCTGCCCCGCGCAGGGTCTACCGGAAGGCATCCAGTCCGGTGAGCGCCTTGCCCAGCACCAGCTGGTGCATCTCCACGGTGCCCTCGTACGTCAGCACCGACTCGAGGTTCGTCGCGTGCCGCATGACGGGGTATTCGAGGGAGATCCCGTTGGCCCCGAGGATCGTCCGCGCCGTACGGCAGATCTCGATCGCCTCGCGGACGTTGTTGAGCTTGCCGAAGCTGACCTGCTCGGGACGCAGGCGGCCGGCGTCCATGCGCCGCCCCAGATGGTGGGCGAGCAGAATCCCCTTGTGCAGTTCCACCGCCATGTCGGCGAGTTTGGCCTGAGTGAGCTGGAAGCCCCCGATCGGCCGCCCGAACTGCTCCCGCGTCTTCGCATAGTCGACGGCGGTCTCGAAACACGACCGCGCCGCCCCCATGGCCCCCCACACGATCCCGTACCGGGCGTGCGACAGGCAGCTGAGCGGCCCCTTGAGCCCGGCGACCTCAGGCAGCACCGCGTCGGCGGGCAGCCGTACGTCGTCGAGGACGAGCTCACTGGTGACACTGGCCCGCAGCGACCACTTGTGCTTGATCTCGGGCGCCGAGAAGCCCGGTGTGTCGGTCGGCACCACAAAGCCGCGGATCGCTTCGTCGGTCTGCGCCCAGACGACGGCGACCCCGGCGACCGACCCGTTGGTGATCCACATCTTGCGCCCGTTCAGCACCCAGTCCGTGCCGTCCTTCTTGGCGTACGTCCGCATGGATCCGGGGTCGGAGCCGTGATCGGGTTCGGTGAGCCCGAAGCAGCCGATGACCTCACCGGCGGCCATGCGCGGCAGCCAGGTCTGCTTCTGCTCCTCGCTGCCGAACCGGTGGATGGCGTACATGGCGAGAGAGCCCTGCACCGAGACGAGGGACCGGATCCCGGAGTCGGCGGCCTCCAGCTCCAGACAGGCGAGCCCGTACTGCACGGCGGAGGCGCCCGCGCATCCGTAGCCGCTCAGGGACATCCCGAGGGCGCCGATCTCCCCCAGCTCACGGGCGAGGTCCCTGATCCCCGGCAACTCACCCTGCTCGTACCAGTCCGCGACATACGGCAGGACACGGTCGGCCGCCCAGGTCCGCACGGTCCCACGGATCGCCAGGTCCTCCGGCTCCAGCAGGTCGTCGATACCGAGCGGGTCGGCGGGGTCGAACGGGGCCATGAGCACATCCTCCGAGAGCCAGCTCAAAACTAGCAGCGCTAGTTACGCTTCACGGCTGACGTTACGACGCGGCGTCCCGCACGTCCAGATGCCTGGCGTCAGACCGAGACGCGGGACTCCGCGACCTCCCGCGGCGACGGAAGCTCCACCGCCGCCGGGGACTCGCCGCACTGCATCGCCCGCGGCAACCGCAGCGCCATCACCGCGCCCAGCACCAACAACCCGGCGCTCACCAGCAAGGTCACGTGCAGCCCGTGCACGAAGGAGTCCTGGGCGGCCCGGCGCAGGGCCACCCCCGCGGGTCCACCCAGGTGTCCGGCGACCTCGTAGGCCTCGCCCAGGGAGTGCCCGGCCGACCTGGACGCCGCGTCCGGGACGCCCGGCACGCCGGAGAGGCCGGGCGTGTACGCCGCGTTCATCACACTGCCGAGCAGCGCTATGCCGATGCCCGCACCGAGCTGGTACGAGGTCTCGCCGATCGCCGCCGCCCCGCCCGCCTGCTCCGGGGGAGCCTCGCTGAGCATCGACTCGTACGCCCCGAAAAGCGTCGTCTCCAGACCGAACCCGAGCAGTACGAACCCGGACAGCAGCAGGCCCGTGTTGTCCGCGTCGTCCATCGCGGTCAGCAGAAGTACGGCCACGGCCGTGAGGCAGAACCCGGCACAGACCATCCGGCGCGGCCCGAATCTCCGCAGCAGACGCGCTCCGGCCAGCCCCGCCGCCATCGCGGCGATCGTCAGCGGCAGCAGCCGCAGACCGGTCTCCAGCGGGGACAGGTCCAGGACCAGTTGGAGATACTGCGCCGCGATCAGTTCGAGCCCGACGAGGGCGAGCATCGCCAGGACGATGCAGCCGACCGAGGTGCTGAACGCCGGGCGCGCGAACATCCGCAGGTCCACCAGGGGATGCGTGAGCCGCCGCTGCCGCCGTACGAACACGACGAGCAGGACCGCGCCCACGACCAGCGGTACCGCGGTGAACACGTCGAGCTCCCCGGCGCCGAGCTGCTTCACGCCGAGGACGAGGCCGAACAGCCCGGCGGCGGCCATCAGCGCGCCGACGACGTCCCAGGGACCGTTTGCGGCGCCCTTCGACTCGGGCAGCAGCAGGCGGCCCACCGGCAGGCTGACCAGCATCAGCGGGATGTTGATGAGGAAGACCGACCCCCACCAGAAGTGCTCCAGGAGGAAGCCGCCGAGCAGTGGTCCGACGGCCGCGCCGACGGCGGCGACCGCGCTCCAGATGCCGATCGCGAGCGCCCGCTCGCGCCGGTCGGGGAAGACCTGGCGAAGGATCGAGAGGGTGGCGGGCATGATCATCGCGCCGCCGACGCCGAGCAGCGCCCGCGCGAGGATCAGCACCTGGGCGGTGTCCGCGAGGGCGGCGACACCGGAGGCGACGCCGAAGAGGGCGTAGCCGAGGAGGAGGACCCTTCTGCGGCCCACACGGTCGCCGAGCGTGCCGAAGAGGATCAGCAGCGAGGCGCAGACGAGGGGATAGACGTCGACGATCCAGAGCAGCTCTATCGCGCCGGGTTTGAGGTCCTCGGTGACGGCGGGCACCGCCACGTGCAGCACGGTCGCGTCGAGGGCGACCAGGAGCAGGCTGACGCAGAGGACGACGAGGACGACCCAGCGGTTTGCACCGGCCCCGGCCGCCCGACGGCGCAGCGCTGCGGCGGCCGTGGTCGTCCCGGACATGTACGTACCTCCCAGATGTTCCCTGGCGTTCGGCGGGCACACGGGGTGGGGACTCCCCATGATCTCGGCCGGAGAGGAGCGGTGTGTCTCCGGCCCGCGCAGCGAACGGCGGGTGACACGTCAGCGTACGCGAGTTCGCGCGTCGGCCCAGTGGCGGACCTCTCAGACTTCACGCGGAACACGTGTGGCGTACACCACGTTCTCATCCGGTCCCACGCCCCGGCGGGCGTGCCGGTTCGGCGCGCGGTCGATAATCGGGCCCGTGACCGATCTTGGAACGCGCACCGAACCGGCCCTGCGCCGAACCGCCCCGGCCCTGCGCCGAGCCGCCCCGGCGCTGCTCGGCTATGCGGCCGTACGCGCCCTGGGCCTCATCACCCTGGCCCTGTGGAGCGCGGCGCGCGACAAGAGCGCGTACACCCTGCTGACGGCCCGCTGGGACGCCCTCTGGTACACGAGGGTCGCCGAACTCGGTTACGGCTACGAGGTACGGCTGCCGAACGGCGACGTGCACTCGAACCTGGCGTTCTTCCCGCTCCTGCCCTGGCTGGAGCGGCTGCTGTCCGCGGTGACGCCACTGTCGTACGCCGACGCGGGCTTCGTGACGTCCTTGCTCGCCTCCTTGTTCGCGGCCTGGGGCGTCTTCGCGGTGACGGATCACGTGTACGGCCGCCGGGCCGGCGTCTGCGCAGTCCTGCTGTGGGCCGTCCTGCCCGTCGGGATCGTCCAGTCGATGGCGTACAGCGAGTCCCTGTTCACCGCGCTGGCCGCCTGGTCGCTGTACGCCCTCCTGACCGGCCGCTGGCTGACGGCGGGCCTGCTGGCCTCCCTGGCCGGCCTGACGCGTCCGGTGGGCCTCGCGGTGGTCGCGGCGGTGTGGGCGGCGGGGATCGCCGCCTCCCTGCGGGCCCGACGGGACCGCGCCGCGTCCGGGTCGGAGCGGGTCACGCCGGCCGGGGCGACCACAGCCGCGCAGGCCGCGGGCATGGCCCTCGCCCCTCTCGGTGCCGCCGCGTATGTCCTGTGGGTCGGTCACCGCACCGGCGGCGGGCCGCTCGGCTATCTCGACGTGCAGGCGGGGTGGCGCAACGGATTCGACGGCGGATACGCCTTCGCCCGCTTCGTCGCCGACAAGTTCACGTCGTTCCCGTCGGCCCTCGCCGGCGTGGGGCTGATCGTCGGGGTGGGGCTGGTCGTGTGGCTGTACGTCATCTGTGTGCGGCAGGGCCAGCCGCTGCCCCTGCTGGTGTACGCCGGGGTCGTCACGGCGCTCGCCCTGTGCGCGTCCAGCTACTTCGGCTCGAAACCGCGCCTGCTGATGCCCGCCTTCCCCCTGTTGCTCCCCCTCGCCCTGGCCCTGGCGCGCTCGAGGAGCCGCAGGTCAGCCGGGGTCGTGACGGTGATCGCCCTCGCGTCCGCCCTGTACGGCGCCTTCTGGCTGAACGGCTCCGGCCCGCCATGATCGACTCCGGGCACCGATGAGCACCCGGATAATTCCGTCCCATGATTCGGTGAACTAATTCATAAGGGCCAATAAACCCGGCCCCGGAATGATCAAAGGAATTGAAGGACACAGCCGCGCGCCTTTGCAGAATCCCTGGAGATAAACCCCCGACTGAGAGCAATCCCACATCACATCGTCATCACAAAGCCGCTGATTCGACAGGTACCAGAGCTCACTCGCTGTAACGTCGATTGGGTGCGTACCGAACGAAACCTCACCCGTCTGGACCGGGTGTTCGCCAGGCTGGACCGTGAGCCGGAACGACCGGCCCACCTCAGCGTGCCCAGGGCGAGCCGGCACCGGACCGTCCTGGTGATCGCCGCCCTGGCCTTCTACCTGGCGATCGTGTGGCTCGTGGTGACCACCTCGTGGCTGGTCCGCCTCGACTGGCAGGTCATGTTCTTCCGGCCGTACCAGCAGTGGGCCTCCATCCACTGGTTCGTCGACTACTACGTGGTGCTGGGCCAGCGCGGCCCGACCGCGGTGATGGTCGCGGCCTGGCTGGGCTGGCGTTCCTGGCGGCAGCACACCGTGCGCCCGCTGCTGACCCTGGGCGCCTCGCTGCTGCTGCTGAACATCACGGTCGGTGCCGCCAAGTACGGCATGGGAAGACTCGGACCGCACTACGCGACCGTCATCGGCTCGAACGAGATGGGCATGGGCGGCGATATATTTCCCAGCGGTCACACCGCCAACGCCGTGGTGACCTGGGGGATCCTGGCGTATCTGGCCTCCACCCCGAGGGCCCGCCGCTGGCTTTCCGCCATCTCCGCGGTGACCTCGCTGGGCGTCGGCATGGCCACCGTCTACCTCGGTACGCACTGGCTGAGCGATGTCCTGCTGGGCTGGGTCGCCGGTCTGCTGATCCTGCTCGCGCTGCCCTGGTTCGAGCCGCTGATCGCCCGTGCCGAGACCTACGTGTTCGACCTGCGCGACCGCTGGCGGGCCCGCGGCGGTGCGAAGACCCCCGCCCCGGTCACCCCCGTCACGGCGCCCGCGCCCGCCCGCCTCAAGCCGCTCACGGCCCCACAGAACGAGACGGCGGCCCGCACGGCCACCACGCCGGCGCGTGGCCCCAGGTCACCCCTCTACCTGGCCCCGGGCCCGCACACCACCCGCTCGGAGCGCACACCGGTCACCCCGGCCGGCAGCCGCCGCCCGCCGCAGTCGGACCGGATCGCGCGCGGCACGCCCTCCCCGGCCACCCGGCCGGTGACCGGCGGCTGATCCGACCCCGGACAGGGCGGGGCCGGTACGCACGACCACCCCGCGCATGACGCAGGCCCCGGTTCCACGCAACGGAACCGGGTCCTGCGTCATGCGGTTCAGCCCTTCCAGGCCCGCGCCACGCGGCCGTCCTTCACCTCGAAGTTCAGCCGGCCCGCGCGGTACTCCATCGTGATGATCGCCCCCGGCGGCAGTGACCTGACCGTCGACCAGCCCCGCTCACGCGCGATCCGCTCGGCGGAGGCGGAGTCGAGGCCGACGTAGGTGTCCGGGCTGTCCTGGGGTTCGGCGGGCGGTGTCGGAATGGGTGCCATACCGCCACGCTAGGCCCTGCCCGGCGGCCGCGGAAGTCCGGATCCCGCACGCCCCCTGTCACGCTTCCGTCACAGGGTCACGACCCGCGTGTCCCTCGCGCTGCGTCACCCGGACGGGCGTTTCCCTCACTCTTCCGCAGGTATTCGAACGCAATTCCCGCGTGTCGGAGGACTTCTCCGAATGAGCCGTGAGAAGGCTTGTGCGAGAACCGGTCCGGGCCCCTTTTTCCCACTCATTCCGGACCGGGCCCCGGAATCTGACACCGCATAGGAAATACACGGTTCCGGCACAGAACCCCCTTACGCCCTCTGTCGCCGCGCACGACCGCGCGAGCATCATGGCGTGAGCCGAGCGAAGGGGCGAGCGATGGGGACGCAGACCGTGCACGCGACGGCACGACCCGTGCGGACCAAGGGGCACGGGCGGGTGGTCGTCGACTGGTTGACCACCACCGACCACAAGAAGATCGGGCACCTCTATCTGATCACGTCGTTCGTGTTCTTCCTGGTCGGCGGCGTCATGGCCCTGCTGATGCGGGCCGAACTCGCCCGGCCGGGGCTGCAGATCATGGACAACCAGCAGTACAACCAGTTGTTCACGATGCACGGCACGATCATGCTGCTGCTGTTCGCTACGCCGAGCTTCGCGGGCTTCGCCAACGAGCTGATGCCGCTGCAGATCGGCGCCCCGGACGTGGCGTTCCCGCGGCTGAACATGCTGTCCTACTGGTTCTTCCTGTTCGGTGGCCTGATCGTGCTGGGCTCGCTGCTCGTGCCCTCCGGTCCGGCCGCCTTCGGCTGGTTCGCCTACGCGCCGCTGAACAACTCCGCGCACTCCCCCGGCGTCGGCCCCGACCTGTGGATCATGGGCCTCGCGCTGGCCGGCTTCGGCACGATCCTCGGCGCGGTCAACTTCATCACCACGATCATCGGGATGCGCGCGCCCGGCATGACCATGTTCCGTATGCCGATCTTCACCTGGAACACGCTGTTCACGTCGATCCTGATCCTGCTGGCGTTCCCGGTGCTGGCGGCCGCACTGCTGGTCCTGGAGGCGGACCGGCGCTTCGGCTCGCAGGTCTTCGAGGCGGACAACGGCGGGGCGTTGCTGTGGCAGCACCTGTTCTGGTTCTTCGGGCATCCCGAGGTGTACATCATCGCGCTGCCGTTCTTCGGCATCATCACGGAGATCATCCCGGTCTTCAGCCGCAAGCCGATGTTCGGCTATCTGACGCTGGTCGCGGCGACGATGTCGATCACCGGCCTGTCGATCGTGGTGTGGGCGCACCACATGTTCGTCACCGGCGCGGTGCTGCTGCCGTTCTTCTCCTTCATGAGCTTCCTGATCGCCGTCCCGACGGGCGTGAAGTTCTTCAACTGGACCGGAACGATGATCAAGGGCTCACTGTCCTTCGAGACGCCGATGCTGTGGGCGACGGGCTTCCTGGTGACGTTCCTGTTCGGCGGCCTGACCGGGGTGCTGCTGGCCTCGCCGCCGCTGGACTTCCATGTCTCGGACACCTACTTCGTCGTGGCGCACTTCCACTACGTCGTGTTCGGCACGGTCGTCTTCGCGATCTTCGGCGGGCTGCACTTCTGGTGGCCGAAGTTCACCGGGAAGATGCTCGACGAGCGGCTCGGCAAGATCCAGTTCTGGACGCTGTTCGTCGGCTTCCACACCACGTTCCTCGTGCAGCACTGGCTGGGCGCGGAGGGCATGCCCCGCCGGTACGCGGACTACCTCGCCGCGGACGGCTTCACCGCGCTCAACACGATCTCGACGATCGGGGCGTTCCTGCTGGGCGCCTCGACGCTGCCGTTCCTCTACAACGTCTGGAAGACCGCCAAGTACGGCGTGAAGGTGGAGACCGACGATCCCTGGGGCTACGGGCGTTCCCTGGAGTGGGCCACCTCCTGCCCGCCGCCGCGGCACAACTTCACGACACTGCCCCGGATCCGCTCCGAGTCCCCGGCGTTCGACCTGCACCATCCGCAGTACGCGGCCCAGACTCCGCAGCCCGAGCCAAAGAGCGAGCAAGCCGGTCGTGAGCCGTCCTGATCGCCTCGGTCAGCTCGGCTGGCTCCAGCACCTCGAACTCGAAGCCCGTCATCATCACGTGGATCACCATCACGTCGAGACTCGCGGCCCCGGTGCGCAGGAGGCAGCTGTCGGGCCCCTCCGCCTCCAGCACCCCGGCACTCGGCGAGATCCGCTCGGCGGCCCGTTCCTTGGGCACCAGCAGTCGCACGACCGCGTGTGAGGCGTACGCGCGCGTGGAGACGCCTCGCGAGACGTAGGCGGCGAGATCCTCGGCGGGCGGGGTGCGCGGAGTGAACCGGGGACCGTGCGGCGGCCTGGGGGTGATCCGGTCGGCCCGGAAGGTCCGCCAGTCCTCGCGGTCGACGTCCCAGGCCACCAGATACCAGCGCCGCTCGCTGCACACCAGGCGGTGCGGTTCGACGGTACGGCGGCTGGAGGCGCCCCCGTGGTCGCTGTACTCGAAGCGCAGCCGTTCGGCGTCCCGGCAGAGGTTGGCGAGCTCGGTGAGGACGCCCGGGTCGACGGCGGAGGGCTGGGGGCCGCGCAGCATCGGCACGGTGAAGGCGTTCAGGGCGCCCACCCGGCGGCGCAGCCGGCTCGGCAGGACCTGCTCCAGCTTGGCGAGGGCCCGTACGGAGGTCTCCCCGATCCCCTCGATGCCCTGCCCCGCCGCCGTGCGCAGGCCGACGGCGACCGCGACGGCCTCGTCGTCGTCCAGGAGCAGCGGCGGCAGCTCGGCGCCCGCGCCCAGCTGGTAGCCGCCACCGGTGCCCGGGCTGGCGTTGACGGGATAGCCCAGCTCGCGCAGCCGGTCCACGTCCCGGCGCACGGTGCGCGGGGTGACGCCGAGGCGGTCGGCCAGGTCGGCGCCGGACCAATCGCGGTGGGCCTGGAGAAGCGAGAGCAGGCGCAGAAGTCGTGCCGAGGTCTCCAACATGATGCCGAATCTGCCAGTCATTGCGGACAGAGGCTGTCCGCAAGCCTTTCTACCTTGGACTCATGGCAGACAACAGCGCGACCGCAGAGAACCGTGAGATCCGCCCGTTCCGGATCGACATCCCGCAGGCGCAGCTCGATGACCTGCCCACCCGCCTGGACCTCACCCGCTGGCCGGACGAGCTCCCGGGCGCCGGCTGGGAGTACGGCGCCTCCCTGCCGTATCTCCGCGATCTCGCCGCGTACTGGCGCGGTGCCTACGACTGGCGCAAGCACGAGGCCGGCCTCAACGAGCTCCCGCAGTTCGTCACCGAGATCGACGGCGCCCAGGTGCACTTCCTGCACGTCCGCTCGTCCCGGCCGGACGCGCTCCCGCTGATCCTGACGCACGGCTGGCCGGGTTCGATCGTCGAGTTCCTCGGTGTGATCGGCTCGCTGAGCGAGGACTTCCATCTGGTGATCCCGTCCATTCCCGGCTTCGGCTTCTCCGGGCCGACGCGCGACAAGGGCTGGAACGTCAACCGGGTCGCCCGCGCGTGGGCGGAGCTGATGCGCAGGCTCGGCTACGAGCGCTACGGCGCCCAGGGCGGCGACCTGGGCGCGCTGATCTCCCCCGCGCTCGCCCGGGTCGCTCCGGAGTCCGTCGTCGGCGTCCATGTGAACGCCGCCTCGGTCGGGTTCATCCCGCTCGGCCCGGTCGACGAGGAGGCGCAGAAAGGGCTGACCGACCGCGAGCGGCGAAGGCTCGCGAGCATCGCCGAGTTCACCACGGACGGCTTCGGCTACAACGCCGTGCAGTCGACCCGTCCGCAGACCCTCTCCTACGCCCTCACCGACTCGCCCGTCGGTCAACTGGCGTGGATCATGGAGAAGTTCCAGGCGTGGACACACTCCTCGGCCACACTGCCGGAGGACGCGATCGACCGGGACACCCTGCTCACCAACGTGATGCTGTACTGGCTGACCGGCACGGCCGGTTCCGCGGCCCGCATGTACTACGAGAACAGCCATGTGCCGGACTGGTTCCCGACGGCGACCTCCGGCGTGCCGACCGCGGTGGCCAACTTCGGCGAGGACGTGGCGATCCGCCGCTGGGCCGAGCAGGCCAACACCCTCGTGCGCTGGACGGAGTTCGACCGCGGCGGCCACTTCGCGGCCCTGGAGGTCCCCGATCTGCTGGCCGGTGACGTCAGGCAGTTCTTCGGCTCACTGCGGTGAAGGGCACGCGGTGACGGACACCGACAGGTCGTTGTCCCGCGTGTAGTACGGCCCGGCCTCCACCGGGCCGTACGCCGTCACCACGCGTGCGCGTGGATAGGTGAACACGGGCTTCTTGTCGGCGACGTCGTCCAGCAAACGCGCGATCCGCACCCGCGGCCCGCTCTCGCCGAGCGGCCGCAGCCACAGGTCCCAGACCCCTGGCCCGAGTACCGCGTACCCGACCGAGAAGCCGAACCGGGCCTCGTCCACGGCGACGTCGATGCGGCGGGCGGCGCCCGGGGAGTGCCGAGCGCGCACCTCGGCATGGGCACCGGGGGCGAAGGCGGTGCCGTACAGCCGCCCGCGCACGGTCAGTCCGGCGCTGTCGACGCGCAGTTCGCCCGCTTCGGCGTGCGGGGCGCGCAGCCAGCTGCGGACGGTGAGGTTGCCCTGCCGGGTCGCATAGGGGATACGGACGGCGACGTGGCCGCGGGTGCCGCTCGGGATGCGGGCGCCGAGCGCACGCAGGTCGGTGGCGCCGGGCGCGAGGCGCAGCGGCTCGTCGTCGGCCACGCACGCGTACGCGTCCCAGCGGCCCTCTGGCAGGGCGACGGTGCTGGGCAGTGCGGCGCGCAGCCGCCCGGCCGCGGCCGGGGCCAGGGGCAGTCCCACTTCCTCGTGGCCGTCGCGCCGGCGCAGCACCAGATGGGCCGTACTGCTCGCCCCACCGGCGGTGACGTCGAAGGTCAGTCCGCCCGCGGAGTCGGCGACACAGTCGGCGCGCAGTTGTACGCCCTGCCCGGCGGGCATGGTCCTCCCGTGGTTCATGGTGCTCTGTCAGACCCTCGGGCACCTCCATTGGTTGCCTGCGTCCGGTGACTCACTGCTGATACGGCAGTTGCGGAACGTCGAAGCACGTATGGTCCATGTCGCTCTGGGAGACCCAGCCCCGGCCGTCCTGCCAGCGGGCCACCGAGAGACAGGTTCTGCGGGACTTCGGCGGCTCGACCAGGCGCTCGAAGCGGACGGGGAGAAGCAGGCCGTCCGCGGTGTAGTCCTGGCTGTGGTTCATGTAGGCGTCGACGCACCCGCGCGTGACGCCTTGTGGCGTACACGACTTCGCGGCGTTCGTGAACCACTTCGCGGCCGCCCAGCCCTCCAACTGCCACTGGGAATGCGTTTTCAGACTCCTGGTGGCGTCCCTGAACTCGCGCACGGCCGCATTGCCGACGTCCTCGAAGTTCCGGCTGGCCCCGGTCGCCCACAGGGCGTTGCGGCAGCGCGGGGCGTCCTTGTAATCGTCCGGGACGGTGGAGGTCCAGTTCTGCACGTTGGTGACCTTGGCGGTGACCTCGACGCCGGCCGCGTCCATCGCCTCGCACAACTGGGCGTTGCCATGGCTGTCGACGGCGTCGAAGACCAGGTCGGCGCCCTGCTCCTTCAGGTCGGCCGCCACGGCACGGAAGTTGGGCAGCGCGAAGTCGACCTGCTCGGTGACGACCTTGTACCCCTCGGCCTTCAGCCCCTGCTCGACGAGCCGGGCGTAGGCGGCGGACGCGGCCTGGTTGTACGACACGACAGCCGCCGTACGAGCCCCGTGCTCGCGCTTGAAATAGCGGTAGACCTCGGTGCCGCCGTACTGCTTTCCGCCCCAGCCGGTCGTGCCGCGCCGAGGCGCGAGGCTGCCGTAGATGCCGTAGAGGTGCGGCCAGGTGTCGTAGGCGGCGCCGAGGGGCTGGCCTCCGATGTCGGGCACGCGCGCGTGGGAGACGCGGGAGGCAGCGGCGTAGTCGAGGGCGGTGGTCGCGACCAGGGCGACCACCTTGTCCTCGTCGATCAGCCGGTGGACACAGGTGTTGTTGCCGACCCCGCTGCCGCCGTCGTCGCACTCGCGCACCTCGATCCGGCGGCCGTCGACGCCCCCGCGCGCGTTGAGGCGCTCGAAGTACGCCTTGGCGCCGTCGCGCGGGCCGGTGAAGGTGCCGCCGCCGACCGGGCTGGTGGCGCTGGTGACGATGCCGACCCGGATCGGGGTGCCGTCCTGGGCGGGGGTCGCCCGCTCCCGGTGCTCGAAGTCGCTCTCCGGCAGCCGACTGCCGCACGCCGTGCCCACCATGAGCAGCAGGACCGCGAGGGCGGCCTCAGCAGCCCGGAAGAGCCGACGCCGTGGCATTGCCGCTCAACTGCACCAGTGCGCACAGGGTGTTGACCGACACCTTCCAGGTGCCGTCCTGTTCGACCGCCGTTCCGGAGGCGTCCGGGAGGGCGGTGGCGCCGTTCAGCATCAGGGTGTACGTCACGTCGGCCGCGGTCGGCTTGGTGAACCCGACCTTCGTGACCTTCGCCTGCACCTGTCCGCCGCGCTGGTCACCGCTGAAGGCCTGGAGCACCGGGCCCATCTCGTCGCCGTTCTCCAGGACGGCCTGTTTGTCCCTGGTGGAGGTCTTCGGGTCGAAGAACTTCTCCCAGTTCGCCTTGATCTCCCGCTGGGCGGCGGCCGCGTCGGCGGGTCCGCTCGGCGACGGGGCCGCGGAAGGTGTGGTCCGCTCCACGGAAGGCGTCGGCGGCGGGCTCTCGCTGCCGCCGCCGCTGTCGTCGCTGCACGCCGTGAGGGCCACGGCGAGGGCGAACCCCACCGCCATCAGCCCCCGGCTGCCGTTCCCCCACGTGCGGTCGCTCCCGAGAACCATCTGGCTCACCACCGGGTGTCGGTCCGGGCCACGTGCGCCCGGTGCTTTCAGGGTCAGCTTCCAGAAGGCATAGTGCAAGCGATTGGCTTACATGGACAGGCACGCGACATGGGGGAGCCACAGATGCGGACAGCCCGACTGCGGACCGTGCACCCCGTTCTGTGGGCCGGCTGGGCCGCGCTCGCCGCGGGCGCGGTCCTGTGCGTCCTCGGCTGGTACGGCGTCTCGGGCGAGCGTTACGCCGAGCGGCAGCTGCCGTACCTCGCCTCCTGCACGGTGCCCGGCGCCGCGCTGATCGTCGCCGGGGCGGTGCTGCTCACCCACGGCCGGGGCGCGCTCGCCGCCACGCGTGTGGAGGAGCTGTACGGCCTCCTGGTCTCCGCGGAGCCCACCGGGGCCGAGGAGTCCGTCGCGGCGGCCGACGCGCCCCTGGCGGTCAGCGGGGACCTGCTGATGGTGCCCGGTGGCACGCTCTGGCACCGCGCGGACTGCCCGTTGGTCGCCGGGAAGGTCGAGTCGGTCCCGGTGGACGCGAAGCTCCTGGCGAGCGGAGAGCTGGGCCCCTGTCCGATCTGCGAGCCCGTCGAGGAAACCGACTGATGTCGTCGCTGACCTACGACCTCACCCTCGCCGGGTTGTCGGTCGGCAGCGCGGCCGCGCTCACCGGGGTCGGCCTGATCGTGACGTACCGCGCGACCGGGGTGCTGAACTTCGCGCACGGGGCGATCGCCATGGTGTGCGCGTACGCGCTGCGGCAGTGCGTGGTGGAGTGGGGCTGGCCGCTGTGGGCCGGGGCGGTGGTGACCCTGCTGATCCTGGCGCCGGTGATGGGCGTGGTGCTGGAGCGTTTCGTCTTCCGGCCCCTGTCCGTCCTGGGCGGCGATCCGGCCCAGACCCTGGTGGCCTCCATCGGGGTCTTCGTGCTGCTGGTGGGCGGGGCCGCGCTGCTGTGGGGCCAGGGAGCACGGGACGACGCTCCGGAGCTGGTGTCCGCGGATCCCTGGGGGCAGCTGGCGGTCGTCCTGGTCCTGGCGGCGGGCGTGAGCGCGGTGATCCGCCGGACGCGCTTCGGACGGGAGCTGCGGGCCGTCGTGGACGACCGCGGGTTGGCCGTGCTCGGCGGGATCGACGCCGACCGGGTGGCGGCGGCCGGCTGGGCGTTCGGGGCGTTCACCGCGGGCCTGACGGGCGTTCTGCTGGCCCCCTTCGTCCGTCTGGACCCGTACGGGCTGCCTCTGCTCGTCATGGAGGTGGTGGCGGTGGCGGTGGCCGCGCGGATGCGCAGCCTGCCGGTGGCCGTGGTCGTGGCGCTGGGCATCGGGGTGGTCCAGAGCCAGCTGACCCGACTGCACCCCTCGGGCCGGGGCGAACCGTTGCTCCAGGCGGTGGGGGCGAACCTGTTCGTCGTAGCTCTCCTCGTCGCGTGCCTGGCGCTCCCCCGCATCGGCACCCGGGACGCGCTGCCCCGGACGGCCACCGCGCGCGTGCCGACGCCTCAGGGCGCATGGATCGTCGCGGTGATCCTCTTCCTGATCCCGCTGGGTTTCGCGGGCTCGGACCTGCACACCTCGGTCCAGGTCCCGGCGCTGGGCGTCGTCCTGCTCTCCCTGGTGGTCGTGACGGGCAGGGGCGGCCAGATCTCCCTCGGGCAAGCGGCCTACGCGGGCCTGGGCGCCCTGTTCACAGCCCTGCTGGCGGCGGGCCGCTTCCCGGCACTTCCCCGGCTGCCGGAACTGGCGGCGCTGGCGCTGGCGGTGGTCCTGGTGGCACCCCTGGGCCTCCTGACCGGCTGGCCGGCGATCACCCGCCGGGGGCTGGCGCTGGCCCTCGCGACCTTCGCGGTCGGCGTCGGTGTGAGCCGCTTCGTCCTCGCCCAGCCGTACGCCACGTCCGGTCTGTCCCTGGGCCGCCCGGCGGGCTTCGAGGGCGACCGCGCGTACTACGTCCTGGAGCTGGCCCTGCTCACGCTCGCCCTCCTGACGGCCCACGCGTTGCGCAGAGGGCGTACGGGCAGGGCGCTGGCCGCCATGCGCGACCACGAGTCAGGGGCCTCGGCGGCAGGCGTCCAGGTCCCCGCCCTGAAGCTCCTCGCCTTCGTGGCGGGCGCCGCCCTGGCCGCCCTGGGCGGCGGAATGCTCGGCATGGGCCTGCGCGCCTTCGATCCCACCGCCTACGACCCCGTCCGCGGCCTCCTCTGGTTCGCGGCGGTGGTCGTCCTGGGCGCCGACAGCACCCTGGGCGCCCTGACCGCGGCGGCCCTCCTGGTCGGCCTGGACGCGGGGGCACGGGGAGGGGTGGCGGCGGCGCTGGTCGGGGTACTGGCCGTGCTGATGGGGCGGTTCCCCGGGGGGCCGTACGAGGCGGTGCGGAGGCTGCGGCCACGGCGGGGGGCGAGGCTGACGGCGACGGGCCTCCGGACACGGAGACGACTGCAACGGGCGCTGCGGGCCGCGGCGCCCCCGACCGCGGCATCGGGCGCCGACGCGATGCACGGCCAGGAGGCGAGCACCGCTCTCCCCGCCGCCACGGCGAACACCTTGACGGCGGATCCGGGCAGCGCCCGACCCGGCACGCACCGCCGAGCGGATCCCGACGGTGCCGAACAAGGCCGGTCCCGCCGGAGCCGACTCCCCGCGCCGCACGCCGCCGACGGCGCTCCGCCCCCGATCCTCACCACGCGCAAGCTCCAGGCCCGCTACGACGGCCTCACCGCCCTCGACGGAGTCGACCTCACCGTCCCACCCGGCAGTATCACCGCGATCATCGGCCCCAACGGCGCCGGAAAGACCACGCTCTTCCACTGCCTGGCAGGAACGGTCCGCCCCTCCCACGGCCGAGTCCACTACGGGAACCGCGACATCACGCGCCTCCCCGCCCACGCCCGCACCCGCCTGGGTATCGCCCGCACCTTCCAACAACTCGCGGTCTTCCCCACATTGACCGTGGCAGAGAACGTCCGAGTCGGCGCCGAGCAGGGCAGGACAACCGACCCGGCCGCAGTGGACCGCGCCCTGAGACTGTTCGCCCTCGACGGCCCCCTGCGCGACGCCCCCGCGGCCGGCCTCCCCACCGGCACCCTCCGTCGGGTGGAACTCGCCAGAGCCCTCGCCGGCACCCCGAGCGTCCTCCTCCTCGACGAACCCGCCGCCGGTCTCGACACCGCCGAGGTGACCGCCCTGGCCCGCATCCTCAGGGCCCTCGCAGCCGACGGCACCGCCCTCCTCGTCGTCGAACACGACCTCGACCTGGTCGCCGACCTCGCGCACGTCGTGCACGTCATGAGCGCGGGCCGCATCATCGCCTCCGGCCCTCCGGCCCACGTGCTGGACACACTCGACGCCCGGGAGACCGCCGTATGACAGCCGTCACGGCCATCTCGCTACGCCACGCGCGCGTGCGCTACGGCCCCCTGGAGGCCCTGCACGGCATCACCCTCACCGCCCCGGGCCCCGGCCTCACCGTCCTGCTGGGCCGCAACGGCTCCGGCCGTACGACGACTCTGCGCGCCCTGGCCGGAACCGTGCCGCTCACCGACGGCAGCGTGGTGTGGGACGGCACCGACGTGACCCGCGTACCGGCGTACGAGCGGGCCCGCCGCGGTCTGTGCCTGGTCCCCGAACGCCAGTCGGTGTTCGGCTCCCTCACGGTCCGCGAGAACCTCGAACTGGCCGCCCCCACCCACGACCTGGCCCTGGACGCCTACCCCCAGCTCGCCCGCCTGCTCCCCCGCCGCGTCGGCACCCTCTCCGGCGGCGAACAACGCATGCTCGCGCTCTCCCGAGCCCTCCTGGCACGCGCACGCGTGGTCCTCGTCGACGAACCTGCGCAAGGCATGTCCCCCACGGTCGCGGCCCGCACGTACGAACTCCTGGCCGCGCTGGACGCGTGTGTGGTGGTGGCCGAGCAACGGCTCCCACCCGCACTGCACGGCCGGACGGTGATCGTGTACGAACTGCGGCGGGGTGTGGTCGCGTTCAGCGGAGAGGCGGCGGAGCTGCGGCCGGGGCGGGGCTGACCGCCCCGGCCGCACCCACGCGCCCAGGGGCCCGTGACAGGGGAGAGCTCTCAGATTTCGAGGCGCTGCCCGGGCACGATCAGGTGGGGATCGGCGCCGATGACAGCCTGGTTGGCGGCGTAGACCTTCTGCCAGGTGGTCCCGTGCCGGGCGGCGGACGCGCTGCACCTTGGTGACCACCGCGATCCGCTGCGCCTCGGTGGCCTGCCAGTTCCCATCGCTCTCGCACCGGGTGATGCGGTCCCACACTCCGCCGTCCGCCGCCGCGGAGTTGCCGACCGCGGTCGGCAGCCCGAGCGGTGCTCGTTGCAGGCCGGTTGCCCGGTGCCACAGGTATCGGCAACTTTTCCGCCACCCACTTCATTCGCTGATTTCCTGATTTGTCGACCAGTCACCCAGTCGACCTGTGACCCACTTAACGCAGCCAACTTCCTTGAGCTTCCAACGACTTGACACTGAGTACCCGATTCCGCACCCGAGGTGACCTTGCGCGATTGATGGTTCGATTCCGTTCGCCCTGAGGCGTGACCGCCGCCACAGATCGCCCGTTGTCTTCTTCATGAGCCCGGGACCCACCCGGGCACCGCTTCCCGAGGGAGTCACCCGTGCCGCGCATGCTCGACGTCAGCGACGAGGTTCGCGCCGAGATCGGCGACGAAGAAGCCGACCGGCTGCTCGCCGGAGAGAACGCCCCCGGCAGCTACGACTGCACCTCCTGCCGCACCCAGGGCGACTCCACGCAGGAGCGCACCAGCACCGTCCTGTTCATCGGCGACGAGACCGCCGTTCTGGCCTTCGCCCACGCCGGCTGCCTGCCCTCACAGGTCGTCCAGGTCACCGAGGAACAGCTCCGGGGCGCGGTGAAGTCCATCACCGGCGACACCGTCGACCTGGACCCGGACAAGGTCGTACCCGAGCAGGCGGTGCTCGGGGTGACCAGTGGGCTGATCCTGATCGCGGGGGAGCTGCACCCGGCCCTTGTCGTGGAGCCGACCGGGCCGATCGTGCGGCCGGGCGCGACGGGGCTCGGCGACGACTTCCTGCCGCTGCTGATCGAGCAGGGGTTCATGCCTCTGACGGCGATCCAGGCGGTGCCGTCCGTTCTGCACGGGTGGTCGGTACTGCTGGCGGTGGGCCAGCTGCACGCGGTGCTCCAGCCGTCGCCCATCGGCGGGCAGCCGGTGGCCTGGTGGCAGGCGCACCAGCCGCTCCAGGTCACCGAGGCATGGCGGGCCGCCGCCAACAAGCACCAACAGGTGCTGATGTTCGCCGCGCCGGTGGGGTCCATCGGACGGCAGCCTCGCGAGGACCTGCTGCGGGACGCACTGGAGAAGGCCGCGGCGAACGGCAAGTTGGTCGCGGCCGCGATGCCTCTCGCGGGGACGTGAGGACCGGCTGAACGATCACGCCGAACCGCATCCCGGAGGTCTCGGTGTCGTTTGGACAGACGTGCACCCATACGACGCTCCGCGCCGGTTCTCCGGCGGACCATCGGCCACGCCGATCTACGACGCGCTCTACTCCGAGTACGTCAAGGCCTTCCGTTCGCTGCCGGGTGACCGCAGCGGCGAGGAGGAGCTGGACTTCACCGCGTTCGAGAACATCCCGCACGCCTCGGGCTCGTACAGCGCCTACGGCGCGGGGGCGTACAGCGCCCGCCAGCAGTCTCAGTGGCAGCCGGTGGGTCGCATCGGGCAGCAGCACACCGGGATGCATCACATCCCGGCAGCGCTGCCACCCGGTCCACGCCGAGGGAACTGAGACATGAGGGAGGGCGGCCCCGGTGGGGCCGCCCTCCCTCATGTCTACGTCACTTCTTCTTCGCGCCGCGCTTCTCGCGCACCCGCACCGAAATGTGGATCGGAGTGCCCTCGAAGCCGAACTCCTCACGCAGCCGGCGCTCGATGAAACGCCGGTAGCCCGCCTCGATGAACCCGGAGGCGAAGAGCACGAACCGCGGCGGCTTGGTGCCGGCCTGAGTGCCGAAGAGGATGCGCGGCTGCTTGCCGCCCCGGATCGGGTGCGGATGGGCGGCCACCAGCTCACCGAGGAAGGCGTTGAGGCGGCCGGTCGGGACACGCGTCTCCCAGCCCGCCAGAGCCGTCTCAATCGCGGGGACCAGCTTCTCCATGTGGCGGCCCGTGCGCGCCGAGACGTTGACGCGCGGCGCCCAGGCGACCTGGCCGAGCTCGGTCTCGATCTCCCGCTCCAGGTAGTAGCGGCGCTCCTCGTCGAGGGTGTCCCACTTGTTGTAGGCGAGGACGATCGCGCGGCCCGCCTCGACGGCCATGGTGACGATCCGCTGGTCCTGGACCGAGATGGACTCGGAGCCGTCGATCAGGATGACCGCCACCTCGGCCTTCTCGACGGCGGCGGCGGTGCGCAGCGAGGCGTAGTAGTCGGCGCCCTGCTGGAGGTGGACCCTCTTGCGGATACCGGCGGTGTCGACGAACTTCCAGGTGACACCGCCGAGTTCGATCAGCTCGTCGACCGGGTCACGGGTGGTGCCGGCCACCTCGTTGACGACGACCCGCTCCTCGCCGGCGACCTTGTTCAGCAGCGAGGACTTGCCGACGTTCGGGCGGCCGATCAGGGCGATGCGGCGCGGCCCGCCGATCGCGGTGCCGAAGCTCTGCTCGGGCGCCTCCGGCAGCGCCTCCAGAACCGCGTCGAGCATGTCGCCGGTGCCCCGGCCGTGCAGCGCCGAGACGGGGTGCGGCTCGCCGAGCCCGAGGGACCAGAGGTAGGAGGCGTCGGCCTCGCCGCTCGGCCCGTCGACCTTGTTGGCACACAGCACCACGGGCTTACCGGCCTTGCGCAGCAGTCGTACGACCGCCTCGTCGGTGTCGGTCGCGCCGACCTTGGCGTCGACGACGAACACGACGGCGTCGGCGGCCTCGATCGCGTACTCGGCCTGCGCGGCCACGGAGGCGTCGATGCCGAGGACGTCCTGCTCCCAGCCGCCGGTGTCGACGACCTTGAAGCGGCGCCCCGCCCACTCGGCCTCGTAGGTGACACGGTCGCGGGTGACTCCGGGCTTGTCCTCCACGACGGCCTCGCGGCGCCCGATGATGCGGTTCACCAGAGTCGACTTGCCGACATTGGGGCGGCCGACGACCGCGAGCACGGGCAGCGGTCCGTGCCCGGCCGCCTCGATGGCACCCTCGACGTCCTCGGGGTCGAAGCCCTCTTCCGCGGCGAGCTCCATGAACTCCGCGTACTCGGCATCGCCAAGCGCTCCGTGGTCGTGCTCTTCGGAAGAGCCCTCGGAGTGGATGTGGTCGTTCATGAAGTCCGTACCTCGTTCATCGTGGTGATCGGTGGACCCCCGGTTGTTCCGCCGGATTGATCCACTACTCAGTGTCGCCTAGCGCCCGGTCAGGCGCCTGGCGTTTTCCAGGTGGGCGCTGAGCTGCTTCTGGATGCGCTCGGTCGCCTCGTCGAGCGCCTTGCGCGTACGCCGTCCGCTGCCGTCGCCCGCCTCGAAGGGGTCGCCGAAGACGACGTCGACGCGGCTGCGCAGCGGAGGCAGCCCCTTTATCAACCGTCCCGGCTTCTCGGAGCTTCCCAGCACGGCGACCGGAACGACCGGTGCCCCGCTGCGCACCGCGAAGTACGCGAGCCCGGCCCGCAGGGAGGCGAAGTCGCCCTCGCCCCGGGTGCCCTCCGGGAAGATACCGAGCACCCCGCCGGCCTTGAGGACATCGAGCGCCCGGGTGATCGCCCCGCGGTCGGCCACCGAGCGGTCCACCTTGACCTGTCCGATGGCCGTCAGGAACGGGTCCAGCGGGCCGATGAACGCTTCCTTCTTGATCAGGAAGTGCGTCGGCCGGGGTGACACGCCCATGACCATCGGGCCGTCGATGATGTGGGAGTGGTTGACGGCGAGGATCGCGGGCCCGGTCGCGGGCATCCTCCAGGCGCCGAGCACACGCGGCTTCCACAGCCCGTACATCAGCCCGACGCCGATCCGCCGCCCGACCTCGGCGCCCTTCCGCGAAGGAACCGTGCCGGAAGAGTCCGTACTCACTTCCCCGCCCGCTTCTCCTCGACGAGGGTGACGACACACTCGATGACCTGCGCGAGGGTGAGCTCGGTGGTGTCCACCTCGACCGCGTCGTCCGCCTTGGCGAGCGGCGAGGTCTTCCGGCTGGAGTCGGCCGCGTCCCGCTTGATCAGCGCCTCACGGGTGGCGTTGACGTCGGCACCCTTGAGCTCCCCGCTACGGCGCGCGGCGCGGGCCTCGGGCGAAGCGGTGAGGAAGACCTTGAGGTCGGCGTCGGGCAGCACGGTCGTACCGATGTCCCGTCCCTCGACGACGATGCCCTTCTCGGCCGAGGTCGCCAGCGACCGCTGCAGCTCGGTGATCCGGGCCCGCACCTCGGGCACCGCGCTCACCGCGCTGACCTTGGAGGTGACTTCCTGGGTCCGGATCGGACCGGCCACATCGGTCCCGTCGACCGTGATCGTCGGGTTCTCCGGATCGGTGCCGGAGACGATCTCCGCCTTCCCCGCCACGGCGGCGATCGCGGACGGGTCGTCGATGTCGATCCCGTTGGTCACCATCCACCAGGTGATCGCCCGGTACTGGGCCCCGGTGTCCAGGTAGCTCAGACCCAGCTGCGCGGCGACAGCCTTCGAGGTGCTCGACTTGCCCGTGCCGGAGGGGCCGTCTATGGCGACAATCACGGGCTGGGCGGCGCCGTTTTCCACGGGGGGACACCTTTCGGGTGCGGTCTGGCGAGTGGTGTGGGGACGCGACTGTGCCCCGCACAAGGTTACTGGGTGCGCGTCACTCGTCCGGACGCCGTCGTCTCGAGGCCGGCCCTACTGCCGAATGGCCCAGCCACGCTCCCGCAACGACGCCGCCAGTACCGGCGCCGCCGACGGCTCGACCATCAGCTGCACCAGCCCCGCCTGCTGCCCTGTCGCATGCTCGATCCGCACGTCCTCGATATTGACCCCGGCCCGCCCGGCGTCCGCGAAGATCCGGGCCAGCTGCCCCGGCTGGTCGTCGATGAGCACGGCCACGACCTCGTACACCCGAGGAGCGGACCCGTGTTTCCCGGGCACCCGGACCTGCCCGGCGTTCCCCCGCCGCAGCATGTCCTCGATCCCGGACGTGCCCTCGAGCCGCTTCGCCTCGTCCGCGGACTGCAACGCCCGCAGCGCCCGCACCGTCTCCTCCAGGTCCCCGGCGACATCGGTGAGCAGATCGGCCACCGGTCCCGGATTCGCGGAGAGGATGTCGATCCACATCCCGGGATCCGACGCGGCGATCCGGGTCACATCCCGAATCCCCTGCCCACACAGGCGTACGGCGGCCTCCTCGGCGTGCTGGAGCCGCGCGGCGACCATGCTGGACACCAGATGCGGCATGTGCGAGACAAGCGCCACAGCACGGTCGTGGGCGTCGGCGTCCATGACCACCGGCACCGCGCGACAGTGCGAGACCAGCTCCAGCGCGAGATTGAGCACCTCGGTGTCGGTGTCGCGGGTGGGGGTCAGCACCCAGGGCCGCCCCTCGAAGAGATCCCCGGAGGCGGCCAGCGGTCCGGACTTCTCCCGTCCGGACATCGGATGCGTACCGATGTACGAGGAGAGGTCGAGCCCCAGCCCCTCCAGCTCCCGCCGCGGCCCGCCCTTCACGCTGGCCACGTCGATGTACCCGCGAGCGACCCCGCGCCGCATCGCGTCGGCGAGCACTCCGGCCACATGCGCGGGCGGCGCGGCGACGATCGCGAGGTCGACGGGCCCCTCGGGCGCCTCGTCCGTACCCGCTCCGAGCGCGGCGGCCGTACGGGCCTGCTCGGGATCGTGGTCGGCGAGATGGACGGTGACGCCCCGCCCCGCCAGCGCCAGCGCGGCGGACGTCCCGATCAGCCCGGTCCCGACGACGAGTGCGGTCCTCACTGTGCGATGTCCTTGCGCAGGGCGGCCGCGGCGCCGAGGTAGACGTGCGCGATGTCGGCGCGGGGCCGGTCGGACTCTATGTGCGCGAGAACACGGACGACGCGGGGCATGGCTCCCTCGATGTCGAGTTCCTGGGCGCAGATCAGCGGTACATCGGCGAAGCCGGTGCCGAGCTTGCGGGCCGCGGCCGCGGGGAAGTCGCTGTGCAGGTCGGGCGTGGCCGTGAACCAGATGCTGATCAGGTCGTCCGCGGTCAGCTCGTTCCGCTCCATGATGGCGGTGAGCAGCGCCCCGACCTGCTCGTCCATGTGGCCGGCCTCGTCCTTTTCGAGTTGGACGGCGCCCCGGACCGCTCGTACCGCCACGGTGTTGCTCCTTGCTGATGTGCGTTCGGCTCTTGGCCGTCCAGCCTAGTCAGCCCGCGCGGGGCGGGTGCGCGGCGCCCGCACCCTGAGATGGCTTCCCGGACCGTGCCAATGTCACCCGAATGTCCCAGTTCCGCTACTTGGGGGGAAAACACACCTGTGCGCCTCTGGACTCGGGGCCCCGGGTCCGCTCTGATGGCAGGAAACCCGCCTCGGGGGAGGCCCCTTACATGAAGCGTTCCGGACCGTTGCTGACACTGTTCGCGGGATTGCTGGTCGGCCTGTTCATGCTCTCGCTCAACGCCACGACGGGAGAGAAGACCACGTCGTCGTACGTGAAGCCGTCGCCCAGCGTCAAGGCGTCACCGAGCACCGCACCGGCACAGACGTCCGCGCTGCCCAGCCCGTCCCCGTCGCGGACCCCCGTGCCCGAGGGCGTCTACACGGGCCGTACCGACGACGACTCCTCCGCGGTCGCGATCACCGTGCGCGACGACAAGGCGATCGCGTACGTCTGCGACGGCCACAACATCGAGTCGTGGCTGCAGGGTGACGTGAAGGACGACGGCAGCCTGCGGTTGACCGGCAAGGGCGGCGCGAGCCTGGACGGCAAGGTGAAGGGGGCCAAGGAGATCCGCGGCACGGCCCACGTCGGCAGCGGGAGCTACGCCTTCACCATCGGGAAGGCGAAGAAGTCGTCCGGGCTCTACCGAGCGAACAGCACGGTGGCCGGCGCGAAGATCGAAGGCGGCTGGATCGTCCTTCCGGACGGCGAGCAGGTCGGCATTCTCAAGCGCGACGGCAAGCCCTCCCCGGCGCCGGGGATCGACCCGGAGACCGGTGCGGTGACGGTCGACGGACAGCAGCTCACGGCCCGTCCGGTAACCCCCTGACCCAGGGCCCTTCTGATGGATCTCCGCGGCGTCGCGACGCCCGGCACGCACGCTCACCGCACGCACCGAACGCCGCTCCTTCTTCCACGGAGATCCATCAGAAGGACCCAAACCCGAAGGAGTCGATCATGACCGTCGACCCGAACGCGGCCACCCAGAGCTGGCCCTCGCCCGAACCCGAGCGCCGCCCCGGCCCGGCCCGCTACCTGACCCCCGCCCTCGTGGCCGCCGCGGTGGCGGTCGCCCTGGGCGCGTACGGCAAGGTCCACGACCCGACGGGGACGGCCTTCAACCTCGCCGGCTTCAGCAGCACGGGCGCGGTGAAGTCGTGGCTCGCGACGGTCGCGTTCTTCTTCGCGATCGTGCAGCTCGTCTCGGCCCTGATGCTGTACGGCAAGCTGCCCGGCCCGAGCTGGTCCGCCACCCTGCACCGCTGGTCCGGCCGCGTGGCCTTCCTGGTCGCGGTGCCGGTCGCGGTGCACTGCCTGTACGCGCTGGGCTTCCAGTCGTACGAATCACGCGTTCTGTGGCACTCCGTGCTGGGTTGCTTCTTCTTCGGTGTGTTCAGTGCCAAGATGCTGCTGCTCCGCTCGGAGCGACTTCCCGGCTGGCTGCTGCCGATCGTCGGCGGGCTCGTCTTCACCGCGCTCACGATCCTCTGGCTGACCTCGGCCCTCTGGTTCTTCCGCACCTTCGGAGTCACGACATGACGCACAGCCCGACGCGGCGCACGATCCTTCTCACGACGGGCGCGGCCGCGCTGACCGTCGGCTGCGGCGAGTACGGCAACGAGAACAGCGACTCCGGGTCCAGTTCGGTGGAGGCCGGCACCGAACTGGCGAAGACCAGTGAGATCCCGGTCGGCGGCGGGAAGATCTTCAAGGACGAGAAGGTCGTCGTCACCCAGCCGAAGGAGGGTGAGTTCAAAGCCTTCTCGGACATCTGCACCCACCAGGGCTGCCAGGTGACCAGCGTGTCCGGCGGCACCATCAACTGCCCCTGCCACGGCAGCAAGTTCAACATCACGGACGGCTCGGTGGCCAACCCGCCGGCCAACAAGCCGCTGCCCGAGAAGCAGATCAAGGTCAGTGGGGACTCGATCCAGCTCGGCTAGGCGTCCCAGAGCGCGCCGAGCGTCACCAGCTCGCTGCCGTATTCGATCCGGTCGGCCCACTCGACAGGCCAGGCGTCCGCCCCGAGGTGGGCGCCTGCGAAGGCGCCCGTCAGGCAGGCGATCGAGTCGGAGTCGCCGGAGCTGCACGCGGCCCGCCGCAGAGCCGTCAGCGGCTCGTCGGGGAACTGCAGGAAGCACAACAGTCCGGTCGCCAGGGCTTCTTCGGCGATCCAGCCCGCCCCGGTGGCCAGACACGGGTCATCCTCGGGCGAGGCGGTGCGCACGGCGTCGTCGAGCCGGTCCAGGATCGCCAAGCACTCGTCCCAGCCACGCGCGATGAACTGCCCAGGCGTCCGGTCCTGGCCGCGGGTCCACAGGTCGCCGAGCCAGCGCTCGTGGTACTGCCCCCGGTTCACCAGGGCGTACGACCGCAGCAGCCCGACCAGTTCGTCCGGCTCGGCTCCCTGTGTGAGCAGCCGTACGGCACGCGCGGTGAGGTCGGACGCGGCGAGCGCGGTCGGGTGCCCATGGGTGAGCGCGGACTGCAACTGGGCGGCGCCCGCGCGCTGTTCGTCACTGAGCCCGGGGACGAGTCCGACGGGTGCCACGCGCATGTTGGCGCCGCAGCCCTTGGAGTTGATCTGGCTCGCTTCCTGCCAGGGCAGTTGCTCGTTCTTGAGCAGAGAACAGGCCCGCAGGCAGGTGTTTCCCGGCGCCCTGTTGTTCTCCGGTGACTGATACCAGTCGACGAACTCCTCCCTCAGCGGCCGCTCCAGGTGCTCGGGCCCGAGCACTCCCCGGTCCATCGCCGCCCGCATTCCCCTCCCCAGCGCCAGCGTCATCTGCGTGTCGTCGCTGACGATCGCCGGGGTCCGCAGCTCCATCTCCCGCCAGGGCCCGCACTTGGCGAGGATCGACGGCACGTCGTTGAACTCGGTCGGGAAGCCGAGGGCGTCCCCGAGGGCGAGGCCGACGAGTGTTCCGGTGGCGGCGCGTTTGGTCAGGATCGTGGTCATGCGGGGCGTCCTTCCGGGGACGGGCGGAGGAGAGGGGGGTGCAGGGCGGTGGCCGGTCCCGCGCGGTAGAGCGCGGCCGGTTTGCCGCGGCCGCCGGTCAGACGTGCGGCACCGGGGACGGCCTCGACGAAGCCGGGCGTGGCAAGCACCTTGCGGCGGAAGTTGGGCCGGTCGAGGGTGGTGCCCCACACGGCCTCGTACACCTGCTGGAGCTCGCCGAGGGTGAACTCGGGCGGGCAGAAGGCGGTGGCGAGGCAGGTGTACTCGAGCTTGGCCCCCACGAGTTCGTGGGCGTCGGCCAGGATGCGGTCGTGGTCGAAGGCGAGCGGCCCCGCCTTGTCGTACGGCACCCAGCGGGCCTCGGCCGCGTCGCTGTCGCCGTGCGGCTTGAGCGGAGCGAGATGGGGGTATCCCCGGACGGTGTCTGGGGGAGGGTCGGGGAGCAGCGCGGCGAACGCGACGGAGACGACCCGCATCCGGGGGTCGCGGTCGGGCTCGCTGTAGGTCCGCAGCTGCTCCAGATGCGGCCCGGAGACGTCCGACAGCCCTGTCTCCTCGGCAAGTTCGCGCCGGGCCGCCGCCTCCGCGGACTCGTCCGGGTGCACGAACCCGCCGGGCAGCGCCCAGTGTCCGGCGTACGGCTCCTGCCCCCGCTCGACGAGCAGCGCGTGCAGGGCGCCTTCCGCGACGGTGAGGACGGCGAGGTCGACGGTGACGGCGAAGGGCTCGTAGGCGTACTTGTCGTAGTCCACTCGCGCTCGCCCCCTTTATGGTCAGCATGACTAATAGTCCTTACGACTATAAAGAGCGCGAGCGTGTTCCACAAGCCCCTAGAGGCGCCGCCCCAGGAAGGCGAGAAGCCGTGTCTCGGGCCGCGCGCGGGTCGGCACGGCGACCGGTTCGGCGAACCGCACACCCCGGTCCTCCTCCCCCACCACGCACTGGGCGACGGACAGCAGTTCGGCCGCGAGGCCGTCCGGAATGGGCCACTGCCGTCCGCAGGCCCGGGCCACGTCCCACCCGTGCACGGTGATCTCGACGGCGCCGACGGCGGCCATCACCTGCACGTCCAGCGGCCGTTCACCCACCAGCACGTCCTCCGGTGGACCGGCGGCCCAGGCGCCGAGCACGGCACACGCGCGCGTGCGGAAGCCGCAGGCCCGGTCGGCGTACGGGATCAGCCCGATCCGCCCGCCGGTCAGCCCCTCGTACAGCGCGTCCAGGGAGTCGTCCAGATGACCCAGCAACTCCTCGAGATTCCACCCGGCACACGGTGTGGCCCTGCCGAGGCTCACGGCCTTCGTCCCCGCCACGCTGCCCAGCGAATAGGCGAGCGAGCGCTCCAGCAGCTCCCCCGCGCTCATGACAACACCTCCGCCAGAACGCCCCAGCAGCCCCTCAGCGGCCCCACAGGGGTCTCCTGGGCCCGCCGGGACCCGCCGGGCCGCGAAGGCCGCACAGAGCCCTCCAGCACTGCCTGACACGCCTCATCGCGGATCCCGGTCCTCGCGTCCATGCCCACTCCGTCCATCCCCGCTCCCTCCGTCACGGATACAGACCGCGGGGAGGGCGAAAACGCATCGGCCGGCCCGGGAGACTTCCGGAACCGGCCGCACGCGCGTGTGTGTCCGTGGGGACTACAGGTCGACTTCCTTCATCAGCATGCCGACCTCGGTGTTGGACAGCCGCCGCAGCCAGCCCGACTTCTGGTCGCCCAGGGTGATGGGGCCGAAGGCGACCCGCACCAGCTTGTCGACCGGGAAGCCCGCCTCGGCGAGCATACGGCGGACGATGTGCTTGCGGCCCTCGTGGAGGGTGACCTCGACGAGGTAGTTCTTGCCGGTCTGCTCCACGACCCGGAAGTGGTCCGCCTTCGCGTACCCGTCCTCCAGCTGGATGCCGTCCTTGAGCTGCTTGCCCAGGTCGCGCGGGATCGGGCCCACGATGTGCGCGAGGTAGACCTTCTTCACGCCGTACTTGGGGTGGGTCAGCCGGTGGGCCAGCTCGCCGTGGTTGGTGAGCAGGATGACGCCCTCGGTCTCGGTGTCGAGCCGCCCCACGTGGAAGAGCCGCGTCTCACGGTTGGTGACGTAGTCCCCGAGGCACTGCCGGCCCTCGTTGTCCTCCATCGTCGAGACGACACCTGCGGGCTTGTTCAGCGAGAAGAACTGGTACGACTGCGTCGCCACCGTCAGGCCGTCGACCCTGACCTCGTCCTTCTCCGGGTCGACCCGCTTGCCCTGCTCCAGGACGATCTCGCCGTTGACCTCGACCCGCGCCTGCTCGATGAGCTCCTCGCAGGCCCGGCGGGAGCCGTAGCCCGCGCGCGCGAGGATCTTCTGCAGCCGCTCGCCCTCCTGCTCGGCGCCCGGGAAGGTCTTCGGCGGCTTCACGTCCTTCTTGCCGGCGTACCGCTCACGGTTGCGCTCCTCGGCCCGCGCCTCGTACTCGCGGGAGGTCGCCGGCACCGAACGGCCGCGCCCGGTGTTCTGGCCCTGCTTCGGCCCGCCCTTGGCACCGCCGCGCGCGGAGGCACCGCGCCCGGTCTTCGGTCCGTCGTGGGTGCCGCCGGGGCCCACGTCGTAGCGCCGCTCCTCGGGGCGGGGGTTCTTCGGCCGGCCGCCCTGCTTGTCGTCGCGGTCGTTCCCGGCCCCGCGGAAGTTACCGCGGCCACCGCCGCTCCCCCCGCGGCCACCGCTGCTCCCGCCGCGGCCGCCGCTGTTGCCACCACGGCTCCCGCCGTTGTTTCCGCTGCTGTTCCTGCCGCTGCTGCTTCGCATCAAAGTTCCGTCTTGTCGTCTGCGTCCTCGGAATCCGGGGCGTCCGGATCGAACGACGGTACGGCTTCCTGTGTCTCGGCCTCGATCGCCTCCGCCTCCGGGAGGAAGGGCGCGAGCTCCGGGAGCTCGTCCAGACCGCGCAGGCCCATCCGCTCCAGAAAGTAGTTCGTCGTCACGTACAGGATCGCACCTGTTTCGGGTTCCGTGCCCGCCTCCGCGACCAGACCCCGCTGGAGCAGGGTGCGCATCACCCCGTCACAGTTCACTCCGCGCACCGCGGAGACCCGGCTGCGGCTGACCGGCTGGCGGTACGCGACCACCGCCAGCGTCTCCAGCGCCGCCTGGGTGAGCCGGGCCTGCTGGCCGTCCAGGACGAACCGCTCCACGGCCGCGGCGTACTCGGCGCGGGTGTAGAAACGCCAGCCGCCGGCGACGTACCGCAACTCGAAACCGCGCCGCTGCACGGTGTAGTCGTCGGCCAGCTCCCTGAGCGCCTTGGCGATCTGCCGCTTGGGCCGCTCCAGGATCTTCGACAGGTGCTCCTCGGTCGCGGGCTCGTCCACGACCATCAGGACGGCCTCCAGCGCCGGCTTCAGATCGAGGTCGGCGACGCCCGGCGGCCCCGCCGGCAGCTCGGTGGTCTCCTCGCTCACGCCTTGTCCTCCTTGGGCGGCTCGGGCGGTCGGTCGAACTCGTCCGTCACCACCGGTTCGGTCTCCCCCGCACCGCCGGTCCACCGCACGACCAGCTCCCCGAGCGCGGTCTCCTGGTCCAGCGCCACGGCCTTCTCGCGATACAGCTCCAGCAGCGCCAGAAAGCGCGCCACGACGGTCAGGGTGCCGTCGGCATCCTCCACCAGCAGACGGAAGCTGGCCTCACCGAGCTCCCTGAGCCGCGCGACCACGATCCCCGCCTGCTCCTGGACGCTCACCAGGGGCGCGTGGATGTGATCGACGTACACCTGGGGCTTGGGCCTGGGCTGCATCGCCTTCACGGCGAGCTTCGCGAATCCCTCCGCCCCGATGCTGATGACGACCTCGGGCAGCAGCTCGGCGTGGTGCGGTTCCAGTCCGACGGTACGGGGGTAACGCCGGGCCTCCTCGTCGAGACGCCGGTTGAAGATGTCGGCGATCTGCTTGTACGCGCGGTACTGCAGCAGCCGTGCGAAGAGCAGGTCCCGCGCTTCGAGGAGTGCCAGGTCGGCCTCGTCCTCCACCTGCGCGGCCGGCAGCAGCCGAGCCGCCTTGAGGTCGAGGAGAGTGGCGGCGACGACGAGGAACTCGGTCGTCTCGTCGAGATCCCAGTCCGGACCCATGGCGCGGATGTACGCCATGAACTCGTCGGTGACCTTGGAGAGCGCCACCTCGGTGACGTCGAGCTTGTGCTTCGAGATCAGCTGGAGCAGCAGATCGAAGGGCCCCTCGAAGTTGGCCAGCCGAACTTTGAAGACACCGTCAAAGGCCTCTTCCCGCTCGCCGGTCCCGGCCGGAGCCTCGGCCTCGGCGACCTGCTCACTCTCCGCCTCGACCGGCTCGCTGTCCACCTCAGCCGGCTCGCTGTCCACCTCAACCGGTGAGGCGACCGGCTCGGCTCCCGGCCCCCGGCCGAGCACACGCCGACGGCCGGCGGAGCCGCCGGGCACGGGAACGTCGTTCGAGGTCATAGCCCCCGCAGGCTACCGCTACCGCCCACGCAGCCGGCGGACGAGAATACTCGCGTCCCCACGGGACTCCAGATCCGCCAGCACCACGGCGACCGCCTCCCGCACGATCCGACCGCGGTCCACCGCGAGCCCGTGCTCACCCCGGAGCACCAGACGCGCGTGCTCCAGATCCATGAGCTCCTCGGCGGACACGTACACGGTGATCTTCTCGTCGTGCCGTTCCCGCCCGCTGGGACGCCGGGAGGGAGAGCGACCGCGCTTGCCGCGCTGCTGGCCACCGGAGGCCTGGGCAGAACCTTCCTGCGCCTCCTGACGTGGCCCGGAGCGCTCCGCGGTGGCGGCCCGGCTACGGGACTCGCCCGCCTCGGCGTCGGCCGCGACGTGCTCCGCCCCGTCGCCGTCCCCGCCCTGCGCGGGCACGGACTGCGGCGCGTCCTCGGCCGCCGCCCCGTCCGGCTCCCCCGCGGGAGCCGGCACCCGGGCCTCGCCGTTGGTCCCCCGCCGGGGAGTGGACGCCTGGAGCGCCATCCCCCCTGTCGTACGGAACAGTTCGTCGGCCCCCGGCAGACTCACTCGGCGTGACACCGGGCGAGCACCTCCCTGGCGAGCTGGCGATAGGCGGCGGCACCGACGGAGTTGGAGGCGTAGGTGGTGATCGGCTCACCGGCGACCGTGGTCTCCGGGAAGCGGACCGTGCGCCCGATGACCGTGTGGTAGACGTGATCGTCGAACGCCTCGACTACGCGCGCGAGCACTTCACGGCTGTGCACGGTGCGCGAGTCGTACATCGTGGCGAGGATCCCGTCGAGCTCCAGGTCCGGGTTGAGCCGCTCCTGGACCTTCTCGATGGTCTCCGTCAGCAGTGCGACACCACGCAGGGCGAAGAACTCGCACTCCAGAGGGACTATCACCTTGTGCGCGGCCGTCAGGGCGTTGACCGTGAGGAGGCCGAGCGAGGGCTGACAGTCGATCACGATGTAGTCGTAGTCGGCCATGAGCGGCTTCAGGGCACGCTGCAATGTCGACTCGCGGGCGACCTCGGAGACCAGCTGGACCTCCGCCGCCGACAAGTCGATATTGCTCGGCAGCAGGTCCATGTTGGGGACCGCGGTCTTCAGCAGGACCTCGTCGGCCGCCATGCCCCGCTCCATGAGCAGGTTGTAGACGGTGAGGTCGAGCTCCATCGGGTTGACACCGAGACCCACCGACAGCGCGCCCTGCGGGTCGAAGTCCACGAGCAGCACACGCCGGCCGTACTCCGCGAGCGCGGCACCCAGGTTGATGGTCGACGTCGTCTTGCCGACGCCGCCCTTCTGGTTGCACATCGCGATGATCTTCGCGGGGCCGTGGTCGGTCAGCGGGCCCGGGATCGGGAAGTACGGCAGCGGCCGCCCCGTCGGTCCCACGCGCTCACGGCGCTGTCGGGCCGCGTCGGGCGCGAGCGTGGCCGCGTACTCCGGATCCGGCTCGTACTCGGCGTCGGGGTCGTAGAAGTGCCCCTCGGGCAGTTCGTCGTAGTCGGCGAAGTGGTTGTGGGGCGCGCCACTTCCGTCGCCGGCCATGGCGTTCACGTGATGGCCATCCATGCTCTGGTGTGCTGTCCGCACGGTCGGCGGACTCTGACGGGCTGCGAAGGTGCGCACCGCGACGGAGCCGACAGCCTCGAACCCCGCGGGGCTCTGGGCCCCGGCAGGCATTCCTGGTTGACCACCCCCGGGAGAAAATGTCGACTCATTCACAAGTCGTCTTACCTCCTTGGAGACCAGGAAACTTCTAGACAAGGTCAGCGTGGCACCATGCCGACGGTTGGCGACTCTATGGCGTGTCGGGTGTTCACAGCAACACAATCCACCGGACCCGGCAGGATGTGTCGGCAATGAAACATCCCGCTGTCAAGGGCGTACGGCAGTCGCACGGCAGGTTTCGCCGGTGTACGAATCGGTTCAAGGGTTACGTTCGACGCGAGTTGACCGAGAGTCGCAAAGTGACCATACACACATCCGGCCGGACCTTGTGGGGCAAGGTCCGGCCGCATGTGCCTCGTTGACGCGCCTTGTTGACGTATCGCCTTCACGAAAAGGTGACTTAGCTATCCAGGCAGGTCACAGCCTCAGCCGAGCAGCGTCTCGAGCTCCACGTGCTCCAGGCCGTGCGCCTCCGCGACCTCTCGGTAAGCGACCTTGCCGTCATGGGTGTTGAGCCCCTTGGCCAACGCCGGGTCGCGGCGCAGGGCCTCCACCCAGCCCCGGTCGGCGAGTTCGACGATGTAGGGCAGCGTCGCGTTGGTGAGCGCGTAGGTGGAGGTGTTGGGCACCGCGCCGGGCATGTTGGCGACGCAGTAGAAGACCGAGTCGTGGACCTGGAAGGTCGGCTCGGCGTGGGTGGTGGGACGCGAGTCCTCGAAGCAGCCGCCCTGGTCGATCGCGATGTCGACAAGGACACTTCCGGGCTTCATCCGCGCGACGAGCTCGTTGGTGACCAGCTTCGGGGCCTTGGCGCCCGGGATGAGAACCGCGCCGATGACGAGGTCGGCGTCCAGGACGGCCTTCTCCAGCTCGAAGGCGTTGGACATGATCGCCCGGACCTTGGTGCCGAACACCTTGTCGGCCTCGCGGAGCTTGTTGATGTCGCGGTCGAGCAGCGTGACGTGGAAGCCCATGCCGACGGCGATCTGGGTGGCGTTCCAGCCGGAGACACCGCCGCCGATGACGACGGCCCGGGCGGGCTGGGTGCCGGGGACGCCGCCCGGGAGGACACCGCGGCCGCCGACCGAGCGCATGAGGTGGTAGGCGCCGACCTGTGGGGCGAGCCGGCCCGCGACCTCGGACATCGGGGCGAGCAGCGGGAGCGCACGCGAGGGCAGTTCGACGGTCTCGTAGGCGATCGCCGTGGTGCCGGACTCGATCAGCGCGTCGGTGCACTCCTTGGAGGCGGCCAGGTGCAGGTAGGTGAAGAGCGTCTGGTCCTTGCGGAGGCGGTGGTACTCCTCGGCGACGGGCTCCTTGACCTTCAGCAGCAGGTCGGCGTCGGCCCACACCTCGTCGGCGGTGTCCAGGATCCGGGCGCCCTCGGCGACGTACTCCTCGTCCGGGATGGAGGAACCGACGCCGGCGCCCCGCTCGATGACAACCTGGTGGCCGTGGCGCACCAGCTCGTGCACACCGGCGGGGGTGATGGCCACCCGGAACTCGTTGTTCTTGACCTCGCGGGGGATGCCGACCTTCACGTGGATCACGGTCCTTGGCTCAGAGTGTGTGGGGCAATACAACACATACCCGGGCATGCGTGAGCACACCAGGAGACACCGCAGGAGAAGGTGCGGCAGAGCCAGTCTAATGAAGGTGTTCCCGCTGTCTAGCCTTTCATTGCATCAATCCTCTGCGGATGTACTACGGATTTCGCAGGCATCAGCGTCTTGTTTCGGCTCGTCGACCTGCTGAGACCCTGGTTCCTCCTCGGAAAGCTCCTCGCCCAGCAGCCGTTCGGCCGCGCCGCGGTGCAGCTGGGCGGCGGCGGGATCGCCGAGACGGTCCAGCGTGTCGGCGAGCCGCAGCTGGAGCGCGGCCTGCAGCCGGACGTCCTCGGCGCGCCGCGCCCACTCCACGGCCTCCTGGCAGGTGCGCAGGCACTCCTCTGGGTGTCCGGCATACTCCTGGACGCGGGCGAGTTCGCTCAACGCCCGTGCGTGCGCGGCCACATCGCCGTTCTTGCGGTGTCCGGCGAGCGCGGCCCGCCAGTTCCTGACCGCCTCGCCGTAGCGGCCCGCGTAGGTGTGCGCGGCGGCGATACGGCCGTACAGCCGGGCGGCCTCCGCGCGCTCGTCCCGGGCCAGTCGCTGGGCGAGGGCCCGGCCGAACCAGTCGGCGGCCCGGTCGTAGTCCCCGAGCTCCAGGTGCGCGCCGCCTACGGATTCCATCGCGCGGCCGGTCGCGTACGGGTCATTTGCCTCCCGTCCGGCGTCCAGGGCCGCCCGATAGCGCGCCAGTGCCTCCCGGGTCCGGCCGGTCTGGGCGTCCAGGTCGGCGAGGTTCAGCAGGGCGGCGGCCTTCTCACGCGGCAGGGCACGCCGCTCGGCCACGTCGAGGACCAGGCCGTGGATGCCGTAGAGGTCGGGGGCGGCGGCCTTCATGCCGAAGTGGGCCACCATCGCGCGCACGAGCTGCGACATCAAGCGCCGGGCCAGGGTGTCCAGCTCCCCGTCGGCGACCGCGTGGCGGGCCGCGGCGAGCAGGGCCGGCCTGCGGGCGCGCAGCCAGTCCTCGGCCGCCCTGGGGTTAGGGAAGCGCACCGAGGGCGGCATGCCCTGGAGCTTCTCGCGGGAGTCGGGGCTGTCGGTCTCGGTGATCGCGCGGGAGGACTGGAGCAGCCGTACGGTCCGCTCCAGCATGCGAGCCCGGGCCAGCTGCAGCTCGGCCGGGCGGTCCTGAGTGTCGGCAAGGGCCTTGAGCAGGGGGTACAGGCAGCCGGGGACCTCGTACTGCGGCAGCGGTGACTCCACGGCGTGCAGCAGACCGAGGGCGACGAAGTCGTCCAGGGTGGAGCGGGCGCCGCTCACCGAGCAGCCGGCGAGCGCGGAGGCGGTGTGCGGATCGACGAGGCCTGCGGGGGCCAGGGAGAGCAGTCGCAGTATCCGCGCGGCCGGGGCGGGAAGGGACGTGTAGACGAGCTTGAAGACCCGGCTGAGGGGACTCCCTTCGTCACTCTCCGTGTGCAGATGTTTGGCCAGATCGGCGACGGCCGCCGTAGGGCGGGCGGCGAGCCAGCCTCCCGCCAGCATCAGCGCGGCGGGGTGGCCCTGGCACTCCTCGACCAGGCCCTCGGCGGCGCGCGGGTCGACGGTGATGCGGACCGACCCGGTGTGCCGGGACAGCAACTCCAGCGCGGCCTTGGTGTCGAGGCCGCCGAGGGTGCACGGGCGAACGTCCGCGATCCCGGTCAGCGGACCTCCTGAGACGGCCACGACCAGGCATTCCGGAGCATCCGGAAGCAGGGCGTCCACCTGTTCCGCGGCCACCGCGTCGTCGAGCAGGAGCAGCGAGCGCCGGTCGGCGAGCGCCTCGCGCAGCACCGCCGTGAGGTCGTCCTCGGCGGCCCCGGCGGGCGCCGCCACGTCGAGCGCGGTGAGCAGTTCACGGGCGGAGTTCCCGACCGGCACGGGGGTGCCGTCCGGCTCGCTCAGCCGGGCGCGCAGCAACCCGTCGTCGTAACGGTCAGCTACCGCCCGGACGAGTTCCTCGGCGAGTGCGGTACGGCCGGATCCGGGGCGCCCCGCGATGAGCAGCACGCGCGCGCGGGGTGCCTTCTTGCCGGACAGCGTGTCGAGTCCCGCCCGCTCGATGTCGGCGAGCAGCTCCTTCAACTCTCGCGTCCGCCCAAGGAATTGGCCCTCGCCCGACAGCCGTACACCGCCTGTGTCCACCGCCTGATCCGTCACGGGCCACACTCCCGTCCCACCGCACGCGCAAAGCCCGCCGGTGACCCCGGTTCGGGCTTTTCAGAGCCTAGTTCACGCTGTGCAACGGTCCCGGCAGAGCGGGGCGGCGGGGCCGCGGGAGTCCCTCGATCGGATCAACGGATCATAGGATCGCCGGTCTCGGCAGTACCGCCAGGGGCGCGGGGCTGTATCGATATGCGGCTCCGCCGCGTGGGCGCGACCAGCCACAACGCAGCCGACACTCCGCAACGAACCGCGCCCGAACGGCGAATCCCGGAAAACCTCACGCCTCGAACGGCCGCGCAGGCCACTGCGCCTCAGCCGCCCGCAACCCGTCCAACCCGCCGGAGGCCCGCGCGGCGACGAGTGAAAGCACCCCCACCACCAGGCAGTTGTTGTGCAGCTCCCCGGCAAGCACCCCCCGCACCAGCTCGGACACCGGCACGCGCGCGTACTCCAGATCGATCTCCTCGTCCTCGACCGCGAACCGCTCCTCCTCGGCCTCGGACAGCCCCCGGGCCAGGAAGATCCGGATCGCCTCGTCGCACCCCCCGGGCGAGGTGTAGACATCCGTCAGCACCCGCCAGTCCTCCGCCTTGACGTGCGCCTCCTCATACAGCTCCCGCTGGGCCGCATGCAGCGGATTCTCACCGGGCACGTCCAACAGCCCCGCGGGGATCTCCCACAGCTTCTGCCGTACGGGGTGCCGGTACTGCCGGATGAGCAGGACCCGGTCCTCGTCGTCGAGGGCGAGGACGGCCACGGAACCCGGGTGGACCTGGTAGTCCCTGCGGACCACCGATCCGTCGGGCATGACCACCTCGTCCGTGCGGACGGAGGTCTTGTTGCCCACGAAGGGGGTCTCCGTCGCCCGGATCTCCCACTCCTCCGGGGCATCCTTGATCGTCATTCCCTGTCCTTCCCCACGTGCGCAAAAGAAGCCGGGGCACTCGCCTTTGAATGCGTGTGCCCCGGCCACCGTACAACTGTCGTGCTACTTGGAACTCTGCCGCTCGACCGCGGCCTTCACCAGGCCGGCGAACAGCGGGTGCGGCCTGGTGGGACGCGAGCGCAGCTCGGGGTGGGCCTGCGTGGCGACCAGATACGGGTGGACGTCGCGCGGGTACTCGACGTACTCGACGAGCTTGCCGTCCGGCGAGGTGCCCGAGAACAGGATGCCCGCCTTCTTCTCGAGCTCGGCTCGGTAGGCGTTGTTCACCTCGTAGCGGTGACGGTGCCGCTCCTCGACGTACTCCTTGCCGTCGTACACCTCACGGACGATGGAGCCCTCGGCGAGCTTGGCCGGGTACATGCCGAGCCGCATGGTGCCGCCCATGTCGCCCTCACCGGCGACGATGTCGAGCTGCTCGGCCATGGTGGAGATGACCGGGTGGCCGGTGGCCGAGTCGAACTCGGTGGAGTTGGCGTCCGGGATGTCGGCGAGGTTGCGCGCGGCCTCGATCACGATGCACTGCAGACCCAGACAGAGACCCAGCAGCGGGATCCGGTTCTCGCGGGCGTACTGGATCGCGCCGACCTTGCCGAGCACACCGCGGTCGCCGAAGCCGCCCGGGATGCAGACGCCGTCGACGTCACCGAGCTGCGCGGCGGCGCCGGCCGGGGTCTTGCAGTCGTCGGAGGTGACCCACTTGATCTTCACGCGGGCCTTGTTGGCGAAGCCGCCCGCGCGCAGCGCCTCGGTGACCGAGAGATAGGCGTCGGGCAGGTCGATGTACTTGCCGACCAGGGCGAGGGTGACCTCGTGGTCGGGGTTGTGGACGCGGTCGAGCAGGTCGTCCCAGGTCGTCCAGTCCACGTCCCGGAACGGCAGGTCCAGCTTGCGGACCACATAGGCGTCCAGACCCTCGCCGTGCACGGTCTTCGGGATGTCGTAGATCGAACGGGCGTCGGGGCAGGCGACCACGGCGGCCTCGTCGACGTCGCACATCAGCGAGATCTTGCGCTTGATCGCGGCCGGCACCTCGCGGTCGGACCGCAGGACGATCGCGTCCGGCTGGATACCGATGTTCCTGAGGGCCGCAACCGAGTGCTGGGTGGGCTTCGTCTTCAGCTCCCCCGAGGGACCGATGTACGGCAGGAGCGAGATGTGGACGACGAAGACGTTGTCACGGCCGACCTCGTGCCGGACCTGGCGGACGGTCTCCAGGAAGGGCAGCGACTCGATGTCGCCGACGGTGCCGCCGACCTCCGTGATCACGACGTCCACCTCGTCCGTCGCCATGCGGCGGATGCGGTGCTTGATCTCGTTGGTGATGTGCGGGATGACCTGCACGGTGTCGCCCAGGTACTCACCGCGCCGCTCCTTGGCGATCACCGTGTTGTACACCTGGCCGGTGGTGACGTTGGCGGAGCCGTCGAGGTCACGGTCGAGGAAGCGCTCGTAGTGGCCGATGTCCAGGTCGGTCTCGGCGCCGTCGTTGGTGACGAACACCTCACCGTGCTGGAAGGGGTTCATCGTGCCCGGGTCGACGTTGAGGTACGGGTCGAGCTTCTGCATCACGACGCGCAGGCCCCGCGCCTTGAGCAGCATGCCGAGGCTGGAGGCCGTCAGACCCTTGCCGAGCGAGGAGGCGACACCCCCAGTGACGAAGATGTGCTTGGTCGTCGTGGCTGTGCTGTTTCGAAAAGCAGCGGTCATGGCCAAGAGGGGGCTCCCGTGGTCGCGATCTGGAGGTGCGGTTCGGGGGTCAGGCGCCCACCGGTCCACGGGCTACCAGGGTATCAGCGCCTCGGGGAGATGGCTTCCGGCCACGCTCCGCGCACACGCCGACACGGACCCGCACCAACACACCCGTTTCTCACCCGTTGCTCACCCGTTCGGCGCAGCCGCGTTGCCCGGAGCGGCACGCAGATCATCTACGTGCGTCGTATCCTGCTCGGACACTCACTGCCGAGCCCGGCCGGAAACTCGGGACCACCCCACCCGTAAGCGCCGGAACAACGAGAGCTCGTCAGTTCGTTGAGCAACAGTTGTCGTTTTGCCTCACAGCGGCAGGACTGTTTTGCTTCACCGCTCAACGACGCATTACAACGACCCCCTTGACCGCACCAAGCGACAGCCCCCTCTTTCCTTGAGGGGGTGACGTGGCCGTTCGACTGGAGTTGCACGTGGCCGGGCGCATCGAAGATTACGCACTCATCGGAGACATGCAGACCGCAGCCCTGGTCTGCCGGGACGGCACGGTGGACTGGCTGTGCCTGCCCCGCTTCGACTCGCATGCCATCTTCGCCGGCCTGCTGGGCACCGAGGAACACGGATTCTGGCGGCTCGGACCCGCGCACGCGGCCGACGCCGAGCCCCCCACGGCGGCCCGGCGAAGCTACCGCGGCGACTCCCTCATCCTCGAATCCGAGTGGGACACCCCCCGCGGCACGGTCAGAGTGACCGATTTCATGCCCCCGCGTGACGGCGCCCCGCAGCTCATCCGGATCGTGGAAGGCGTCTCGGGCCGCGTCCCGATGCGCTCGGCCCTGCGCATGCGGTTCTCCTACGGCCGGGTCGTCCCCTGGGTCCACAAGCACGAGGGGCGCACGGTCGCCGTGGCGGGCCCGGACTCGGTGTGGTTCGACACCGACTGCGAGACCTACGGCAAGTCCCTGACGACGTACTCGGACTTCACGGTCGCCCCGGGTGACCGGATCGCGTTCACCATCTCCTGGGAGCCCTCGCACAAGCAGCCGCCGCCGCTGCCAGAGCCGGAGCAGTCGCTGGAGGCCACCGAGGACTTCTGGCGTGAGTGGGTCGAGCACTGCACGTACCACGGCCCCTACCGCGAGGCCGTCATCCGCTCACTGATCACCCTCAAGGCGCTGACCTACGCCCCCACCGGCGGCATCGTGGCCGCGCCGACCACCTCGCTGCCCGAGGACGTCGGCGGCGTCCGCAACTGGGACTACCGCTACACCTGGCTGCGCGACGCGGCCATCACCCTGTCCTCGCTGCTGCGCACCGGCTACCGGGAGGAGGCCCGCGCCTGGCGCGAGTGGCTCCTCAGGGCAGTGGCCGGCGACCCCGAGAACCTGCAGATCATGTACGGCATCGCGGGCGAACGGGAGTTGGGCGAGGCCGAGCTCGACTGGCTGCCCGGCTACGAGAACTCCGCCCCGGTCCGGGTCGGCAACGGCGCCGCGAACCAGCTCCAGCTCGACGTGTACGGCGAGGTCACCGAGGCCCTGCATCTCGGTCACATGACGGGCCTGGCCCGCAACGACTACGCCTCCCTGCTCCAGCTCAAACTGATCCGCTACCTGGAGCAGCACTGGGACGAGCCGGACGAGGGCATCTGGGAGGTGCGCGGCCCGCGCCGGCACTTCGTGCACTCCAAGGTCATGGCCTGGGTCGCCGTCGACCGCACCATCAAGCTCATCGAGTCCGGTGACGCGGACGGCCCGCTGGAGAAGTGGCGCGAACTGCGCGACGACATCCACCGGGACGTGTGCGAGAAGGGCTACGACAAGGAGCGCAACACCTTCACGCAGTCCTATGGCTCGAAGGAACTGGACGCGAGCCTGCTCCTCATCCCGCAGATGGGCTTCCTGCCCCCGGACGACAAGCGCGTGATCGGCACCATCGAGGCGATCCAGCGCGAGCTGTCCACGCCGGACGGATTCATCCTGCGCTACCCGACCTCGAGCGGCGACGAGAACGTCGACGGTCTCCCCGGCGACGAAGGGGCCTTCCTGGCCTGCTCGTTCTGGATGGCGGACGACCTCGCGATGATCGGCCGCGTGGACGAGGCGAGGAAGCTCTTCGAAAAGCTCCTCTCGCTCCGCAACGACCTCGGTCTGCTCGCCGAGGAGTGGGACCCGCGCCAGAAGCGCCAGGTGGGCAACTTCCCCCAGGCCTTCAGCCACGTCCCGCTCATCGACACGGCCCTGCGCCTGACGGCGTCGGGCGCGTACGGCGGCTGACCCTTACAGACCGGTGACGTCCGGCGGCTGAACAGGACCTGAGCGCCGGGCCCGCCTAGGCTGGGATCCATCAGCCCCTGCGCGAAAGGGGGCGCCTCATGGCATCCCCGTCGAAGGCGGGCGCGGCACTCTCCGCGCTGCGCGAGGATCTGGCCGGCGACGTGTTCGCCCCGGACGATCCGGGCTACGACGAGGCCCGGACCGTCTTCAACGCGATGATCGACCGCCGGCCCGCGGTGATCGCACAGTGCTTGAACGAGGACGACGTCGTCCGGGCCGTCCACTTCGCCCGCGACGTCGACCTGCCGGTCGCGGTGCGCGGCGGTGGTCACAGCGTGGCGGGCATGGCGCTCAACGACGGCGGACTGGTCGTCGACCTGCGCCACATGCGGGCGGTCACCATCGATCCCGCGGCCGAGGCGGTGCGCGTCGCCGGCGGCGCCACGATGAGCGACCTGGACCGCGCCTGCCAGCCGCACGGCCTCGCCACCACCGGCGGCCGGGCCTCGACCACCGGCGTCGGCGGCTTCGTCCTGGGCGGCGGCAGCGGCTGGCTCGACCGGTGGTGCGGACTGGCCGTCGACAATCTGCTCGGTGTGGAACTGGTCACCGCGGACGGCGAGCGCGTCTACGCGAGCGCCGACGACCACCCGGACCTGTTCTGGGCCCTGCACGGCGGTGGCGGCAACTTCGGCATCGCCACCGCCCTGACGCTGAAGCTCCACGCACTGCCCGAGTTCTCCATCGCCCTGCTGCTGTACCTCCCGGAGCTCGGCCCCGAGGTCACGCGCACCTTCCGCGACGTCATCGCGGCAGGACCGGACGAGGCGTCCGGCGGTGTGCTCTACATCACCGGCCCGCCCGAGGAGTTCGTACCGCCGCACCTGGTCGGCACCCTCCTGTGCGGCGCCCTGCTGACGTACGCCGGCGGCGAGTCGGATCTGCGCAAGACGGCCGAGCCTCTGCTGGCGCTGCCCCACGTGACGGAGATCGTCGGGACGATGCCGTACGCCGATGTCCAGTGCATGATCGACGATCCGCCCGGGATGCGGAACTACTGGTCGGCGGAGTACCTCACCGGCGCGCCCGACGACTTCGTGGACGCGTTCTGCGCCCGCGCGGAGGCCCTGCCGGTGCCGACCGGCACCCAGCACGTCCTCTTCCCGCTCGGCGGGGCGATCGCCGACGGGCCCCGCGAGTTCCCGGTGCCGTACCGGGACGCGCAGTGGGTCGTGCACCCCTTCGGGATCTGGGAGGACCCGGCGGACGACGAGCGCTGCGTCCAGTGGGTCCGGGACGTGCGCGCCGACGTCCGGCCGTGGAGCACCGGCGCGGTCTATCTCAACTTCATCGGCGACGAGGGCGCGGACCGGGTGGTGGCCGGTGTCGGCACCGAGAACACCCGGCGGTTGTCCGAGGTCAAGCGCCGGTACGACCCGGACAACGTGTTCCGCTTCAACCACAACATCAGGCCGGCCTGAGCGCCGTCAGCGTGCGCTCGCCACCCGGGTCCCCCGCCGTGGCCGGCACCAGGGCGATCTCGTCGAGCCCTGCCTCCGTATAGGCGTCGACCCGGGCCCGTACGGCGTCCAGGTCGCCCACCAGTCCGACCGTGCCCGCGGCCGCCGCCGGCAGGGCCCGCACCAGGGTCTCCCGGTCCGCCCCGCTCGCGGCGAGCTTCACCGCCTCCCCGAACCCTGCCTCGGCGAACACCTCGCTGTAACCCGGCACGGTCAGGTATCCGGCGATGCTGCCCAGCACCTGCGCGAGCGACCGCGGGTCGGGGTCGACGGCCGTCGGCAGCCAGGCGGCGAGCATGGGCCGCGTACGGCCTGCCTTCCGGGCCGCCGCGTCCAGCTCCGCGCGCAACGCCCGCACCTGCTCCGGGGAGACCACGTCCAGCAGCATGCGGTCGGCGTGCGCGGCGGCCGTGGCGATCGCGCGGGGCCCGAACGCGGCCACCGTCAGCGGCCCGCCGGGCGGCGGCAGACGCCGGCGGAAGGGGCTGCCGGGCACGACCGGTTCGCCCGGAGAAGCGTGCAGAAAGCGTCGTACGGCTGCCGCCTGCTCTTCCAGTACGGCGGCGGGCCGCACCCGGGGCCGGTCGTGCACGCCCTCGACCACCCGCTTGCTGGACGTGCCCAGCGCCACCCCGACCGGGCGGCCGACGAGTGCCGCGACCGAGGCGGCGCCCCGGGCCGAGGTGTACGGGTCGCGTACCGACACCGGGACCGGGCCCGCGGTCAGCGCGACCCGCTCGGTGGCCCGCCCGATCGCCGTGGCCAGCACGAACGCGTCCCACGTCGGCCCTTCCCCGGCCCACACCTCCCGGTATCCGAGCCGGTCGGCGGCCGTCGCCACCCTGAGCGGCTCCTCGACCGGACTGTCGTCCTCCCGTGCCACGGCAACCACGCTGAAGTCCATGCACCGGCCGCTGCCCCGCCGCGGCACCGGGCACGCCTCGGGTAGCGTCCGGCTCATGGACAGCGCTACGAACAGCGGTTTCGACACCCAGGGCGCCGGGATCACCGTGCAGCGCGCGCTGGAGCTGCCCGGTCTGCGCAGCGGGCTCCCGGAGGTTCTCGCGGGTGCGGACCGGCTGGACCGGACCGTGCGCTGGGTGCACGCGGGCGAGGTCCCGAACATCGCTTCTCTGCTGAAGGGCGGCGAGCTGCTGCTGACCACGGGCTACGGGCTCGGCACCCGGCCGGCCGAACAGCGCGCGTTCGTCCGCACCCTGGCCGAGCGCGGCATCGCGGCCCTGGTCGTCGAGCTGGGCCCGCGTTTCACCCGTCTCCCCGCCGCCCTGGTCGACACCGCCCGCGCGACCGGCCTTCCGCTCGTCCAGCTGCACCGCGAGGTGCCGTTCGTGGCGGTCACCGAGGAGATCCACACCGAGATCGTCAACGGGCACTACGCGCTGCTCCAGCGCGCGGAGGAGGTGCACCGCCGCTGCACGGAGGCCCTGCTGGGCGGCGGCGGTGTCCCGCAGGCCCTCGGCATCCTGGCCGACTTCAGCGGCAACCCGGTCTTCCTGGAGACGACGGACGGACGGCTCCTGTACGCCGCCGGGGAGGGCCCCGAGGGCGCCGACCCACTCCAGGTCTGGGAGGGACTGCGCGGCCAGCACAAGGACACGCCGACGTCCGGCTCGGTCCTCGTGGACGTGCCCGGGGGCGGGCCCGGCGCGGGTTCGGTACGGGCGCGGCTGGTCCTGCTTCCCGTACGGGCCCCGCTGGCACCCGTGCACCGCATGGCGGCCGAGCGCGCGGCGGGCATCCTGGCTGTCGTCCTGATGCAGGCACGCCAGGAGGAGGAGCTCGCGGCACGCGGACGCGGCGACTTCCTGACCGACCTCGCCGAGGGGCGCATCACCGCGCAGGACGCGCCGGCACAGGCCCGCGTGCTGGGCTTCCGGCCGGGCACCGGCCCGCTGCTGCCTGTGGTGATGCGACTGGGCGACACGCTCTCCACCGCCGGGGGAGGCTGGGCGGTGCTTGCCCGGGCGGTCTCCGAGGAGCTGGCCTCGCTCGGCGTGCCCGTCCTGCTCGGCGTACGCCCCGTCGAGGGCCGTGTGCTCGTCCTGCTCGGTCTGCGCTCGGAGTCGGAGCGGTCGGCGGTGGCGGACCGGGTCGCGGCAGCGCTGCGGGCGGGAGTGGAGCGGGCCGGGACGCAACGCCCGGGCGCCCAGCCGCCGGTCGTGGTCGTCGCAGTCGCCGGTAGCTGGGCGGCGGCCTCCGCCGGTCTGCGGCACGCGGCCGAGACGGCGACCGCGGCGCAGGGTCTTTCGGACCGCCCCTGGTACGACGCCCGCCGCCTCGACATCGACCTGCTCCTGTGGCGGCTGCGCGACCACCCGGACCTGGCAGCCTTCGTGGACCGCGCCATCGGCCCGCTGCGCGCCCACGACGACCGCTCCAAGCCGCCGCTGCTGCCCACCTTGCAGACCTATCTGGCGCACGCGGGCCGCAAGGCGGAGACGGCCCGTGAACTCCACCTCAACCGGCAGACGCTCTACAACCGCCTCGCCCGCATCGGGGAGTTGCTCGGCACGGACCTCGACGACCCGCAGACGGTACTGGCGTTGAGCCTGGCCCTACGGGCACGCCGGCACGTGCCCTAGCCCGGTTCGGGCGGGCTGTCAGATGAGCAGCCGGGGCTGGGTCAACTCGTCGTAGACACTCAACACTTGCGCGACGGTCTCGTCCTCGGTCGGCCAGGTCGCCGCCTGCCGCGCCCCCCGCTCCTTGAGCAGCTCCCGGCGCTCGGGATCCCCGAGCAGCCGTACGACGGCCTCGGCGAGGGCCTCCGGGTCGCCGTACGGGACGAGTTCGGCCGCGTCGCCGACGAGTTCGGGAATGCCGCCGACCTCGGTCGCGACGAGCGGCACGCGCGCGTGGAAGGCCTCCTGGGCCAGGAGCGAGCGCGCCTCCCAGCGGCTGGGCAGGAGCGCGAGATCGGCGGCGGCGAGCAGTTCGGAGATGTCGTCGCGCCGTCCGATCAGCCGCACGGGCAGCCCCTCGTCCTCGATACGGCCCTGAAGGACCGCCCGCAGCGGCCCCTCCCCCGCGATGACGACCAGCGGCACGGGGTCGAGAAGGCGCCACGCGCGTGTGGCGTCCAGCAGGGTCTCGTAGCCTCGATGCCGGTCCAGGGAGCCGACCGCCATCAGCAACGGGCGCCCGGTAGCGCCGAGTTCGGCCCGCACCTTGGGACGCAGCCGGTCGGGATCCTCCTGCTCGGCGACTGCGCGTGGCCCGGGCAGGGCGACGGCGGCAAGTCGCGCGTCCCGGGCACCGGTCCTGCGTGCCCGGTCCACGAGCGCCGAGGTGGACCCGAGCACCACGGAGGCGGCCCTCACGACCCGGCGTTCGAGAAGCCGCACGAAATGGGCCCGCGCGCCCTCGGCGTACGCCCGGTCGTGCCAGGTGACGACGAGGGGGGTGCGCCGCCCGCTGAGCGCCAGCACCGCGCGGAACGAGGCGTGCAGCCCGTGCGCGTGCACGAGATCGGCGTCCGCGCATGCCGCCCGCAGCACGGCCACGGAAGTGGGGTCGCTGCTGCGCGGCACGTGCACATGCTCGGCACCGGCCCCGGAGAAGTCGTAGGCCCGATCCGCCTCGGCGGGGGCGCACACCGTGACCCGCACGCCCCGCGCGACGAGCCCCGCCGTCAGGGAGCGCACATGCGCGCTGCTGCCGGCATTGCCTCCGCCCAGCACCTGCACGGTGCGCAGCGGCGACTGGCCGTGTGGTGAGTGGCTGCTCACGGGGGTCACGTGGCCGGGGCTCCTGGTTCGGGTCGGACGGTCACGAGGAAACGTACAGAAGGTGTCGAGCGGAGGGGTGTACCGCGCGCTTCCTACGCGTGATGGGTTCTCTGCCAAGGATGCCAGGACGTACGGGTGTTCCGTGAATGCGGAGAACGGGGGAACGGCGTGTGCGGCGAGTCGGGGTCACTCACAAGAGTGACGGCAAGCCTCGTCTGACCTGAAGGTGGCCGCAGCTGTCACACGACTCACCGCACCCCCACATGCAGCAGCAGCCACAACCGCGGCCGCATGCGCAACCAACCCCAGCCGCCCGTTGCCCTCGACCACCGCGGCCCCCAGGGCCGCCCCCAACGCATGCGCCCCCGCATCCCCGATCATCACGCGCTCACCGAGGTCGTCCGGCAATACGGCGCCCGCCGCGCCCACGGCAACGGCCGCCAGCTCCGACCGCACCATCCCCGGCACCCCGAGCGCCACCACCGCACCGGCCGCCCGACCGGGCCGTACGTCCACGAGGTTGACGACATGCGCGGCCCCGGCGATCACCACACCCGCGAGGGCCTTGTCGACGACCCGCTCCTTCATCAGCGCCCCCGCGACCAGCCCTGCCGCCGATATCCCGAACAACTTGACGGCCCCGCTGGTCACTTCACCGTCCCGCAGCGCGGCCATATGCGCCCGGAGCCCCCGCCGATGGTCCCCCGCGACGTCGTCGTACGCCCCGCAGAGCCCCGCGACGGCCACCGCCAGCCCCGCGGCGGGCCGAATCCGCCCGACCCCGATCGCAGCGGCCAGCGCGGTCGCAGGCCCGGCGTACAACTCGACCGTCCGACCGGCGTAGTTCGTCCGCTCCCACCGCTCCCGGCCACCCGGCGCTGTCGCCCGAAGGGCGGCCATGCCGACGCGAGTCAGAGCAGCGGTGAGTCCCAGGGACGTACCCGTCACGCGTCCGCCCGAGCCGTGGCCAGCAACTCCTCCGCATGCGCGCGGGCCGTCTCCGAGTCCTCCTGTCCGGCGAGCATCCGGGACAGCTCCCGAACCCGTTCCTCGCCCTCCAGGACCTTCACACCGGACCGGGTGACGGACCCGTCGTTCGTCTTCTCGACCAGCAACTGCCGGTCGGCGAAGGCGGCGACCTGAGGCAGATGGGTCACGACCACGACCTGCGCGGTCTTCGCGAGCCGCGCGAGCCGCCGCCCGATCTCGACCGCCGCCTTGCCGCCGACCCCGGCGTCCACCTCGTCGAAGAGATATGTCGGCACAGGGTCCGTTCCCGCGAACACGACCTCGACGGCCAGCATCACGCGCGAGAGCTCACCGCCGGACGCGCCCTTGGCGATGGGCCGCGCCGGCGCCCCCGGATGCGGGGCGAGCAGCAGCTCGACCTCGTCGACACCAGCAGGCCCGTACGCGACCGCGCGACCGCCGACCTCGACACCCTCGGGGTCCTCGGTCTGCCGGATGGCGAAGGACACGCGCGCGTGGGGCATCGCCAGCGAGGCCAGCTCTGCGGTCACCGCGGCGGCAAACCTCTCCGCGGCATCCGTACGCGCATCTGTCAGCGCCTGTGCCAGCCCGCCCAGTTCGGTCCTGAGCGCGTTGCGCTCGGCGGTCAGCTCGTCGATGCGCTCGTCGTCGCCGTCCAGTTCGGTGAGCCTCGCGGCACTCTGCTCGGCCCAGGTGAGCACGGTGGCGACGTCCGCGCCGTACTTCCGCGTCAGCGCGGTGAGAGCGGCCCGCCGCTCCTCGACGGCCGACAGCCGTAGCGGATCGGCGTCCAGGTCGTCGGCGTACCCCGCCAGCTCCCCGGCCACATCGCCCAGCAGGATCCCGATCTCCCCGATCCGGTCGGCGAGCGCCGCCAGCGCGGGATCGTGCGACCGTACGGCTTCCAGAGCCCGCTGAGCGCCCGCCACGAGCGTCGCGGCATCGATGCCCTCGGGGTCCTCGGGGTTCCCGGCGAGGGCGGCATGGGCGGCCGTGGCGGCCGACGACAGCGCCTCGGCGTGCCCGAGTCGCTCGGCCTCCTCGGCCAGCTCGACGTCCTCCCCTGCCCGAGGCTCCACGCCGGCGATCTCGTCGAGCCCGTACCGCAGCATGTCGGCTTCCTGGGCCCGCTCACGCGCACGCGTGACGATCTCGTCCAGTTCGACGGAGACGGCCCGCAGCCGCCGGTAGGCCTCGGTGTACTTGGCCAGCGGCACGGCGACGGCATCACCCGCGTACCGGTCGAGCGCCTGCCGCTGCCGGGTCAGCTTGAGCAGCCCCTGCTGATCGGTCTGCCCGTGCACGGCGACCAGCTCGTCGGCGAGCTCGGCGAGCACCCCCACGGGCACGGACCGCCCACCCAGGTGCGCCCGGGACCGTCCTTCGGCGGAAACGGTACGGCTGATCAACAGCGCCCCGTCGTCGAGCTCCGCCCCGGCCTCCTCGGCCCGTACGACGACGGAGTCGCCGGCGGACACAGTGATCCGTCCCTCCACCACCGCCTTCTCGGCCCCGATCCGCACGAGCGCCGCGTCGGCCCGCCCGCCGAGCAGCAGCCCCAGGCTGGTGACCACCATGGTCTTGCCCGCACCCGTCTCACCGGTGACAGCGGTGAACCCGGGCGACAACTCGACGACGGCGTCATCGATGACTCCGAGCGATCGTATCCGCATCTCTTCCAGCACGGTGAAGACCTTACGAGGTCGGGAGGACGAGATGCGAGGCCCCCTGTCACTCGGGCGAGTGGAGGTTTTCAAGGGGCGCGGGGCTGTATCGATTTGCGGCTCCGCCGCGCGGGCGCGAGCAACCACGAACAACGTGCACCCGCGCACGCTCCGCAACCAGCCCCCACGGACGGTTAGTGCGGCGCCCCCCGCCATCCGGAAACGGGCAACGCGAACTTCGCCACGAGCCGGTCGGTGAAGGACGCATGATGCAGCCGAGCCAACCGCACCGGCACGGCCCCCCGCCGTACCTCGACGCGTGCCCCCGGCGGCAACTCGAAGGTCCGCCGCCCGTCACACCACAAGACACCCGGCGGAATGTGAGGCAACAACTCCACGGCCAGCACCGAGTTCGGCGAGGTCACCAACGGCTTCGCGAACAACGCATGCGCGGAGATCGGCACCATCAGCAGCGCCTCCACCTCGGGCCACACCACAGGCCCACCCGCGGAGAACGCGTAGGCCGTGGACCCGGTAGGCGTGGACAGCACGATCCCGTCACACCCGAAGCCCGTCACCGGCCGCCCGTCGATCTCCAGCACGACCTCGAGCAACTTCTCCGCGCCGGCCTTCTGCACGGCCGCCTCGTTCAGCGCCCAGTCCGTGTGAACGATGTCCCCGTTGCGGTGAACGACGACATCGACGGTCATCCGCTCCTCGACCTCGTACGCCTTGGTCACCACCCGATCGACGACCTTGTCGAGATCGTCCCGCTCGGCCTCCGCGAGGAACCCCACGCTGCCCAGGTTGACGCCCAGCATCGGCACCCCGGACGCCCGGGCGAACTCGGCGCCGCGCAGCAGCGTCCCGTCGCCGCCGAGCACGATGAGCAGCTCGCACCCTTCGAGGCACTGCGGAGTCGCCTCCTTGACGAGTTCCACCTCGGGCGGCAGCGGCAGGTCGGCCGCCTCGTACTCCAGGACGCGCACGCCGATCTCCGACTGCATCAGCCCCTTGACGACCAGCTCGGCACTGCGAATGGCCGCGGGCCGCCCGGTGTGGGCGAGCAGGAAAACAGTACGAGCTCGGTTCTGGCTCAACGCGGCCCCTCCGCAACTGCACGGTCGACATCGGCCGGGTCCAGGACGGGCGCCCCGGCACGCAGCCACAGAAAGTATTCGACATTTCCCGAGGGGCCGGGCAACGGACTGGCCGTGACCCCGTTCACCCCGAGCCCGAGTTCCGCCGCCTTCGCGGCGACACCGCGCACGGCCTCGGCCCGCAGCTGCGTGCTGCGTACGACTCCCCCACTGCCCAGCCGTTCCTTACCCACCTCGAACTGCGGCTTCACCATCATCACCAGATCGGCGTCCGGCTTCACGCACCGCACCAGGGCGGGCAGTACCAGTCCGAGCGGGATGAAGGACAGATCCCCCACGACAAGATCCACTGGTTCCCCATCGATCGCTTCGAGCGTCAACTCGCGTACGTTCGTACGGTCCTTGACGGTGACGCGTTCATCGCTCTGAAGAGACCACGCGAGTTGTCCGTAGCCGACGTCGACGGCGACCACGTGCGCCACCCCCGCCCGCAGCAACACATCGGTGAAACCGCCGGTGGAGGCCCCGGCGTCCAGTGCCCGCCGCCCCTCCACCACAAGCCCCTGCGGCACGAACACCTGAAGGGCGCCCGCGAGCTTGTGCCCACCCCGGGACACGTAGCCGGGATCGCTGTCGTCGCTCTGCACCACGATCGCGGCCGCGGTCTCCACCTGGGTGGCGGACTTGGTCGCGACGGTCTTGCCGACGGTGACCCGCCCGGCCGCGATCAGCTGGCCGGCATGCTCGCGCGAGCGCGCCAGCTTCCGGCGGACCAGCTCCGCGTCCAGACGGTTGCGTGCGACTCCTGCCACGTTCGGTTCAGCTCCTAGTGCCATACGAGGGTGAGGGCGCCCTCTGGTCATACGACGGTGAGGGCGCCGGAGGTCCCGGGCGGGCGTCGAGCGCGGTGAGCGCGTCGCGCAGCCCCCGGTGTACATCCTCGTACACCTCGATGTGTCCGTCCGTGGCGAGGTGGTCGGCGTCGCCCAGCCGCTCCAGCTGCGCGTCCACCTCGGCGTTGCCGGTGGGGGTGCGAGGGACGTTCAGAGGGGCGGGGGCAGCCGGGTCGTACCCGGCTTCGACCGGGACCTCTTGTGAAGGCTCTGGAACTGCGTCGCTCATGCCCAGACGCTACCCCGAACCGCTGGGGTACCGTCGATCGCGATGGCCACGATCGAGGAGTGCCGCGCAGCACTCGAAAAGCTCTCCGACAACATGCGGAACGCCGAGGGGGACACCGCCACGGCGGCGTCCATGGACCGCTCGGTGAGCTGCCGTATCACCGATCTCGACGTCACCTTCGTCGGCCGGATGACCGGCGGCCGGATCGTGGTGCACGACACCCTGCAGGGCCCTCCGAAGGAGAAGGCCCAGATCAGGCTCACCATGTCCGGTGACGACCTGGTGGCCCTGGTGAACGGCGAGCTGAACTTCGCCAAGGCCTGGGGCTCGGGCCGGGTGAAGCTGGAGGCGGGCCTGAGGGACCTGTTCCAGCTCAGGAAGCTTCTGTAGCGGCCTCCACGCGCGCGCGTGCCTTGCGCGCTGCCGGCACCACCAACGGCGTCCCCGTCTCCGGGTCGTCGATCACCTGGCAGCGCAGCCCGAAGACCTCCTCGACCAGCTCGGCCGTGACGATGTCGTTCGGGCGCCCCTCGGCGATGATCTTCCCGCTCTTCAGTGCGATGAGATGCGTGGCGTACCGGGCGGCGTGGTTGAGGTCGTGCAGAACCGCCACCAGCGTGCGGCCCTGCTCCTCGTGCAACTCGGCGCAGAGGTCGAGGACGTCGATCTGGTGCTGGATGTCGAGGTAGGTCGTCGGCTCGTCGAGGAGCAGCAGCGGGGTCTGCTGGGCGAGCGCCATCGCGATCCACACCCGCTGCCGCTGACCGCCGGACAGCTCGTCGACGTACCGCTCGGCGAGTTCCGCGACCCCGGTCTGCCGCATGGACTCCTGTACGACCCGCTCGTCCTCGGTGGACCACTGGCGCAGGATGCCCTGGTGGGGGTAGCGGCCGCGGCCGACCAGGTCGGCGACGGTGATCCCGTCCGGCGCGATCGACGACTGCGGGAGCAGACCCAGAGTGCGGGCGACCTTCTTCGCCGGCATCGACTGGATGACCTGCCCGTCGAGCAGCACCTTGCCCTGGCTGGGCTTGAGCATCCGCGAGAGGGCCCGCAGAAGCGTGGACTTACCGCACGCGTTGGGGCCGACGATCACCGTGAAGGAGTTGTCGGGTATCTCCACCGACAGCTGCTCGGCGATGACCCGCTGGTCGTAGGCGAGGGTGACGGTGTCGGCGGACAGGCGGTTCACGGTGCTCCTTGGGTTGTTCAGTCCGCTGGTGAGGATGGTCTCGGCGCTCATATCCGGCCCGCCCTGCGCTCGGTGACCAGGAGCCACAGCAGATAGACGCCGCCGAGGACTCCGGTGACCACGCCGACGGGCAGCTGGTCCGCGCCGAAGACCTTCTGCGAGACCCAGTCGGCGGTGACCAGGAGGGTGGCGCCCATGCACAGGGACGGCACCAGGTTGGGGCCGGGCGAGCGGGTGAGACGGCGGGCCAGCTGCGGAGCGGTGAGCGCGACGAAGCTGACCGGTCCGGCGGCCGCGGTGGCGGCGGCGGTGAGCAGGACGGCGGCGACCAACAGCAGCAGCCTTACGCGTTCGACACGCACCCCGAGGGCGTTCGACACGTCGTCGCCCATCTCCATCATCCGCAGCCCGCGCGCGTTGGCGAGGACGAGCGGGACGAGGACGGCGCACAGCCACAGCAGCGGCCAGACCTGCGTCCAGTCCCGGCCGCTGAGGGAGCCGGTCATCCAGACGACCGCCTGGGCCGCCTCGGTGAGGGTGGACCGGGTCAGCAGATAGCCGTTGACCGCCGTGACGATCGCGGAGACACCGATACCGACCAGGACCAGCCGGTATCCGTGCACGCCCTGCTTCCAGGCGAGGAGATAGATGGCGAACCCGGTCACGAGTCCGCCCACGAGCGCGCCCAGGGTGACCTGGGTCGCGCTCCCGGAGAACAGCACGATCATCGTGAGCGCCCCGGCCGTCGCCCCCTGGCTGAGCCCGAGCACGTCCGGACTGCCCAGCGGATTGCGGGAGATGGCCTGGAAGAGCGCGCCCCCGAGCCCGAGCGAGGCGCCGACCAGGAGCCCGACGAAGACCCGCGGCAGCCGCAGCTCGTTGATGATGAACTCCTGCCCCGCGTTGCCGTTCCCGAGCAGCGTCCTCAGCACGTCCCCGGCCGGGATCGGGAAGTCGCCGGTGCCGATCAGCACGACGCTCGCGGTGAGCGCGGCCAGGAGGATCAGGCCGACGACGACAGTGGCCCGGACGTCCAGCCGCAGGGAAAGCCCGCCGGGGGTCCTGATGGCTCGGTTGGTCCTCACAGCTGCGCCGTCCTCCGCCGTCGTACGAGAAAGATGAAGACCGGACCGCCGACGAGCGCGGTGACGATGCCGACCTGGAGCTCCGCGGGCCGCGCGACGAGACGCCCGATGACGTCGGAGCCCAGCAGCAGCACGGGCGACAGGATGGTCGCGTACGGCAGGATCCAGCGCAGGTCGGGGCCGGTGAAGGAGCGCACGATGTGCGGCACCATCAGGCCGACGAACACGATCGGTCCGCAGGCGGCGGTCGCGGCCCCGCACAGCACGGTCGCGGAGAGCATGGCCAGCGCCCGGGTGCGGTTGAGGTTGGCGCCGAGTGCCTTGGCCGTGTCGTCGCCCATCTCCATCGCGTTGAGCGGCCGGGCCAGCGCGAGGGCGAGGAGCGAGCCGGCCGCGAGGAACGGCAGCACCTGCAGGATGGTCGAGTTGTTCGCCGAGGACAGCGAACCGACCGTCCAGAACCGCATCTTGTTGAGCGCCTGGTCGTCGGTGATCATCACGGCCTGGAGATAGCCGTACAGCGCCGCGCTGATCGCCGTACCGGCCAGCGCGAGCCTGACCGGGGTGGCGCCACGGCTCCCGCCCAGGAACCAGACCAGGGCGCCCACCGCGGCCGCACCGAGAAAGGCGAACCAGACGTAGCCGCTGAGCGAGGTGACACCGAAGAAGGTGATCGCGGTGACGACCGCGGCGGACGCGCCCGCGTTGATGCCGAGCAGCCCGGGGTCGGCCAGCGGATTACGGGTGAGCGCCTGCAGCACCGCTCCGGACAGACCGAGAGCGGCACCGGCCAGCAGGCCGAGGACGGTCCGCGACAGCCGGTCGGCCACCACGACGTCGCCATAGGTCCCCGTGTCCTGGAACAGGCCGTGCCAGACCTGTTCCACGGACAGCCCTTTCGCCCCGACCGCGATGCTCGCCGTGGCGACGAACACCAGGATCACGACGGACACGAGGAGTCCAACGACTCGTATCGCCCGGCGGGTTGGGGGCGCGGGGGCGGTCTCCGCGCGCTGTTCGGGAGGACTGTCGACCAACACGCAGTTAGGTTAGCCTACCCTGCCAACCAGCCACGATCCCGAGGGCCGAACGTCCCCGGACTCACAGGAACGCCTGCCCGCCCCCTACGACTCACAACCCCAGCCTGGCGAGCGCCTTGCCCCCGTCCAGCTCGCACACACCGTCTCCGGCCGCCGTCCAGGCCGCCGCGCACAGCGCCCGCAGCCCGTCCAGGGCCTCGCCGTCACCGTCGAGTTCCAGTCGCTCCTCGTCGGCCCTCGCACTCCAGCCACCGCACCGGAAGCCTTCTCCCGCCTCGGTGACCTCGGGCTGCCCGGTGAGCATCCCCCGCAGATCGGCGTCCACATAGGTCGGCCGGTGCTGCGGCGGCGCGGCCAGCAACTGGGCGCCGTCGGTGACGCCGGTGAGCACGAGGAGCGAGTCCACCTCGCCGTTGAACGCGCCCTCGATGTCCGTGTCCAGCCGGTCCCCGACCACCAACGGCCGATTCGCACCGGTCCGCAGGATCGTCTCGCGGTGCATGGGAGGCAACGGCTTGCCCGCGACCTGCGGCTCGGCACCGGTCGCTATCCGCACGACCTCCACCGCGGCTCCGTTGCCCGGTGCGATCCCCCGCCCGCTCGGAATCGTCAGGTCGGTGTTGGACGCGAACCAGGGCACCCCACGCGCAACGGCATAACTGGCCTCTGCGAACCGCCCCCAGGGCAGGTCCGGCCCACCGAAACCCTGCACGACCGCCGCCGGATCGTCGTCCGCCGACTCCACGGGCTCAAGGCCCCGCTCGCGCAGCGCGACCCGCAGCCCCTCGCCACCGATGACGAGCACCCGGGAACCGGCCGGCACCTGCTCGCTGATCAGCCGCGCGACCGCCTGGGCGGAGGTGATGACGTCATCGGCGCCCGTCGGTATCCCCAGTTCGGTGAGGTGCTCGGCCACGGTGTCGGGCGTGCGCAGCGCGTTGTTGGTGACGTAGGCGAGGTGCATACCTCCCTCGCGCGCGGTGGCGAGCGAGTCGACGGCGTGCGCGATCGCGTTCCCGCCCGCGTACACCACTCCGTCGAGGTCGAGCAGCGCGGTGTCGTACGCCTTGCTCAGCGCCTGCCCACTGCCCTCGGGCCTCGTCCTCGCGCCCTGGCTCATTCCGCATCGCTCCTCGTTCGACGGCTTTCCCCCGATCATCCCCCATGCCACTGACACCCGTACGATGCCGGGATGAACACAGCAGGTCACCCGGAAGCAACGGCGCGCCGAGGCCTGGAACTCACCCCGTTCCGCGGCCTGCGCTACGACCCCGACCGGGTCGGCAGCCTGGCCGCCGTGACATCACCGCCGTACGACGTCGTGGTCCGCCCCGACGGGCTGCACCAACTCCAGTCCAACGACCCGTACAACATCGTCCGGCTGATTCTCCCGCAGGCGACGACACCCGCCGAACGCAACGAGCAGGCGGCCCGCACCCTGCGCGGCTGGCTCTCCGAGGGCATCCTGACCGCTGACCCCGAGCCCGGCCTGTACGTGTACGAACAGCGCGACGGAGCCGGTCTGCTTCAGCGCGGGATCATCGGCACCCTGCTCCTGTCGGAGCCGTCGGAGGGCGTGGTCCTGCCGCACGAGGACGTCATGCCGCACGTCGTCGCCGACCGCGCGGCCCTGATGCGCGCCACCTCGGCAAATCTGGAGCCCCTGCTCCTCACCTACCGCGGCAACGGCGCGGAGTCCGTCACGACGACCGCAATCGAACGCGTGGTCGACCAGCCCCCGCTCCTGGCCACCACCACCGAGGACGGCTACCGCCACCGCCTGTGGTCGATCACCGACCCTGCCGAAGTGGCCGGCATCCGCTCGGACCTGGCCCAGCACCAGGCCCTCATCGCCGACGGCCACCACCGCTGGGCGACCTACCGCCGTCTACGCGCGGAGCACCCCTCACCCAGCCCCTGGGACCACGGCCTTGTCCTCCTCGTCGACACGGCCCGCTACCCTCTCCGCGTCCGAGCCATCCATCGCCTGCTGCACGGCATCCCGGTGGCCCGGTCTCTGGCGCTCCTCGACGGCCTCTTCCGCGTACGGCGCCTCGACGTGGCCCTGGACGAGGGCCTGGACGCCCTCGCCGACTCGGCCTGCGCGGGCAACGCCTTCCTCCTCGCCGGAGACGGCGCCTTCCACCTCGTGGACCGCCCCGACCCGGGCCTCCTGTCCCGCACGGTCCCCACGGACCGCCCCACCGCCTGGCGCACCCTGGACGCCACGGTCCTGCACGCCACACTCCTCGCCCACGTCTGGCACGTCCCCGAGGACGACCCCGCCCGCATCGCCTACATCCACGACACGGCCGCGACGGTCGAGAAGGCGGAACGCGACGGCGGAACAGCCGTCCTGATGCACCCGGTCCGCGAGGAGGTCGTACGCGACCTCGCCCGCCAGGGCGTCACGATGCCCCGAAAGTCGACGTCGTTCGGCCCGAAGCCGGCGTCGGGGCTGGTCCTGCGCGCACTGGACGTATGACGCACGAAGGGGCGGGATCCCGGGATCCCGCCCCTTGTTCACTGCTTCACTGCTTCACTGACCGCGCGTATCAGTCCTTGAGGTCGCCGTCTTCGGCGACTTCGCCCTCTTCGTCGTCCACTTCTACGACCTTCTCGGCGGCCTCGCTGTCGGCCTGCTCCTCAGACTCGTCGAAGGCGTCCACGAACTCGACCCCGTCCAGCTCGGCGAGCCGGTCGGAGGCGTCCGTGCTGCCGTCCTTGTCGGACTCCACGGCCTTGGCGAACCACTCCCGCGCCTCACTCTCCCGACCGGCCGCGAGCAGCGCGTCGGCGTACGCGTACCGCAGCCGCGCGGTCCACGGCTGCACCGAGTTGGAAGCCAGCTCGGGACTCTGCAGCGTCACGATGGCCGCGTCCAGCTGCCCCATGTCCCGCCGGGCACCGGCGACGACGAGCCGCATCTCCACCTGTCCGGCCTTGTCGAGCTTGTGCACCTCGGGCGCCCCGGCCATGTCCAGCGCCTTCTCCGGCCGCCCGAGCCCACGCTCGCAGTCGGCCATGACCGGCCACAGCTCCACGTTCCCGGTCATCCGCCGTGCGGCCCGGAACTCGGCGAGCGCCTCGCTGTACTTCTGGTTGGCGTACGCCGCGAACCCGGCCGCCTCTCGTACGGCGGCGACACGAGACGCCAGCCGCAGGGCCACCTTGGAGTAGCCGTAGGCACCCTCGGGGTCCTCGTCGATGAGCCTGGCGACCATCACCAGGTTCTTGGCGACATCCTCCGCGAGCCCCTTCGGCAGGCTCTGGAGCTCCTGCCGTACGTCCTTGTCGATCTCGTCGCCCGTGACATCCTCGGGGATCGGCAGCCGCTTGATCGGCTCACGATCGCGCTCCCGTTCGTCGCGGAAACGCCCGCCGCCGCGCCGATCGTCGCCACCGCGCCGGTCGTCCCGCCCACGGAACCCGCCGGGGCGCCCACCACGGTCGTCCCTACGGGGCCCACCGCGCCCGCCACGGTCGTCACGCCGGTCGTTGTCCCGGCGGAAGCCGCCCCGGTCGCTCCGGTTGTCGTCACGCCGGAAGCCGCCCCGGTCGTCCCGGTTGTCGTCACGCCGGAAGCCACCGCGGTCGCCTCGGTTGTCGTCACGCCGGTCGTTGTCACGCCGGTCGTTGTCGCGGCGGAAGCCACCACGATCACCGCGGTCATCGCTCCGGCGGTCATCCCGCCGATCGTCACGGCGCTCGTAGCTGCCGCGGTTGTCGTCGCGGCGGAAGCCACCACGGTCGTTGTCGCGGCGCTCTATGCGCTCGCCTCGGTCACCACGGTCGCCTCGGTCGTCACGGCGGAAGGCAGGCCGGTCACCATCGCGTCGGAACCCACGGTCGCGGTCGTCGCGGCGCGGACCGGTCGGCCGGTCGTCGCGACGGAACGCGGGGCGAGGCCCACGATCGTCCCCACGAGGGCCGCGGTCGCGATCGTCACGCCGGCCGTAGCCGCCACCACGGTTGTCCCCACCACGGTTGTCGCCACTGCGGTTGTCGTCACGGCGGAAACCACCACGATCACCGCGGTCGTCTCGGCCCGCGTGCCCGCCGCCGCGGTTGTCGTCGCGGCGGAAGCCACCACGGTCGTTGTCGCGGCGCTCTATGCGCTCGCCTCGGTCACCACGGTCGCCTCGGTCGTCACGGCGGAAGGCAGGCCGGTCACCATCGCGTCGGAACCCACGGTCGCGGTCGCGGTCGTCGCGGCGCGGACCGGTCGGCCGGTCGTCGCGACGGAACGCGGGGCGAGGCCCACGATCGTCCCCACGAGGGCCGCGGTCGCGATCGTCACGCCGGCCGTAGCCGCCACCACGGTTGTCCCCACCACGGCTGTCCCCACCACGGCTGTCCCCACCACGGCTGTCGCCACTGCGGTTGTCGTCACGGCGGAAACCACCACGATCACCGCGGTCATCGCTCCGGCGGTCGTCACGGCGGTCATCCCGCCGGGCATAGCCACCACTGCGGCTGTCGTCACGGCGTCCGTAGCCGCCACCGCGATTGGCGCCGCGCTCACTGCCGCCACGGTCGCCGGCACCGCGGTTGTCGTCGCGGCGGAAACCGCCACGGTCACCACTGTCCCGTCGCCGCTGGTCGCGCTCCGGTCGGTCGTCGGGAGAGTTGGTGGACATGGTGACTCCTGTCTTCGGTACTGCAAGCATTCTAAAAACAAAAGGACCCCTGGTCCCAGCTGAACGCTGGGACCAGGGGTCCTCCAAATATTGTTCGGCGGCGTCCTACTCTCCCACAGGGTCCCCCCTGCAGTACCATCGGCGCTGTAAGGCTTAGCTTCCGGGTTCGGAATGTAACCGGGCGTTTCCCTCACGCTATGGCCACCGAAACCCTAATGGTTTCGAGCGAACAAGCACACTTTTCTGTTATGCGTTCCAGCTCAAAGCCGACAACGGTCGTTGCCTCAGAACTAACACAGTGGACGCGAGCAAATATGGACAAGCCCTCGGCCTATTAGTACCGGTCACCTCCACCCATTACTGGGCTTCCAGATCCGGCCTATCAACCCAGTCGTCTACTGGGAGCCTTAACCCCTCAAAGGGGGTGGGAATACTCATCTCGAAGCAGGCTTCCCGCTTAGATGCTTTCAGCGGTTATCCCTCCCGAACGTAGCCAACCAGCCATGCCCTTGGCAGAACAACTGGCACACCAGAGGTTCGTCCGTCCCGGTCCTCTCGTACTAGGGACAGCCCTTCTCAATATTCCTGCGCGCGCAGCGGATAGGGACCGAACTGTCTCACGACGTTCTAAACCCAGCTCGCGTACCGCTTTAATGGGCGAACAGCCCAACCCTTGGGACCGACTCCAGCCCCAGGATGCGACGAGCCGACATCGAGGTGCCAAACCATCCCGTCGATATGGACTCTTGGGGAAGATCAGCCTGTTATCCCCGGGGTACCTTTTATCCGTTGAGCGACGGCGCTTCCACAAGCCACCGCCGGATCACTAGTCCCGACTTTCGTCCCTGCTCGACCCGTCGGTCTCACAGTCAAGCTCCCTTGTGCACTTACACTCAACACCTGATTGCCAACCAGGCTGAGGGAACCTTTGGGCGCCTCCGTTACTCTTTAGGAGGCAACCGCCCCAGTTAAACTACCCATCAGACACTGTCCCTGATCCGGATCACGGACCCAGGTTAGACATCCAGCACGACCAGACTGGTATTTCAACGACGACTCCCCCCGAACTGGCGTCCGGAGTTCACAGTCTCCCAGCTATCCTACACAAGCCGAACCGAACACCAATATCAAACTGTAGTAAAGGTCCCGGGGTCTTTCCGTCCTGCTGCGCGAAACGAGCATCTTTACTCGTAGTGCAATTTCACCGGGCCTATGGTTGAGACAGTCGAGAAGTCGTTACGCCATTCGTGCAGGTCGGAACTTACCCGACAAGGAATTTCGCTACCTTAGGATGGTTATAGTTACCACCGCCGTTTACTGGCGCTTAAGTTCTCAGCTTCGCCCGACCGAAGTCGGACTAACCGGTCCCCTTAACGTTCCAGCACCGGGCAGGCGTCAGTCCGTATACATCGCCTTACGGCTTCGCACGGACCTGTGTTTTTAGTAAACAGTCGCTTCTCGCTGGTCTCTGCGGCCACCCCCAGCTCGAGGAGCAAGTCCTCTCACCAGTGATGGCCCCCCTTCTCCCGAAGTTACGGGGGCATTTTGCCGAGTTCCTTAACCATAGTTCACCCGAACGCCTCGGTATTCTCTACCTGACCACCTGAGTCGGTTTAGGGTACGGGCCGCCATGAAACTCGCTAGAGGCTTTTCTCGACAGCATAGGATCATCCACTTCACCACAATCGGCTCGGCATCAGGTCTCAGCCTTGTGTGCGACGGATTTACCTACCGCACGGCCTACACCCTTACCCCGGGACAACCACCGCCCGGGCTGGACTACCTTCCTGCGTCACCCCATCACTCACCTACTACCACCTTGGTTCGGCGGCTCCACCACTTTCCATTCCCCGAAGGGTCCGGAACGGCTTCACGGCCTTAGCATCAATAGGTTCGGTGTTTGACGCTTCACAGCGGGTACCGGAATATCAACCGGTTATCCATCGACTACGCCTGTCGGCCTCGCCTTAGGTCCCGACTTACCCTGGGCAGATCAGCTTGACCCAGGAACCCTTAGTCAATCGGCGCACACGTTTCCCACGTGTGTATCGCTACTCATGCCTGCATTCTCACTCGTGAACCGTCCACCACTGCCTTCCGGCGCGGCTTCACCCGGCACACGACGCTCCC